>CAXTFI010000031.1:0-32357 GCA_964243255.1 uncultured Hymenobacter sp.
AGCTGGCCATCGGCAACATCATGAAGGTGACGCTGAGCTGCGACCACCGCGTGGTAGACGGTGCCACCGGCGCGGCCTTCCTGCAAACGCTGAAGAGCCTGCTCGAAGACCCCATGCGCATGCTTGTCTGAGGCCAAGTAAGTAGCTTAATCACTCAGAATAGACGTTGATACCCTTGAAAACCAGCCCTCACCGGCTGGTTTTCTTGTTTTATAGCGGTATGCACCTGTAAATCATAGGGGTAGACCAGAAATTCGTGTACATTTGGCGCTCACCATCTGCTAGTCGTCAGCTAGTCAAGTATATGCGGAACAAGCTACTATTTTTGCCCTTCGTGGTGGCGGCTACGGCGGCCTATGCCCAAACGCGCACGCTTACGGGCCAGGTGCAGGACGCCGCCGGCCGGCCGGTTATCGGCGCTACGGTGGTGGAAAGAGGCACCAACAACGGCACCGGCACCGACGGCAACGGCCGCTTTGTGCTGCGCGCCCGCACCGCTCAGCCACGGCTGCTCATCAGCGCCCTGGGCTACGCTACCCAGGAGGTGAGCGCCGACGGCGGCTCCCTCACGGTGCGCCTGGCCGAAAATGCCACCGCCCTCGCCGACGTGCAGGTGGTGGGCTCGCGTAGCCTCAATCGCTCCGTCACGGACTCGCCCTCGCCGGTCGACCTCATCGACGTGCAGCAGGTGACGGCTAAAACCGGTCAGCTCGACGTGAACCAGCTGCTGCAGTTCGTGGCGCCGTCGTTCAACTCAAACCGCCAGACCGGCGCCGACGGGGCCGACCACGTGGACCCCGCCAGCCTGCGCGGCCTGGGCCCCGACCAAACCCTGGTGCTCGTCAATGGCAAGCGCTGGCACCAGTCGTCACTCATCAACCTGTTTGGCTCGCGGGGCCGCGGCAACACCGGCACCGACCTCAACACCATTCCGGCCGCCAGCATCGAGCGCATCGAGATTTTGCGCGATGGCGCGTCGGCCCAGTACGGCTCCGATGCCATTGCGGGCGTCATCAACATCGTGCTCAAAACCAGCACCAACGAACTGACCGCCAACGCCAACTACGGCGCCTACACCGCTAAGTATCGCTTTGACGACAAGACCTTTGACGGTGGCAACTTCAACGTTAATGCCAACTACGGCGTGGCCGTGGGCCAGGGTGGCTTCGTAAACCTGACGGCCGATTTCAACCAGCGCGAGCACACCCAGCGCGCCAACGTGCCCGCCCCCGACGGCATTCAGCGCCGCGAATACGGCGACCCTAAAGCGCTCAACACTGCCGCCTACCTCAACAGCAAGCTGCCGCTGCGCGAGAACATTTACGCCTACGTGTTTGGCGGCATCAACGTGCGCCGCGGCGACGCCTACGCCTACACGCGCTTTCCCACCATCAGCAACACCAACGGCGACCCCATCCCGAACCCGCGCAGCAACGCCACGCTCTACCCCAACGGCTTCGACCCCATCATCACCAGCCGTATTTTCGACGGGCAGGGCGCGGTGGGCGTGCGCGGCACGTTTGGGCAGTGGGACGTGGACCTGAGCAACAGCTTCGGCTCGAACCGCTTTCACTACGGCGTGAAAAATACGCTGAACGCCACGCTGGGCGCAGCCTCGCCCACCAGCTTCGACGCGGGCGGCTTCCAGCTGCAGCAAGACGTGGTGGACCTCAACATCAGCCGGCGCTTTAAGGAAGTAGGGCAGGGCCTCAACCTGGCCTTCGGCAGCGAGTACCGCCGCGAGTGGTACCAGATTTTTGCCGGCGAGCTGGGCTCCTACAACAACTATACGCCCGGCACCGGGGTAGCGGGCGGCTCGCAGGGCTTTCCGGGCTTTCAGCCGCGCAACGTGCTGAAAGCGAGCCGTAATAACATCGGCGTGTATGCCGATGCCGAGCTGGACGTGACCAAAGCCTGGCTGGTAGCAGGGGCCGTGCGCTTCGAAAACTACAGCGACTTTGGCAGCAACGTAACCGGCAAGCTGGCCACCCGCCTCAAGCTGAGCGACGCCTTCTCGCTGCGCGGCACGGTGAGCACCGGCTTCCGCGCGCCCTCGCTGGCCCAGATTAACTTTAACACCGTGTTTACCAACGTGGTAGGGGGTAAGCCGGTGGATATTTTGCTCGACCGCAACAACGGGCCCGTGACCACGGCCGTGGGCATTCCGCCGCTCACGCGCGAGCTTTCGCGCTCGGCCAGCGTGGGCTTTACGGGCCGCGCCGGCTCCATTTTCACCTTCACCGTGGATGGCTACTACATCCACATCCAGGACCGCATTGTGCTCACGGGCACCTTCGACCAAACCGATAGCGCCATCGGGGCCACGCTGGCCGGCCTGAATGTGGGCCAGGCCCAGTTCTTCGCCAACGCGGCCTCTACCACCACCTGGGGCCTCGACGCCGTGCTGGCCAACACGCTGGGTGTGGGCAGCGGCCGCCTCACCACCACGCTGGCCGGCAACCTCAACCGCCTGCTGGTGACCAGTGTGCAAACCACGGCGCGGCTGGCCGGCAAGGAAGAAACGTTCTTCGGAGCCCGCGAGCAGGCCTTCGTCAAAGCCTCGGCCCCGCCCTTCAAAATCAACCTCACCTTCGATTACAGCCTGGGCCGCTTCGGCGCGCTGGTGCGCTTCGTAGAGTTTGGCGGCGTGAAGCTGATTGACTACAACGGCGAACCCGAAAACTACGACCCGCGCCTGACCACCGACGTAGCCCTGAGCTACGCCCTCACCAACCAGCTGCGCCTGTCGCTGGGCAGCTCCAACCTGTTCAATAAATACCCCAACTTCTTCAACCCCCAAGCCACCGAAACCGGCGGCGCCTGGGACCCCGTGCAAATGGGCAGCAACGGCCGCTTCCTGTTTGCCAAGCTGCAAGCGCGTTTTTAGGACAATTGATGTAGTTGCTTTTATAAGAACGTCATGCAGACCGCAGGGAAGCATGACGTTCTTTTTGCGTCAACTCATTTCCCGTTCGAGCGGGCGTATTTTTGCCTCATGCTCCCAAAAATTCGCTCCACGACCGTGCTCGGCGTGCGCCACAACGGCCAGATTGCCCTCGGGGCCGACGGCCAGGCCACCATGGACAAGCACGTGGCCAAAAACAACGTGCGCAAAGTGCGCCAGCTCAACGACGGCAAGGTGGTGACCGGCTTCGCCGGCTCCACGGCCGATGCCTTTATGCTGCTCGACCGCTTCGAAGAGAAGCTCGCCGCCTACGGCAACAACCTCAAGCGCGCGGCCATTGAGCTGGCTAAAGACTGGCGTAAAGACCAGTACCTGCGCAAGTTAGAGGCCATGATGGTGGTCTGCGACAAAGACGAGCTGCTCATTGTGAGCGGCACCGGCGACGTGCTGGAGCCCGACATGGACGTGGCCGCCATCGGCAGCGGGGCCATGTATGCCCAGGCCGCTGCGCTGGCCCTCAAGAAGCACGCCCCCCACCTCACCGCCCGCCAAATGGTGGAAGACGCCCTGCACATTGCGGCCGACATCTGCATCTACACCAACCATAACCTCATTATTGCCGAGCCGGCGTAATCCCTTTTTCGTTCTTCCCGTTTGTCATTGCGAGCCTGCGAAGCAATCGCACCAGAACGAGTCGTTCGGGCGTCGTGCAGATGCGATTGCTTCGCTGTGCTCGCAATGACAAATGGCTTTAAGTACCCACCATGCACATTACCAATTTCCTCAAGCACCACTACCGCCACTTCAACGCCGCCGCCCTCATCGACGCGGCCGATGGCTACAATAAGCACCTCGCCGAGGGCGGCAAAATGATGATTACCCTGGCCGGGGCCATGAGCACCGCCGAAATGGGTATTCAGCTGGCCGAGCTCATTCGGCAGGATAAAGTGCAGATTATCAGCTGCACGGGTGCCAACCTGGAGGAAGATATTTTCAACCTCGTAGCCCACGACTTTTACGAGCGCGTGCCCAACTACCGCGACCTCACGCCCGCCGACGAGCACGAGCTGCTCAAGCGCCACATGAACCGCGTGACCGATACCTGCATCCCCGAGGAGGAGGCCATGCGCCGCATCGAGCACACGGTATTGAAGTTTTGGGAGCAGGCCGACAAGGCCGGCGAAGCCTATTTCCCCCACGAGTTCTTCTACCAGATTCTGCTGAGCGGCGAGCTGGAGCAGTACTACCAGATTGACCCCAAAGACTCGTGGATGCTGGCGGCGGCCGAGAAAAACCTGCCCATCATCTGCCCCGGCTGGGAAGACTCGACGCTCGGCAACATCTACGCCGGCCACGTCATCACCGGCGACATTAAAAACGTGCACACCATGCGCACGGGCATCCAGTACATGATTTACCTGGCCGACTGGTACACGTCGCAGGCCACGGACGAGAGCAAAGTAGGCTTCTTCCAGATTGGCGGCGGCATTGCCGGCGACTTCCCCATTTGCGTGGTGCCCATGCTGCACCAGGATTTGCAGCGCCACTCGGTGCCGCTGTGGGGCTACTTCTGCCAGATTTCGGACTCGACCACCAGCTACGGCAGCTACTCGGGCGCCGTGCCCAACGAGAAAATCACCTGGGGCAAGCTGGGCCAGAATACCCCGAAATTCATCATCGAAAGCGACGCTACCATCGTGGCCCCGCTGATTTTTGCCATCGTGCTGGGGCAATAGCCACGTACTGAGTTGCAAAAAAGCCCGCCGCTGAATCCAGCGGCGGGCTTTTTCGTGTTCTGCTCTGTAAGCTAGGTAGCCGCTACGCCTCAACGGCGAGGCCAGTAGCCGGGGCGACCGCCTGCCACCGCTGCAAATCGTGCTGCACGGCGGCTATTTTTTGGTTGGCCAGGTGGTAGGCGTCTTCCCCCAGAAACAGGTGCACGGGTGGGTTCTCGGTTTCGCTGATTTGCATGAGCACCTGGGCGGCTTTCACCGGGTCGCCGGGCTGGTTGCCGTTGATTTGCTGCTCGTGCGCCGCCTGCGAGTCGCGGATGGACTGGTAGGCCGCAATCGGGTGTTGGGGTGTGCCCAAGGAGCCGGCCGACAGAAACTCGGTGCGAAAATAACCCGGATACACCACCGTGGCGTGAATAGCAAAATCCTTTACCTCAGCGGCATACGACTCGGTAAGGCCCGCCACCGCAAACTTGGTGGCGCAGTAGATGCCAAAGCCGGGAAAATTGCCCGTGAAGCCGCCCACCGACGAAATATTGAACACCCGGCCCGCGCGCTGTTGCCGCAGGTGCGGCGTGGCGGCGCGCAGCACGTTGAGCAGGCCAAACACATTGACGTCGAAGTTTTGGCGGGCCTCGTGGTCGGTTAGTTCTTCGAGGCCGCCGACCAGGCCGTAGCCGGCATTATTCACCACCACATCGAGCCCGCCGAGCGTGCTAATGGTAGTTTCGATGGCTTGGCGCACGCTCTCCTCGTTGCCCAGGTCCATTTGCAGGGGCAGGAAGCGGTCAGTTTCAGCCCAGACGGCTTGCTGCAGGTCGGCCAGCCGGCGGGAGGTGGCGGCCACGGCGTAGCCGGCGGCCAACAGCTGCTGCACGAGCGTCAGGCCCAGCCCCTTCGAGGCGCCGGTCACAAACCATATCTTGTTGGTAGTCATCATCTTGATAGTTTTCAGAATAGAAAAGAGAGTCGCTGAGGGCGAGGCGGCCAAAGAGGTAGAGCATGACGTGGGACGGTTAGAGGGCGAGAACGACCAGTATAAAGACGAGATACCGGGCCGATTACCGTAGTTGCAGGCCAAAAAACAGTACTCGACCAACGCCCGTTTTTTCCCTGTCAAGCTCCGCCCCGGTGCTCCTGACCGCCACTTTATGCCTGGCGGCTACGCGGTGAGGTAGTGGTTGGAGCTGCTCATCAGTAATGCGTTTTTGACCCTGCAAAACTAGTGGCGTCCCTTGCCGACAGGCTTACCCGGTTCAAACCAATACTTACGAAAATCAAACAGCTCGCACGGCGGAGGGCGCTACGCCCAGGTGCTTGCGAAAGAAATTGCTGAAATGCGCCGGCTCCTCGAAGCCCAGGCAGTGGCTGATTTCGGCTACGTTCCAGGTCGTGTGCTTAAGCAGGGCGTGGGCCTCCTGCACCAGGCGGCTGGCAATGAGCTGAGTCGTGGTTTTGCCGGTCACTGCCTTGAGCGCCCGGTTGAGATGGTTGACGTGCACCGCGAGCTGGCCGGCAAATGCCTCTGCGCTGCGCAGTTTCACCCGCTGGTCGGGCGCCTCAATGGGAAACTGCCGCTCCAGCAGCTCAGCAAACAGCGAAGCAATGCGCGTGGCCGCCGGGCTGTCGTGGTAGAGCTTGGCGGCCGGCTGAAGCTTTAACGCGCTGTGCAGCAGCTCAAACACGTGGGTGCGCAGCAAGTCGTACTTATAGGCGTAGTCCGAGTCAATCTCCAGCAGCATTTTCTCAAACAGCAGCTTGATGGTAGCCGCCTGCGCATCGCTCAGGAAATAAACCGGCTGCCCACCGGGCCGAAACATGGGCAGCTCCTGCGGTAGCGTGCCGCCCTGCCGCTGCAAAAATGCTTCGGTGAAAATGCCGAAAAAGCCCGTTTGCTCCTCGTCAAGCGGCTCCCAGTCGTAGGGAACCAGTGGGTTGGCAAAAAACAGGGCCGGCCCGCGCAGCGCTATCGTCTTGTCGGCAAAGTGGTAGTTGCTGCGGCCCGTTACCAGCGTGATTTTATAGAAGTCTTTGCGGCTATAAGGCAGCTTGCACGCCTTGGGGCCCACGAAGTCGTCGAGCCGAAACACGTTGAAGTGGCCCAGGTCCTGCCGCAGGTTTTCGGGCAGCCAATGAATTTTCTGCTGATAAAAGTCTTCGAGCGTCTGCGTCTTGGGCATAAGCGAAGTTACGCAAATCAAACGCACTATCGCCCCAGTCGCTCGTCCGTAAAGTGCTCCTGGTGCGGCGGCTGGGCAAATTTCTCCGCGTTGTACGCCGCCGAGCCGCCCCTCGGAATGGAGAGCGACTGCCACGCCTCGCCGACTGCCAGCCGGGCCAGAAACACGATTTGCCCCACGTGGTAGGGGTAGTGGGCCAACTGCCGGTTGACGGCCTCCGTCACCGAGTGGCCCTGGTGGCGAATGTAGCTGGTGCGGGTCAGGTCGGCGGGCGTCAGGGCGTCCAGGGCGGCAAACAGGCACTGCCAGCCGGCTTCCCACTGAGCCAGCACTTCGGCGCGGGTCGGCAGGTCGTGGTCAAACTCGGCCTCGCGGGCGCGCCAGGGCTTTTCGCCATCGGTGGTGAGGAAGTCGGTCCACCGCGATAACATATTGCCCCACAAGTGTTTAACAATAGTTGCTATGCTGTTGCTCACCGCGTTGGGCCGCCACACTAGCTGCTCATCGGTAACCTGACTCATGGCCTGCTCGCCCAGCAGCTTATAGTAGGCAAACTGCTTGCGGGCGCTGGAAAGAAAATCGGTAGGCATGGCGACAGGAGTGAGTAGGTAAAGCCTCCCCGGTTGCTTGGGAAGCCTGAAAATAAAACGCGCCGCGCTACGTCTGGCTTGGTCACGTTCGAAGAAAGAATATTTTTAGTCCCGCTTGTTACACGCCCATGGCAACGACGCTCATTCCCAAAAAAATTCTGGCTCGCCAGCACGAGATAACGGCTGAGTTTCAGCGGCTGGTGGCTGGCCACGTGGCCGACGTGGCGGCGGGCCGCGCCACCGAGATGCTCGAAATCCGGGATTTTGCCAGTCAGCTCTGCATTCATCCCACGCACCTCAGCAACACCATTAAGCTCACAACCGGCCAGCCGCCGTGCTTTTTTTTCGAGGCCGAGCTACTGGCCGTGTCTCAGGCGCTGCTGCGCGATACTACCCGGCCCGTGGCCGATATCGCCGCCAGCCTTACCTACGACCCGTCGAATTTTACCAAGTTTTTCAAGCGCTTTGCCGGCCTCACGCCCAAGCAGTACCGCGAGCAGGTGTGGGCCACGCGGCGCGAAGAACTGGCGGAACTACTCACCATTTAAACTGGGCTACTCACCATAAACCGGCTGGTTGAGGGCAAGACCTTTGTGTTGTCAAACAAGACCACAACCTTCAGCCAATCAACCCCATGAGTATTTCCAAAATAGCCCTCGTAACCGGCGGCAGCCGCGGCCTGGGCAAAAACATGGCCCTGAGCCTGGCCCAAAAAGGCATCGACGTGCTGCTCACCTATCACAGCCAGCAAGCCGAAGCCGGGGCCGTAGTGGCCGAAATCAAGGGTCACGGCCGCCAGGCCGCCGCCTTGCCGCTCGACGCGGGCAACAGCGGCAGCTTCGACGCCTTTTTTGCCCAGGTGCAGGCCACGCTGCGCGACACCTTCGGGGCCGAGCGCTTCCAGTTTCTGATTAACAATGCGGGCACCGGCCTGCACGCCGCCTTTGCCGAAACCACGGAGGCGCAGTTCGACGAGATGGTGAATATTCACCTCAAAGGCCCGTTCTTCCTGACCCAGAAGGCGTTGCCTTTGCTGGAAGACGGCGGCCGCATTGTCAACATCTCGTCGGGGCTGGCGCGTTTTAGCCTGCCCGGCTCGTCGGCCTACGCCGCCATGAAGGGTGCCATAGAGGTGCTCACCCGCTACCAGGCCAAGGAGCTGGGCGCGCGCGGCATTACGGCCAACGTGGTGGCGCCGGGCGCCATCGCCACCGACTTTAGCGGCGGCCTGGTGCGCGACAACGCCCAGGTAAACACGATGGTAGCCGGCATGACGGCCCTGGGCCGCGTGGGCCAGCCCGACGACATCGGCCCGGTAGTCGCCTTCCTTTGCTCCGACGAAGCCCGCTGGGTTGCCGCCCAGCGCATCGAGGTGTCGGGGGGCATGGCCGTGTAGCGGGCGTGGGCGGCGTGGTAGGGGCGGAGCGGGCTTTCGAAACGCCGCCCCGCCCCGACTGCCACCTCTTTCGCGCAGCTAGCCGCAGGGTGGTAACATCCGGCTTGAGTTTAACGTAGGAGGTACCTTACAGCGCTAACTGGCGCGGTTGCTGAGTAAGCGCACCGCTGGCTTCTACTTGCTTTTGGGGGAGGGCCAGCAGGGCTGTTGCCTGGGTGCCAAAACCGCGCGAAGAGCCTACTGCGGCCCTGGCAGTTGAGCCTGACCGGATGAATAAGGGATAGAAGGGAGGTGATAGCATGGCAGACATTCCGTTGGATAAAGTACCGAACTGGTCAAAAGAGCAGGTAGCCCGCCTGAAAGACCTGTGGATTACTACCGCCGAGCAGGTAGTAGCGCTTGGCGCTACCCGCGATGGCGCGCAGGCCCTGGCCGAGCACCTGGCTATTTCTGATTCGGAGATGCGGCGCTTGATTGACTCGGCCCGCGCTACCCTGGCGCCCGACGTTCAAACCGCGATGGAAAAGCGTGTCGATACCAGCGAGTACGGCTTGGGCGCCCTGCCCGAGTAACCAGCCCGGCGGCGTGCGCTTTGCGCACCGGCACACCGGCACTTACGAACCTACGCCGGCCCCCGGTTGCTGGCTGCTACCCTCCGCAGGGAGTAGCAGCCAGTAACCGGGGGCCGGCGTAGGTATAAAGCCAGGGCTGGGCCTGGGTTGTGCGGCTAGCTCAGCGCAGTGGCGCCGGCAGTGTCAATGGTTATCTTCACACTAGGCCCCACACTGATGGTAACCGTCGACTTGGCCGTGTTCTCCTCTGCCTGGCGCTGGTCGTCGTCGTCTACGCCCGTGATGCCGGGTACCACGGCCGTATAGGCTTCCCAGGCATCGTTGGTGATATACTGGTAGGGGATGATGCCGTAGCCTGCGCCGTAGGGCGAGGCGCTGGCCCAGCCGGTGCTCCAGCTGTTGCGCACAATAAAGTAGCCGCCCCCTGGGCTGCTAGCCGTATCCTGGTAGCCAACCAGGCAAACGGCATGGCCCCCCACTACGGGCTCGTTGCCGATGCGCATCGTAATGCGCCCGGAGCGCCGCGACTCGGCCGACTGGTACCAGCTGTTATAAACCGGGATAGAAATTGCCACGGGCCGCTGCTTAGAAAAATGCATCTTGTACGCTGACACGTTGCGGGCCGGCACGCTAACCAGGTTCAGCCGGTAGTGCAAGCCATCGGGCCGGGCCTGCGCAGGCAGTGCCCCGTGGTTGTTGCAGGGCGCGGCGGCATTATACGGCCAGATTATCTCCTGGCACTGGCCCCGGTTTTGCAGGGCTATCATGGCCTTCGACTGCCAGGTGCCGCAGCCGTTGGGGGCCCCATCGACCAGCTTGGTTTCGTAGTAGAGGTGCTGCTCAGACAGGTTGCGAATGAGGCCGCGCCGCCGCAGGATGTACTCGTTTATGGCCGTGAGCGCAAAGGCGACGCACGTGCCCCGAACGCCCTGGTTGCGGATAGCCGCCATATAGGGAATCAGGTTGATGGCCGGCGGCAAATCGACGGCGGCAATGGCTGCCATGCTGGCCGAGGCTTCGGCCGCGGCCAGCAGCTCGGGGGAAGGCACCAGCACCCCAAGCCCAAATTCGGGGGGAGCCGGGGAGCTTAGCTGGGCTACCCGCTCGGGCGAAAGCGGCTCTTTTAGTTGGTCGAGCAGGCTCTGGAGGTTGGCGTTCTGCAGATGCAGCACGGACTCTACCTCCGGCCGAACTTCCTTAATGGCCGCCAGGGCCAGCAGCTGCTCAACGTCCTCAATACCAAGGGCTGCCAGGGTGGCCACGTACCCGTTACCGTCGGCCATCGCCGCGCCTGCCTTCTCTTGCTGGGCTGAGAGCAAGTGTCCACCAAAGCCCGAGAAGCCTCGCGCTTCATTCGCCGTTACTTCATCATATTCTGGTTGTTGTGCCATGAGCGTGAGTGGGTTGAAAGGGTGAAAAAGGAATGCTTTATTTATTTCTTGCTGCCTGCTGCGGCCACACCCGCGAGCCGGCGGGTTGGTAGCCGGCAGGCCGGCGCTTTATGCTCGTGCTTTCCAGTAGCTGCCTTATGCTGAGTAGCTTAGTCGGCTGTTCTTTTGGGTGCGGCCGAAAATGCAATGCTGGTTTGGCCGTGCGCCCCGCTCGCTTCCCGGCCCGCGGGCTTCGCTGCTGCGCATAGGCTATTATTTGGCTGCGCTGTCTGCTGCCCGCCCCGTGCCTGCGCTATGGCCTGCGCGGGCTGCCGCCCGATTTTCAGCCGTGGGGCTGCCCGCTCACCAGGCAGCCCTTACCAGTGAAAGGCGACATCCGCCATGCCGTAGCGTAGTTCGGGTCAGGTGCGCGTTGCGCAAGGCCGCGCCATTAGGCTAAGCGCATGGCTTCGCTGGCGCGGCCCGTTGGCGGCCAGCAAGCCAGGGGTGGCTCGCCGCGCCTTCCGAGTTCAAGCAGGGGTAGGAGCTCTCGCTAAGGAGAGGCTCAGGCTCATAGCTCCTGCTTCGCCAGGAGTAAAAACCAGGTTGGCAGAGCTGGGCATGCTGCCCAGCGGTAAGGATATAAAATAGGGTCAGTCAAATGCTTGGTTAATGCTTCGCCCCGTCCCGCCGGGTGTAGTGCTCAGCCCCCCATTCATTCGTCACAAGGAGGCAAACTTAGGGCTGCCTAGCAGCCAGTGCATCCGTGCCAGCACTGAAATGCTGGCTCCGCGGAAGCGGAGAAAGAGCCGCGCTATTAGCCCGGTAGCAGCTGGCTACTACGCAAAACGCCCGCCTCTCTCGAAAGAAAAGCGGGCGTTTCGAAAGAAAAAGGCGCTGCTAAAACCGGAACAACGGCCGCGCCGGATTCCAGATGCCCCACGGAATCATGAGCAGCACCAGCCCCAGCGCAATGCTGAAATAAATGAAGGCTTTCTTGTGCTTGAGCGTATCAGTGGGCGCGTTTTTGAGCGCAATGCGGCCCACCTGGGCCAGAATGGCGGCCAGTAGCATCACCGCAATGTGCTCCATGCCAAAGAAGCGGGTGGTGGGGTCTTTCATGGCCCCGGCTACCTTCATGGCTTTCAGGCCATAAGGGCTCAGGCCAAAGTAAAGGCCCAGTCCCACAAGTACTTGCAGCCACATAAAACCCGAAAAAGCGGCGCTGATGCCGTTGTCGCCCTTGGTAAACGGCCGGCGGCCCGACCACCCCGCGTAGGCGCGGAACACGGCCAGCACGCCCGCGCCCAGCACAAACCAGCGCAGCCACGAGTGAAGAAAAAGAAGTACCTGATACATGCAAACGCAAAATGCGCCGGGCAGCCCGGCTGGTTGAAAACTGCCACGAAGCTACGGCGGAGGAGAATTGGGAATGAGGAATGAAGAATGAGGAATTGGCATTTTTTACCAATTCTTCATTCCTCATTCTAAATTCCTCATTCCCTTTAAAACTCACCCGGCTCGGGCACCGGGGCGGGCGCGCCGCCGCGGGCCGCCTTGGCCCGCTGCTCATCCCGGATAGCCACGGCAAGCGCAATAAAAATGGAGAAAAACGGCAGCAGCAATCCCAGCACAAACCACTTCAGCCGCGAGTGGCCGTGCGAGTAGGCGATGTACATGGTAATGGACGCCAGCAACGCATCAACCAAGAGCAGGGCAATGGCCCCGAAAAAAAAGGTAGCGAACATAAGTTACCGGGCTTTGCCGCGCTTCACCAGGTAAGCGTGCAGCACTTTATCAAACGGCTCCCGCACATCTACGGGCACAAAATCAATCTTGAGCTGCCCGCAGCGCAGCGCCAGGTCTTCCTCAAACTGCTGCATGGCAGCGCGGTACTGCGCCCGCACCTGCCCCGGCTGCAAGCGAATTTCCTGGCCCGTTTCCACATCCTCAAAGATGTAGGGCCGGTCCTGAAAGTCGAAGTCGGCCTCCGTGGCCCGGTCCAGCACGTGAAACAGCAGCACCTCGTGGTGCTGGTGGCGCAGGTGCTGCAAGGCGGCCAGGGCGGCCTCCTGCTCGGCAGCCCCGCGCCCCAGCATGTCACTAAACACGATAACGAGCGAGCGCTTGGGTATTTGCTGGGCAATGGTATGCAGCACGCCTGCCACATCGGTGTGGGCCGCCGCGCGGCGGCCAGCGGCCGGCGGCGCCGGCCGCTCCAGCAGTTGCTGCAGGGCCAGCAGCAGCGTGTGGCGGTGGGTGCTGGTCGAGCGCACGGGCGTTTGCAGCTCCACCGTTTCGGCAAAGGTGACGAGGCCCACCGCATCGCGCTGGCGCTGCAACAGCGTGGTGAGCGCCGCCGCGGCTAACAAGCTGAATTTCAGCTTGTCGTGGCTGGGCACGGGGTAATACATACTGGGGCTCACGTCGAGCAGCAGGTGGGCGCGCAGATTGGTTTCCTCCTCGTAGCGCTTCACAAACAGCTTGTCGGTGCGGGCAAATACCTTCCAGTCGACGTGCCGGGTGCTGTCGCCGGGGTTGTAGAGGCGATGCTCCGAAAACTCAACCGAAAAGCCGTGGTAGGGCGACTGGTGCAGGCCGGTAATAAAGCCGTCGACCAGCTGCCGGGCCAGCAGCTCCAGGTTTTCGAATGAGCGGATAGCGGCAAGGTCGAGCGCAGGGGCAGGCATAGCAGTAAAAACTGGGGATAGTACAAGATTAGCAATCAGCGCACTACCTCCATCTAGTGCCGTGGTTACTGCCGCCTACAGGGTGTGGGCTGGCCGCCGCCGCCGAAATAATCTTATCGTGCTGATAAACAAGCCGGCTGCTGGCAGGGTTTCGCCGGGGTAAAAATCGCATTTTGATACGCATTTTTGGCTATATCTTTGCTTAAGTCGCCACAAGTTTAGTGCCTTATTTAATAATTCCCACTCAATTTTCTCCTCCTTAGCCCATGGAAGAAAGATACTCCAAAGACCAGGAAGAAATTTACTCGCACCGCATGAAAGCAGGTAAGCGCACGTATTTCTTCGACGTGAAAGCTACGCGGGGCCAGGATTATTACCTGACCATTACCGAAAGCAAGCGCCGCCCCGGCTCCGACCCCGATGGCCCGGCCAGCTACGAGAAACACAAGATTTTTCTGTATAAAGAGGATTTCAACAAATTTATCGATGCCCTGCACGACGCCGTGGATTACGTGCGCGACGAGCTGCTGACCGATGAAGAAGTAGCTGAGCTGGACCGCCCGCGCCCCATCTTCGACGGCGAGCAGCCCCGCTTCGATGGTCAGCCAAGTGCCCAGCCTAACCGCCCCACCGGGTACGACCCCGCCGCCCCTACCGGACACGGCCCCGACCTGGGCGAGAGCACCTACTAGCTACGCCTGGTAACCCCCAAATACGCGCCGCTGCTCTGAGCTAGAGCAGCGGCGCGTTTTGCGTGGGCGGCCCGGCCAGCGCGGCCCCGCACCACGGCCGCCGTACCTTTGCCCCGGATTATGCAAACTCATAATTCATAATTCTCCCCTCCTAATTTCAAAATAATGGGCCTCCGCTGCGGTATTGTCGGCCTGCCGAATGTCGGCAAATCCACGCTTTTCAACGCGTTATCCAACGCCAAGGCCGAATCGGCCAACTACCCTTTCTGCACGATTGAGCCGAATGTGGGCGTTATCACCGTGCCCGACGAGCGCCTCCAGATTCTGGAAGCCCTCGTGAACCCCAAACGCGTGCTGCCCACCATCATCGAGTTTGTGGACATTGCCGGCCTCGTAAAGGGCGCCAGCAAGGGCGAAGGCCTGGGCAATAAATTCCTGGCCAACATCCGGGAGGTCGACGCCATCATCCACGTGGTGCGCTGCTTCGACGACCCCAACATCGTGCACGTAGCCGGCGGCGTTGACCCCGTATTTGATAAAGACGTGATTGACACGGAGTTGCAGCTCAAAGACCTGGAGAGCATCGACAAAAAGCTCATCAAGAGCGAGCGCAGCGCCAAGGCCGGCGACGCCGTGGCCAAGAAGGAAGTAGCCGGCTTGCAGAAGTTTAAAGTAGCCCTCGAAGCCGGCCAAAACGCCCGCGCCGTATCGGCCACCGAAGACGACCTCGAATCGGTAGCCGATTTGCAACTGCTTACCATTAAGCCCGTTATCTACGTGGCCAACGTGGATGAAGCCAGCATTGCCACCGATGGCAACCAGCACGTGGCCGCCCTGCGCGAGCACGTAAAAGCCGAAGGTGCCCAAGTGGTGCTCGTGTCGGCCGCCATCGAGTCGCAGATTGCCGAGATGGAGGATGCCGACGAAAAAGCCCTGTACCTGAGCGAGTACGGCCTCACCGAGTCGGGCCTCAATAAGCTCATCCGCGCCAGCTACGAGCTGCTCAACCTCATCACCTACTTCACGGCCGGCGTGCAGGAAGTGCGCGCCTGGACGGTGCACCGCGGCGACAAGGCGCCCGCCGCCGCCGGCGTCATCCACTCCGATTTTGAGAAGGGCTTTATTCGCGCCGAGGTTATCAAGCTGCCTGATTATCAAGAGTATAAGACGGAGGTAAAAATCAAGGAAGCCGGTAAGATGGCGGTGGAAGGCAAGGACTACGTGGTGCAGGATGGCGACATCATGCACTTCCGGTTTAACGTCTAGACCGCAGATTCAAACGGATTTAACTGATTTCGCGGATACGCCCACTGCGTGGGCTGACTGGTTTTTTAGGATGTTATGAAGCAAAGAGCCTGGCGTTGGTGCGTCAGGCTTTTTCTATTTTAGTTTCTTCGGCTATTTAAAGAGAGATTCTAGTGATACCTCAACTTGGGTAACCGGGTCGTGTAGCGTGCCGGAGCCGTAGACCTTGACGGGCTGCTCGGGTAAAAATAAATACACTGACTTGACGGCCGGCGCAATTAACCACGCCGATTGCACACCCGCCGGAAAATAAAATTCCCTGATTTTGGTAATTAGCAGGTCGAGTGCTTGCGTAGGCGATAAAATCTCGAGGGCAGTGGTAGGAGGCAAAGGATAGCGAATAATATCCTTCTCCCAGTTATACACCTGGCGGGGCATAATGGCCACATCGGGTTTGAGCCGCCCGGTGCTCAGCTCAAATTCCAGCTCAGGTAAAATGTCATATTGCTCGTCGTAAGTGGTTAGCAGTACGCTGAGTCGGCCAATGAGCCGGGAGTGGTTGAGCGACATAGCTTCTTCGAGCACAACCTCGGTTTCGATGACTTCGATGGCTTGGGTATTCATATCGAGAGGCTTTTTTCAAAGGTAGGCGGACTGCGTATAAAGTTAGCGGCAAAGCCCGCCCGGAAGTATCTTTGCCCCCTTCCAAAACCTAGCCCATCCTCCCTTTATGAAGTTCATTGTTTCGTCCTCGGCCCTGCTCAAGCAGCTCCAGAGCATCAACGGCGTGGTCACGAACAACCCCGTGGTGCCCATCCTGGAGAACTTCTTATTCGAGATTGAGCCGGGCAAGCTCACCATCACCGCCTCCGACCTGGAGACGAGCATGATGACCGAACTGCCCATCGAAGCCCGCGACTCGGGGCGCATTGCGGCTCCCGCCCGCATTCTGCTCGACACTCTCAAGAACCTGCCCGACCAGCCCGTGACGTTCACCCTGGACGAGGAAACCTACACCATTGAAATCAGCTCGGCCAACGGCCGCTACAAGCTGGCTGGCGAGAACGCCGCCGACTTCCCCCGCGTGCCGGTGGTGAAGGGCTCGGCCCCGGTTGAAATTCCGTCGTCGTCGTTGGCGCGGGCCATCAACAAAACAATTTTCGCGGTGAGCACCGACGAGCTGCGGCCCGCCATGACCGGCATTCTGGTGCAGCTGGCCGATTCGCAAATCACCTTCGTCGCTACCGATGGCCACCGCCTGCTGCGCTACCGCCGCCAGGATGTGGGCGCGGGCCAAACCGCCAACCTCATCATCCCGCGCAAGGCGTTTAACCTGCTCAAAAGCTCCTTGCCGAGCGAGGCCGCGCCGGTACGCATCGAGTTCAACCAAAGCAACGCGTTTTTCTCGTTCAACCAGATGCGCCTGGTGTGCCGCCTCATCGATGAGCGCTACCCCGACTACGAGAACGTTATCCCCGTCAGCAACCCCAACAAGCTGACTATCAACCGCGCCGAGCTGCTGAATTCGGTGCGCCGCATCAGCATCTACTCTAATAAAACGACCCACCAGGTGCGCCTGCGCCTCACGGGCTCGGAACTGGTGATTTCGGCCGAAGACCTGGACTTCAGCAACGAAGCCAAGGAAACCCTGGTGTGCCAGTACGACGGCGAGGACATGGAAATCGGTTTCAACGCCCGCTTCCTGCAAGAAATGCTGTCGAACATCGACTCCGACGAAATCACGCTGGAGTTGAGCACGCCCAACCGCGCCGGTCTGCTCATGCCCGCCCAGCCCGACGAAAACGAAAGCATCCTGATGCTGGTAATGCCCGTGATGCTCAACAATTACGTCTAAACCGCAGATTCAAACGGATTAAACGGATTTCGCAGATACGCTTGCTGCGCAAGCTGACTACGCGGGTTTTCGTTGGACGATTGATTTGGGTAGATGTAAAGGAAATGTTGAAATACTATAATATCATACTAAAAAGTGTTTGTTGGGTTTCGCATCGATAGTCAGCTTGCACAGCAAGCGTATCTGCGAAATCTGTTTAATCCGTTTGAATCTGCGATGAAGAAGTCAGAAATTCGTTTTAGTATTGCGCTAGACGACCAGAAGGTGCCCGAGGCCATTAGTTGGCAGGCTACTGATGCGGGGCCGGATATGCACTTTGCCAAGGCTATCAACGTGGCCATTTGGGACCGCAACGCCGATGCGACGATGAAAATCGACCTCTGGACCAAGGATATGCCCACCGACGCCATGAAGTTTTTTGTGGTGGATAATATCGGGTCGATGGCCGAAACCATCCAGACGGCTACCGGTGATAAGAAAATGGCCGAGATGATGCGCAATCTTTGCAAAGAGTTGAGCGACTACCTCGAAGAGCAAGGCCAAACCGACCTGCAAGCATAAGCGACACTTCGTTTTTTACTACCAAAAAAGGCCTTCCGCAAGCTGCGGAAGGCTTTTTTTGGTAGTATTGGCTGAAGCTGGCTGAGCTGGCTGGGCCGCGGGCTCACTGGCGCAGCGTGCGGCCAAACGGCTCGCTGCCCTGGCGAGCAGGTCCCTTGCTCTTGATAGGCGTGGGGGCAATAATGGCGTTGTTGGCCCGCACGGGCTCCGGGTTCTGCACCGAGTTGACTAGTATCGAGGCTGAGGCGTTGCGCGAGTAGTTGCGGTCGGCTTGGGTGTAGCGCTTGCGCGCGTCGAAATAATCGGTGTACTGGTCGGTGGTGAGCACGGCTTGCAGCTCCTGGTCGCGCTCTTGGCCAATGGCTTTAGATTGCTTATCGAGCAAATCCGGGTTTTTAGCGTATTGACGCTCAGCGACTTCCAGCTTTGAAACCTTGTCGCTATTAATGGCGCGGAGGCGGGCGGCCTGGTAGCCATTGAGGTGCAGGTCGCGCGTCATCTGGCCGCTCAGGTGTTCGGCGCGGTCGCTGGTAGCGGGGTTAAGGCGGGGACTTTGCTGAGTTTTGTCCTGCGGCATAGGGGCCGGCGCGGGAATGGCGGGCTTCTGTTGGGCTTGGGCGGTTAGCGTAGTGGCCAGCAGGAAGAGGGCAAAAGCAGATTTCATGGGCGGGCAAAACGTGGATAGAAGGACTGGTAGCCAACTATCGCGCCAAGACCGGGCGGCGCGGGGCTGCCCGGTTTAACGCAAAATTTGCCGGTGGGGTTAAGAGGCGTAGGGTAAGCTTTAGCTTGCCGTCGTTTGGTTCACAGCAAGCTAAAGCTTACCCTACACCCGCTAAAACTGGTTTTTCCACATCATGCTCTCCACCGGGCGGTCGCTGCGGTCGTTGTACTTGGCCGACTGCTTATGGTTGTAAAGCGTTTGCACATCGCCCTGAATACCAAAGTAGATAAGCTGGCCAATGGGCATACCGGGATACACCCGCACGGGCATCGACACGCTGATTTCCAAGGTCCAGTGGTTGCAAAAACCTACGTCGCCCTTGCCCGCCGTGGCATGAATGTCGATGCCCAGGCGGCCCACGCTGCTCTTGCCTTCGAGGAAGGGCACGTGGGCGTGGGTTTCGGTATATTCTTCGGTTACACCAAGATATAGAATGCCTGGCTGCAATACAAAGCCTTCTTCGGCCGACATTTCAAAGGTGGTAATCTGGTTGTGCTGGCGGGCGTCGAGCACCGGGCTGTCGTAGGTGGCCAGGTAGCGGCCCAGGTGCACGTCGTAAGAATTGGTACCCAGGCAGCCAGGGTCATAGGGCTGCACTACGATAGTGCCACGCTCGATTTCGGCGCGGATTTGCTGGTCAGTCAGAATCACGAATTAGGCTTGTTGAAGCGGCTTGCACAGGAAATAGTTATAATACTGATTAATAAGTAGTTAAGGCATAATCCTGGGAAGTAGAATAAATTAATGAGCGTCTTCGTCGTACTGGTCAGACGGTAGTTCGCCGGTGGACTGCGGGCGGAAGCGGCTAAAGAAGCTGGGGCCGCGCTCAGTAGGCGGGGCCTGGTCGTCGGGCGCGCCGAGGGCATCGTCTCCATCCTCGGTGGGGGCGGCGGGGTAGTAAGCCTGCTCGGCTTCGAGGGCGCGCACCCGGCGGCGGAGGCGGCGCAACTCGGGCAGCAAGTCGGCAGCTAAATACAGCAGCAGGCCGAAGGAGCCCAAGCTGAGCAGTAGGGTAAGATAGCCGGTCCAGCCGGGGCCGGGGCTGCTGGCTTCGGCAGCGGTGGCGGCGGTGGGGCGAATGTCGGGCTCAGTAGCCGCAGTGGCGGGTAGGGCATCGTCGCCAGGCGCGGGGCCGTTGGTGGTGAGCGGCGCGGCGGCCGACAGCGGCTCCTCAGGCTCGGGGGCGGGGTGGGCCGCGGGCGCGCCGCTGGCGTTGAACTGGGCCAGGGCCTGCTTGATAACGCGCTGCTCGGTGCGAATCAGGGCCAGCTTTTCGTCGCGCGGCAGGCCCCGGATAAAGAACTCAAAATTGCGGTCGCGCAGCACCCCATTGAGCTGCTTTTCAAACTCGGCCTGGGTGAGCGCCCCGCTGCCAAAATGCGTTTTGTAGCGCTCCGCTACGCCGTTGTAATTAAGAAATAGCTTCTGCAGCTCGGCGTTGTTTTCAAACGTGCTGAACTGCCGGCGGGCGGCGGCCGTACGCAGGCTGGCCGGAAATTTTTGCCGCGTAAAATGCTTGTCGTACACCGTTTCGAAGGTGCGAAAATTCAGCTCGTCGATGGTGCGGTCGAAGAGCTGCTTGTTAGTTTCGGCAGGCGTTTGGCTAGCGCCTTCCTTCGGTTGGGCCAGCGCCAGAAACGGCAGAAAGAGAAGCAGCTTGAGCAGATGACGCATAAGGTAAGTTAGCGCGAAGGTTCGCAAAGTTGGCGGAGTTCCGCAAAGTTTCGCGCAAAATGCCGTTGCGAAACTTCGCGCTAAAAATTAGCGGTGCGCCTCTAGCAGCGACTCGCGGCAGGCGGTGAGATATTTTTCCACCAACTCCTCCGTAATGGCCGTGGACACGAACAGCGCTTCGTACTGCGACGGGGCCAGGTAAATGCCGCGCTGCAGCATGGCGTGGAAATAGCGGCCGAAAGCCGGGAGGTCCGATTTTTTAGCGTCTTCCAGGTTGTTGACCGGCGCGGCGGTGAAGAACAAGCTGAACATGGAGCCCACCTGGTTGACGGTGTAGTTCAGGTCTAACTCCTTGGCAATCTGACGGGTGCCGTCGGCCAGGCGGGTGCTGGTGGCTTCGAGCTGCTCGTATACCTCGGGGTGCTCGTGCAGGTAGCGGAGCTGGGCCATGCCGGCGGCGGTGGCCAGCGGGTTGCCCGAAAGCGTGCCGGCCTGGTACACCTTGCCGGCGGGAGCCACCTGGTTCATGATGTCGGCCCGGCCACCGTAGGCGCCCACGGGCAGGCCGCCGCCAATGATTTTGCCCAGCGTAGTCAGGTCCGGCACCACGCCGAAGCGCTCCTGCGCGCCGCCCTGCGCCAGGCGAAAGCCAGTCATTACCTCGTCGAATATCAACACGATACCGTGCTGGGTGCACAGCGCCCGCAGCCCGGCCAGGAAGCCAGGAGCCGGCGCCACGAGGCCCATGTTGCCCACCACCGGCTCGGTGATGATGGCGGCCAGCTGGCCGGGATTGGCGGCAATGGCGGCTTCCACGGCGGCCAGGTCGTTGTAGGGCACCGTGAGGGTGTCCTGGGCCACGCCTTGCGTCACGCCCAGCGAGTCGGGCGCGCCCAGCGTGAGGGCACCCGAGCCGGCGGCAATGAGAAACGAGTCGCCGTGCCCGTGGTAGCAGCCCTCAAACTTGAGGATTTTGGCGCGCCCCGTGTAGCCCCGCGCCACCCGAATGGCCGACATAGTAGCCTCCGTACCCGAGTTTACGAGCCGCACTTTTTCCAGGCTCGGCACCATCTCAATCAGCAGTTCGGCCAGCTCGACCTCCCGGCGGGTAGGCGCACCAAACGACAGCGAGGCGGGCAGCGCCGCGCGCACGGCATCGAGCACCACGGCGGGCGCGTGGCCGAGTATCATTGGGCCCCACGAATTGATAAAGTCAACGTATTGATTACCATCCACATCGGTGAGCCAGGCACCCTGGGCCGACTGCATGAACACGGGCGCCCCGCCCACGGCCCGGAAGGCCCGCACCGGCGAGTTAACCCCACCCGGAATCAGCTCCTGGGCGCGGGCAAATAGAGTTTCGGAAGTAGTCACTTTTTTAATGGTTAATTTTTACTGGTTAATGATTAATAAGAAATAGCTGATTTGATTGAGTTATTAATTGCGTATGACGTGCTAACAGCTTCATTACCTATTAATAATTAATCATTAATTACCGCAGTAGCTGCGGCTCCAGGTTGCTGAGTTTCAGCAGCGGCACGGTTTGGCTGTCGTGGGCACCGTTGGGGTAAGAGAGGCCCTCGAAGATGGCCCCCGGCTGGGTGGGCGCAGTGGCCAGCGCGCCCTGGAAAGCGGGGCCATATTGCAGCAAGGCATTGCCAAAAAACAGCAGCAGCTCGAAGCCCTGGCTGGCAAACACGGAGGGTGGCAGCTTTTGCCGGCCCAGGTAAAGCTGGCGGAAGCGCCGGTAGCCGGGTCGCTGCCGGTCGATGAAGCGGGGCTGGTAGTAGTAAACGCCCGCGCCCCCCAGCTGGCCCAGGCCCAGGCTGGGGTTGTCGAGCCAGGCGCCGGGCACCAGCAGCGCCGGGCGGCTGGCGGCGGGCACGGCGGCCAGGGCCGCGAAGGCGGCGGGGCCCACCTTGCGGTGGTCGGAGGCCACGAGGAGGTGGCTGGCCCCGGTGAGCTCGGCCGGCACGAAGGCGCTGGCCAGGCTCGCGGGGTCGTCGGGGCGAAACGTGTGGGTGGCGGCCAGCTTGCCGCCGGCCGCTTCGTAGGCGGCCTGGTAGGCGGTGGCAAAGTCGTTTTCGTCCTTGCTGTCTTCGTGCAGCAGCACGGCCGGGCGGCCAGTACCAAACGAAGTGGCCGCAAACTGCGCCGCCACGCGCCCCTGGGTAGCCGCGCTGGGCGAGTAGAGGTAATGATACGCGTTATCAGCCACTAAAGCAGCATCTTGCGAAAGCGGGTTGACGCAGATAATCTGGTGGTCGCGGGCGTAGCGGGCCAGCAGCTTGGCCCCCGACTTATACACCGGCCCCACCAGCATGTCCATGCCAGCCAGCTCGGGCAGGGCCAGCACCGCCTTCAGCGTCAGCGTATCGGCCCCCGTGTCGTAGGCAAACACCTGCACCGGGTGGCCGGCGCGCTGCAGCGAATCCTGGGCCAGGCGCAGGCCGGCGTAGAAGTCAGTGACGAACTGGTTTTTGCGCTGCGTTTGCCAGCTATTGTCTTGTAATTCAAAGGGTAGTAGCACCCCAATGGTATAAGTGCCCTTGCGGGACAGCCCCTTGGGGGCCGCGGGGGCCGCCGCCGCGTAGTGGCCGCGGTCGAGCCGGAACTGCGTTGCCAGCGCGTCGAGCTGCTGGCGGTCGGCCTCGGAAGCCAGGCCGCTGGCTAGTAGAAAGTCGGCGTAGAGGCGGCCAATGAGCTTGCTCTGCGGGTAGCGCTTTTGCAGGCGCTGCCAGGTGGCGCGGTCTTGCAGCTTGGCCAGGTAGTGGGTTTGCATGGCCTCGCGCGGGGCGCCGTACTGCTCGGCGGGCAGCTGGCCCAGGGTGCGCAGGGCCGTGTCGTAGTCGCCCTGCTCAAACGACACCTGGCCTTGCAGGTACAGCGCCTCGTGGAGGCTGGGGTAGCTGGGATATTGGTTGCGAATGAGGTTGAGCATTTGCTCGGCCTCGGCCCACTGGCCGGCGCGGGTGGCGGCCACGGCGTAGAGGTAGGCCGCGTCGGGGGCCTGGGCAAAGTGGTTGAGGGGCTGGGCCAGCGGCTCCAGCTCCTGCATGGCCACGGCGTAGTGGCCCTGGTCGAGCTGCGCCTTGCCGGTGCGGTAGCGCGTGAGCTGGCCCTGGGCGGCCGCGCTCAAGGCCAGTAAGGCCAGCGGCAGAATAAGCAGCCGCCGCAGGGGGGCAGCAGCACGGTACAAGTGAGTCATGCAACGGGGGAGGGCCGGGGTTGGCCGCTGCAAAGGTACATTGCCCTTGGCGGGCCCAAAATGCAACCAGCCCCGCCCGGCTTGCTACCTTAGAGCCGCCACTTGCTCCCCGTTTGCTTATGCCGCTTTCGTTGCCTGCCCTGCGTCGCCGCTTGCCCCTGCTGCTGGCTTTGGGGATGTCGCTGGCGCTAAGCTTTGCCCTCATTGCGGGGCGGGTACTCATCACGCAGCAGCTGTGGCTGGTGTTTTTGCTCTGGAATTTATTCCTGGCCGCCATCCCCTTTGCCCTGAGCGCGGCCCTCACGCTGGCCGCCCGCGCGCCCGGCGCGCGGCTGCTGCTGCCAGTGGGCGTGGTATGGCTGCTGTTTTTTCCCAACGCGCCCTACCTCATCACCGACCTCTTTCACCTGGAGCACCGCGCCGGCGTGCCCTACTGGTACGACCTGGCCCTCATCGTGTCCTGCGCCTGGAACGGGCTGATGCTGGCCTTCGCCTCGCTGCTTGATATGCACGCGCTGGTGCGCCAGCGGCTGGGCTTTGTAGCCGGCTGGAGCTTTGTAACCATCGCGCTGGGCCTCAGCGCTTTTGGGGTATACCTGGGGCGTTACCTGCGCTACAATTCCTGGGACATTCTCAGCAATCCGTTCACGCTGGTGTATGACATTGTGCAGCAGTTTTTGCACCCCTTTCGCTACTGGCAGGCCTGGGGCGTAACGGTGGTATTCTGGGCATTTCTGCTCATTGCCTACGCCACCGTGCGGCTGCTGGGGCAGGCCAAGGAGCCCGCGCACTAGTCAAAAGCCCAGCGCACGCTCACCCGCTGCTCCCGCAAAAAAGCTACGATGCGCGTGGCTTCTGCCTCGCTCAGCATTTCCCCAAACCGGATGGTTTCGGCCCCGTAGTCAAACAGTACCGACCCGCTAGCCCATTCTCGGCGCTGGTTTTTATCAAGGTCAGCGGGCCACTCGTCGGGCTGGGCGCGCAGGTGGCGAATCTGATAAGTATTATATTTTCGCGTAGTGCCCAGCAGCCCAGCTTTTCGCCTGATGCCCAGCACCCCCCCGGCCAGCGTAACTACTTCCTGGCCCGCTACCATCCAGATGAACAGGTAGCCAAAAACCAACAGGCCAATCAGCCACATTACCAGCCATTTAAGTAAAGCGATGGTGGCAGAGCCCATGCTCGGTGGGCCAATAGTAAGCCCTAACACCAGGGCCCGGATAGCGAAGAAGCCACCCATAAGCCACCCGGATAGCCAGAAAAGCAGAAAGCTCACCGTGCAGCCCGATTTTTCGGACTGAATACGAATGGTATGCGTGTCAAGGTCACTGCTGAATTGGGGCGGTTGGCGCGTCATAGGGGCAAGGTAGTAGCGGGTGGTGCCGATGCCGGGCGTCTCACGCGTCGGCTAGGGCCGGGGCCACTAGCGCGGCCGGCAGTAGGCCCAACCGGGCCAGCTCTTGCAGGGCCAGGCGGGCTTCGGCCGGCGCCAGGGTGCGGCCGAAAGCAATGGCTTCGGTAGCGGTGTAAAAGCAGAGCGTTCCCCCGGCAAAGCCCGATTCGGATGACTCACGTACCTCAACCCGTTGAGCAATAGGTACTTCAAAGCGACGGTGGTAGAAAACCCAGTGCAGCCACTGGCGCCGGACAATGACCGTGCCCTGGCCGATGGTCAGCAGCTCGCGGCTCATGAGCCGCAGCACCTCCGCAGCCAGCCAAAAACCCATTAGGCCCCAAAAAACTGCCCTGATAAGCCCCACGGCATTCAGCCCAAAGCCCGGCCCCACCAGCAGGCTGCCAAAGATGCGGCTCCACGGGTTATCGGTGCATAGCAGGAGGAGGAACAATGCCGGCCCCAGCAGGCGTAGCCAGGCCCTACCCGCCGCTAGCTCCACGTGCACGGTATCGCCGCTGTAGTGCCAGCGCAGGTTGCCAGCGGCAGGTTTTTGTAGATGCATGAGAGGGTGAGAAGGCGGCCGCAAGGCTGCCCGGCTGCAACTTGCGCCGCCGTGGCACTAGTTACGGCTCCTGGGCTCGCTGAGCCGTATTTCCTATGCCGCTTTCTCCCTGCTGGCTCCGCCTGCTTTCTACCCGCCGCTACCCCGACCGCCCCGCCGAGGCCGCGCAGCCCGGCCGCTCGCCTTATTTGGCTGACTATGACCGGGTTGTGTTTTCGTCGGCCTTCCGGCGCTTGCAGCGCAAAACGCAGGTAATGCCGCTGCCCGAAACCGATTTTGTGCACACCCGCCTCACGCACTCGCTCGAAACGGCCTGCGTGGGCCGCTCGCTGGGCCGTCTCTCGGCCCGCCGCGTGCTCGAAAATGACCCCGACATTGCCCGCGAGCTGCCCGATTTTGCCCAGGACTGCGGCGACATCGTGGCCGCCGCCTGCCTGGCCCACGATATTGGCAACCCCCCCTTCGGCCATTCCGGCGAAGATGCCATCTCGGCCTACTTCGCCAGTCGGGCCGCTGAGCGCTTTATCACCGGCCTCAGCGCCGCCCAACAGAGTGACTTGCAGCATTTTGAGGGCAACGCGGCGGGCTTTCGCATTCTCACGCACACCTACCCGGCGCTCAGCAGCGGCTCGGCCGGGCTGGGCCTCACCTACGCCACGCTCGGCGCGTTTACCAAGTACCCGCGCCCCTCGGTTATCGACCTCAGCAAGAAGCAAAACGGGGCCAGCGAGAAGAAATACGGCCACTTTCAGGCTGAAAACCCGCGCTTCAAGCTGGTGGCCGAAGAGCTGGGCCTGCTGCCCAAAGATGCCGCTGCCGGCTTCTACCACCGCCACCCGCTGGCCTTTCTGGTAGAGGCGGCCGACGATATTTGCTACCGCATTATCGACTTTGAAGACGGCCTCAAGCTGGGCCTCATCGACCACGAGCGCGGCCTGGCCTTGCTGCGCCAGCTACGCGCCGCTGCCCCCAACGCCCGCCCCAGAGGCACCAGCAGCGGCGGCCTCGAATGGCGCGACTGGCAGGAGGAGCTGGGCTACCTGCGCGCCACGCTCATCGGCCAGCTCGTGGACGAAACTGCCACCCGCTTTGCCCACCACGCGCCCGCCATCCTGGCCGGCACCTACGATGCCCCGCTGATTAAGGAGCTGAGCGGCTACGAGTTTCTGCAAGAGATTCAGCAGCTGAGTATTAACAAGCTCTACCGCTCGCGCCCGGTGCTCGAAATTGAAGCGGCCGGCTTCGAAGTGCTCGGCGGTCTGCTCGACGTGTTCCTCTGCGCCATTTTTGACAAGAAGGAAAACCACCGCTCCAAAAAGCTGCTCGACCTACTGCCCAATCAATTCCGGGCCATCGGCCCGCAAGCCGGCGCCTCGGCTTACGAGCAGATTCTGCTGCTCACCGACTACGTGGCCGGCATGACCGACCAGCACGCGCTCAGCTTGTACAAGACAATTAAAGGAATCGAGTTACCAAAGGGCTATTGAAGACTGTTTACAGCGGAAAACCCCTGGCGCTGGATAGCCATGCAAAGCAGAACGCTAGGAATGATAAGCCAAGTGCTACAGTGATAACGAGTGCAAACCAGCCGAATTTATATAGGGCTACTTCCCATTCCCTCAGGTTAGCATTCTCTATCATAAAATAAACGGTGCGTAATGCCTAGAAAGCCAAGCCTATACAAGGCAGTAACAAGCAAAGAATTTTTAGAAGACGCATCTAAATAGTCAATAGCGGAATTAATTATTCAATAACGTAGCACTCACTTTCATGCACAGCTATTAAATTTTCCAGCAATTGTTCCAGCAGCCGGCGGCCTTTCCACACCGATTTTAATTTGGTGCGGATTTGCGCGGCAGTTTGCACAAATTCCTGTTCCTCGGCCATTTCGTGCCCCTCAAACCGGATTAGCTTTTCCACCATTTCCTCCGTCATTTCGGGGTGAAATTGGAGGCCAATAATGCCGTCGCCCCACACAAAGCCCTGGGCTGCGCAGCCCGCCGACATGCCCACCCGCAGGGCTCCCGGCGGCACCGTAAACGTGTCGACGTGCCAGTGCAGCACCGTGGCCTTGTCGGGCCAGCCGCGCAACAGTGGGTGCGTCAAGGCTTTAGCTGAGAAGCGCACCGTCCAGAAGCCGATTTCCGGCTCGGGGTTAGCCCGCACCTCGCCGCCCAGCGCCTGCGCCACCAGCTGCGCTCCCAGACAAATGGCCAGCGTGATTTTGCCTGCCCGCAGCACTGCTTGCAAAAACGCTTTTTCTGCCACCAGCCAGGGAAATGCCGCTTCGTCGTGCACGCTCATGGCCCCGCCCAATATCAGCAGCCCATCAAATTCCGCCAGCGCCGGAAAAACCGGGTCAGGCTCAAATAAGCGCGTGTAGGTGAGCGTGTGTCCATGCGCGGACAGCCAGTCGGCAGCATGGCCGGGGCCCTCATCGGGCAAATGTTGAAGGCAGTGCCAGCGCATGAGGTTAAGCCTAGGGAGCTAAAGGGGTGATGCCAACTTTGTGCGCCAGGGTAGCATCAGCTACAGTGTATACCCGCTCTTGCGGAATGTATAACTGCTCTAGCTGTCGATTATCTACGTGCGCTTTCTGTTGCTGTACAAAATCAGTAACATCTTCAATGCAAGTGACTTGGTGCCTCCCAAATTGCTCTAGCGTAGTATCCTTCAGGCCGAGCTGTAAGGCGCGCCTGGCGAGCTTGCCGCCGTGGGGGCTATGGTCAGGGTCCCATTGCAGGCGCACATTTTTGGTGGCAAGCTCCTGCTTCCATATCTCAGTCGATTCGTAGTTGCCTGCCGTAAAAGTGGAGAATACTGCTTGGCTCAGAATCTCCTCGAAGGCTGTTTTATCCAGCCACAACGCCAGCACGCGCTCCTGATTTTCCTTGCTGGCCCAGCCGCAACGGTACATCATCCACAGAAAATTAGGCTTAATCCACGACATGCGGCCGTAGCTGAAGCTTGGGCCACCTAAGTATTGGTTTTCGACTGCAAACCGGGCAATGGCCGGGTTATAAGCTTGATAAACTACTACTTGCATTTCGGTCTGATGGGCAACAATGTGTTGCCCATCGACCGGTAAAAATTGGTGGGAGGCTGAATAAAGCTCCGTACTAAGGTTCATAGCTAGTTAGTCACACAGTATTACTCCCACTCGATTGTAGCCGGTGGCTTTGATGAAATATCGTACACCACGCGGTTAATTCCGCGTACCTGGTTAATAATCTTGTTGCTCACTTCGGCCAGAAACTCGTAGGGCAGGTGGGCCCAGTCGGCCGTCATGCCGTCCACGCTGGTTACGGCGCGCAGGGCCACCACACGCTCGTAGGTGCGCTCATCGCCCATCACGCCCACGCTTTGCACGGGCAGCAGCATCACGCCGGCCTGCCACACTTTGTCGTAGAGGTTATGCTCTTTTAGCAAGTTAATGAACACACCATCAGCGCGTTGCAGCAAGTCTACTTTCTCGGGCGTGATGTCGCCCAGGATGCGGATGCCCAGGCCGGGGCCGGGGAAGGGGTGGCGGTGGAGAATTTCGCCGGGCAAACCCAGCGCCGCGCCCACTTCGCGCACCTCATCCTTGAAGAGCATACGCAGGGGCTCCACTATTTTGAGGTTCATCTTCTCGGGCAGGCCGCCCACGTTGTGGTGGCTTTTGATGGTCACGGCCGGCCCGCCGTGCACCGACACCGACTCAATCACGTCGGGGTAGATGGTGCCCTGGGCCAGCCAGCGCGCGCCTTCCACCTTCTGCGCCTCGCGGTCAAATACCTCAATAAACGTGCGCCCAATGGCCTTGCGCTTGCCCTCGGGGTCGCTGATGCCGGCCAGCGCAGCGTAAAATTCGGGGGCCGCGTTCACGCCCGTCACGTTCAGGCCCAGGCCCTCGTAGGCCTTCAGCACGGCGGCAAACTCATCCTGCCGCAGCAGACCGTTATCCACAAAAATGCCGTGCAGGCGCGGGCCCACGGCCCGGTGCAGCAGCAGCGCCGCCACGCTGCTATCCACGCCGCCCGAAAGGCCCAGAATCACCTGGTCATCGGGCCCGATGGTATGTTGCAGGGCTTCCACCATCGAATCCACGAAGTGGTCGGGCGTCCAGCTCTGGCTGCACCCACAAATGCCCACCACGAAGTTTTCGAGCAGCTGCCGGCCTTCCGTCGTGTGTGTCACCTCGGGGTGAAACTGGATGCCGTAGGTATCCTGGCCGGGCAGCTGGTAGGCGGCTACGGCTACTTCGTTGGTACCCGCAATAATTTGGTAATCAGGTGGTAGCGTTTTTATCGTATCGCCGTGCGACATCCACACCTGCGTATCCAGGTGCAGGCCGCGCAGCAGGGGCGAGGCCTCGTTGAGGCTGCTGAGCCGCGCCCGGCCGTATTCGCGGGTGGTGGCCGGCTGCACTTCGCCGCCGCCCTGCTGGGCCAGCAGCTGCGCGCCGTAGCAGATGCCCAGCACCGGCACGCGGCCCAAAATTTCGCTCAAATCAGGGTTCGGCGCGTCGGCGTCGCGCACCGAGCAGGGCGAGCCCGACAGAACGACGCCCCGCAGGTCGCCGGCACTGATGCGCTCGGCCAGCTGAGAGGCGTGGGTGTAGGGATGAATTTCGCAAAAAACGTGCAGCTCGCGAATGCGCCGGGCAATAAGCTGGGTGTACTGCGAACCGAAGTCCAGAATCAGAATTTGCTCCATATAATCGCAGATTGGCGCAGATTCAGCTGATTTCACAGATTCCGACGTCCCCAAATGGGTTTTTGAAGTACGCGGTGCTGGCCAAGCGTGGGGCAAAATTACTTTTAATTCGGCGGCCTACCCGTGCCACCCGCAATAATTTTAGGCGCGCCAGCAGCGAAACAAAAAAAATGTTCGCTTCAAATGCCCTCATTCTCAGCCCCCCAGACCATACCAAGCCGTCTGAATCTGCGAAACCAGCTCAATCTGCAAAATCTGTGAGTACCTTTGTACCGGCGAGTCAGAACGACCAGCTCCTACTGAACTCCCCCAGGGCCGGAAGGCAGCAAGGGTAGGTGGTTGAGCGGTGCGATTTTGGCTCGCTTTTTTTTGTCTTTTTCAGCCGGCCCCGAGCCGCGCTTCTCTGCCCAAGTTTAGGCAGGCAGCGCGTAGCTTTGGGCCGGTTCTTTTTTTTGACTTTCCGTAGAAAAATGGTTGTCATTGCGAGCGCAGCGCGGCAATCGCCCCAGAACGTAATCGTTCGGATATCGTACTGGGGCGATTGCCGCGCTGCGCTCACAATGACAACTGCCTTTTAGTAGCTAACACCTTATAAATGAAGTTCTTTGTTGATACGGCCAACCTGGCCGAAATTCAGGAAGCCGTAGACCTGGGCGTCCTCGATGGCGTAACTACCAACCCCTCGCTGATGGCCAAGGAAGGCATCCGCGGCACCGATGCCGTGATGGCTCACTACCGCGCCATCTGCGAGCTGGTGGACGGCGATGTGTCGGCCGAAGTGATTGCCACCGACTTTGAGGGCATCATCCGGGAGGGCGAGGCCCTGGCCGACCTGCACCCCAACATCGTGGTGAAAGTGCCCATGATTAAGGAAGGCGTGAAAGCTATTAAGTATTTCAGCGACAAGGGTATTCGTACCAACTGCACGCTTATTTTCTCGGCCGGGCAGGCCCTGCTGGCCGCCAAGGCCGGCGCCACCTACGTGTCGCCCTTCGTGGGCCGCTTGGATGATATCGGGGCCGACGGCCTGGGGCTTATTGCCCAGATTATCGAGATTTTTGCCAACTATGGCTACGCCACCGAGGTGCTGGCGGCCAGCGTGCGCCACGTGCCGCACCTCATTCAATGCGCCGAGCTGGGCACCGATGTGGTCACCTGCCCGCTCGCCGTTATCACCGGCCTGCTCAACCACCCGCTGACTGACAAAGGGTTAGCTACGTTTTTGGCTGACCACAAGAAGGTAAACGCTTAATACTTAATTAGGAATGAAGAATGAGGAATTAAGAATTTGACGTTCTCTAATTCCTCATTCTTCATTCTTCATTCCTAATTTAACATGTATATTATTAAAGTAAAAGGCAAGGCCAAAATCCCGGATTACATCCAGCTGCGCGATGAGCATTTCGTGCTGATTGCCTATTTCCGGGCCGACCGGCCGCTCAAAGACCTGCACCGCTACGGCCTCGAAGGCCAGGAAGGCCCGCTGGCTGCCGTCATTGCAGACCTGGAGTTCGGCAAGCTGCGTAAACTGGAGTTATAATGATTAATGGTCAATGATTAACGATTAATGCTGATTCTGGCAAGCCTACTGCAAGCGAAATAAAGCGATTAATCATTAACCATTAAATAAATTAATCATCAAAAATGACCGAGCCAATCGTTGAGTTACACGGGGCCACCATCGTTCAGGAAGAGCGGGCGGTGCTGGAGCAGGTGTCATTTGAGTTGGGCAAGAGCGAATTTGCCTACCTGGTGGGGCGCACCGGGGCCGGCAAGTCGTCGCTGCTCAAAACCCTGTATGCCGACCTGCCGCTGCTGGTGGGCGCGGGCACCGTGGCGGGCTTCGACCTGCCAAGCCTGGCCAACGGCAAGGTGCCGTACCTGCGCCGCAAATTGGGCATTGTGTTTCAGGATTTCCAGCTGCTGAGCGACCGCACGGTGGGCGAAAACCTGTTTTTTGTGCTCAATGCCACTGGCTGGCGCGGCAAGGCCCGCAAGCAGCAGCGCGTGCAGCAAGTACTGACCCAGGTGGGCCTAAGCGGCGTGGGCGGCCGGATGCCGCACCGCCTCTCGGGCGGTGAGCAGCAGCGCGTGGTGATTGCGCGGGCGCTACTCAACGAGCCGGTGCTGCTGCTGGCCGATGAGCCCACCGGCAACCTCGACCCCGAAGTAGCGGCGGGCATTATGGACCTATTTTCCGAAATCAACCACGCGGGCACGGCCATTCTGATGGCCACGCATAATTTTCAGCTGCTCGAAAAGTACCCGCACCGCGTGCTCACCTGCCGCGAAGGCGCGCTGCTGGA
>CAXTFI010000032.1:0-31869 GCA_964243255.1 uncultured Hymenobacter sp.
TTTCGGTCGGTGAAGCAGGCGCTGCTCATTTTTACGGGCGTGCCGCTGGCGGCCATCGGCGGCGTGGTGGCGCTGTGGCTGCGCGGCATGCCGTTCAGCATTTCGGCGGGCGTGGGCTTCATTGCCCTGTTTGGGGTGGCCGTGCTCAACGGCATCGTGCTGCTGGCCAGCCTCAACGAGCTGGCCGCCGCGGGCGTGGCCTCGGTGCGGGCGCGTATTTTGCGCGCCACCGAAGAGCGGTTTCGGCCCGTTATTCTCACGGCCAGCGTGGCCTCGCTGGGCTTTTTGCCGATGGCCTTGTCAACTTCGGCCGGCGCGGAGGTGCAAAAGCCGCTGGCCACCGTGGTTATCGGCGGGCTGATTTCGGCCACGCTGCTCACGCTGGTGGTGCTGCCGGTGCTGTATATGCTCTTCACCAAAGACGGCGAGCCCAACCCCAAGCAGGCCGCCGAAGCGGAGGAGAATGCCCGGCACGCCGCCGAGGTGGGGGCGGGTAATACTTTGCAAAATACTGATACTAAAGATAATGCGCTAGAAAAAGGCTTGCCCAGGCTGCCCGCCGCCGCGGCTACGGCCCTGCTGCTGGCGTTGCTATGCGGCGGCGGCCCAGTACTAGCCCAAAACACGCTGGGCTCCACGGCCGGCCGGCCCCTGAGCCTGGGCCAGGCCCTGCAGGCGGCCGGCAGCCAAAACCAGGCGCTGCAAACCGCCGGCCTGCAAACCCAGCAGCAGCAGGCCCTCATTCGCACCGGCCTGGAGCTCCCGCGCACGGTTATCGACTTCCAACTGGGCCAGATTTCGGGCCCGCTCAACGACCGTACCTTCAACGTGATTCAGCAGGCCGCCCTGCCGGGCGTGTATAGTGCCCAGCGCCAATTGCTTAACGGACAGCGTATTACGGCTGAGCGCCAGGCGGCCGTAAGCCGGCGCAGCCTGGCGCAGGCCATTCGCGCCACCTACTACGGCCTGCTGGTGAGCTACCGCCGGGTGGCGCTGCTGCGCCGCCAGGACAGCCTGTATCGCCGCGCCGCCCACGCCGCCCGCATTCGCTACCAGGTGGGCGAAACCAACCGCCTGGAGCAGGTAGCCGCCGAGGCCCGCGCCCGCGAGCTCGAAAACCGCTTGCTCACCACGCTCTCCGACCTGGAGGTGCAGCGCGAGCAGCTAAGCCAGCTGCTGGGCAGCCCCGGCCTGGCCCTCATCGACACCACCCAGGCCCTGGTGGCCCCGCTCACGGCCGCCGACACGGCCGCCCTCTCGCCCGAGCGCAACCCCACGCTGGGCCTGCTGCGCCAGCAGCTAGCCGTGAGCCAGCTGCAAACGCGGGTCGAGCAGCTGCGCCGCCTGCCCGACGTGCGCGCCGGCTACTTTCAGCAAACTATCCGGCCCGAATATAACGCCCTGCGGGTGGGGCAGTTGGGCCTGGCCATTCCGCTGCTGGGCGGGGCCGGCCGGGCGCGGGTGGCCGCCGCCCGCCTCGGCGAGCAGGTGGCTACCGGCCAGCTGGCCTACGCCACCAGCCAGCTCAGCACTCAGCTCAGCACCCTGCGCCGCCAGCTGCGGCGGGCGCGGGCCTCGCTCGACTACTACCAGCGCACGGCCCTGCCCCAGGCCCGGCTCATTCTCAATACCGCCGAAAAGAGCTTCCGGGCCGGCGATATCGACTACGTCACGTACGTGGTCAACACCGAGCCGGCCTGGCAAATCCAGGCCAACTACCTCGACCAGGCCCAGCGCTACAACGACCTGGTAGTGAGCGCGCAAGCCCTTACGGGCACGGATATTCCGGCGGCCAACTAGCGCCGCGCGCTGCCTAAGCAACCTGAGCGCGCTGCTTTTTCTAAAATTTACCTTTCCCCATGACTTGTAAGCTGAAATACTGCGCCTTAGCTGCTGCCCTGGCCCTGCTCACCGCCTGCGGCACCAAGCCCGATGCGGCCGCGCAGGCCACGGGTAAGCCCGGTGCTGCGCCAGCGCCCCCCGCCAACCCTACCGGGCCCGGCCCCGACCCCGACCAGGTAGCCGTGAGCCCTGCCCAGGAGCAGGCGGCCGGCATCAGCCTGGGCAGCTTCGAGCGCCAGAATATGACGACCGAAGTGCAGGCCAACGGCTCGGTGGAGGTGCCGCCCCAAAACCGGGTATCCATCACGGCCATTATGGGCGGCTACGTGCAAACCGTGCGGGTGCTGGCCGGCGAGCACGTGGCGGCTGGTGCGGCGGTAGCCACCCTGCGCGCGCCCGAGTACCTCACCCTGCAGCAAGCCTACCTCCAAAGCAAGGCCAGGGTGCGCTTTTTGGCCGAAGACCTGGCGCGCCAGCGCATCCTCGACGTGGAGGACGTGGGGGCCAAGCGCAAGCTGCAGCTGGCCCGCGCCGACTACGCCACCGAGCAGGCCACCCTGCGCGCCACCGCCGCCCAGCTGCGGCTGCTCGGTATTTCGGTGGCCCGGCTCGACGCCACGGGGCAACTGGTTGCCAGCGTGGCGCTTACCACGCCCCTTGCGGGCTACGTGAAGGCCGTTAACAGCAACCCTGGCCAGTACGTGAACCCCCAGGATGTGGTAGTGGAGGTGCTCAACCGCGACGACCTGCACCTCGAGCTCAAGGTGTTTGAGAAGGACGTGGCCCAGGTGAAGGTGGGCCAGAAAATCCTGTTTAAGGTGCAAAACGCCGGCCGCGACGAGGAGCTCACGGCCCGCGTGTTCCTCGTGGGCCAGGCCTTCGACGACGAGGCCCGCACTGTGCGCGTGCACGCCCACCTCGAGCCCGCGCGCCGCGACTTGCTGCCCGGCCAGTTTGTGGCCGCCCGCATCCAAACGGCCGGCGCACGGGTGCGCACCCTGCCCGAGGCCGCCCTCATTCAGGCCGGTGAGCTGAGCTACATTTTCCGGCGCGTGGGCCAGGACTCGGGCCGCACCGTGTTTCGGCGGGTGCGGGTGCGCGCCGGCCCGCCCCAGCACGGCGACGTGGCCGTGACCGTGCTCGACCCCCTGCCCGACACCACCCAGCTCGTGCGCCGCGGCGCTTATTTTTTGGATGCCGAGCTGCGGAAGGGCGAGGGTGGTGATTGATAACTTTTTGCGAGCCCGTGGTGTCTTGGTTTCAGGCCGGTAGTTAACCCGCTTAATGCCGCACTCTGGGCGGGTAAGTTATGGCTTTTCACCCCCTGTTTTCGTTGGCGTGATTCGTTACTAGAAGTAGCCAGCGAAGTACGTGTTAAGATACGCGGCTTGCCCGCCCGCTTCTACGACTTCAACTAAGCGTTATCAGCTGCTTTCTGCTACCCAAACGGCTCCGCACATGCGGGGCCGTTTGTGGTAAAGGATTGGGTTGCTTCAGATTTACTCCGAATTTTCCTCAGAGTGCCAGGCAGGGCCTGGCGCTCCTGATTTCATCTCTGCTTGCTATTATGCGAACATTTTTGTTTGGCAGCCTGGCTACGGCCCTGTGTGCCACCGTGCCAGCCCTGGCGCAAACCAATACTGCGCAAACTGGGCCTGGCCCCGTCTGGCTTAGCTCGCTGCCCGCCGCGCTGGCGCAAGCGCGGGCCAGCCAAAAGCCCGTGCTGGCCGTTTTTTCGGGCTCCGATTGGTGCAAGCCCTGCATGCTGCTCAAGCAGGAGGTATTCGACCAGCCCGAGTTTGGGCAGTTTGCCCAGGGCCGGTTTGTGCTGGCGCGGTTCGACTTTCCGCGCAACAAGAAAAACCGCCTTGCCGCAAACCAAACCAAGCTCAACGAAGAGGCGGCTGCCCAGCTGAACCAGGAAGGCGCGTTTCCGGCCGTGGTGCTGCTCTCGCCCGAAGGCAAAATTCTGGCCCGCACGGGCTATCGCCCCGGCGGGGCCACTGCCTACGATACGTACCTGGCGCAACTGCTGGCCCAGCCCCAAGCCCATGCCGCCGCCAACTAACCGGGCACCGGGCAGCGGCACGCGGGTGGGCACCCGGCTGGCCGGCAGGGTGCTAGCGCTGCTACTGCTGCTACTGAGTGGCTTAGGCGCGGGGGGCCAGCCCCTGGCCCCGCGCGCGCGCCTCTACACCCGCGAAGCCCACCTCATGGGCTCGCACTTCACGTTCACCGCCGTGTCGGCCAACGACTCACTGGCCTGGCGCGCGCTGCGCGCCGGCCTGCGCGAAACCCAGCGCATCGACCGGCTTTTTTCTTATTGGGACTCCACCTCGCAGGTCGTCCGCATCAACCGGCTGGCCGGCATCCGGCCGGTGGTGGTAGCCCCCGAGGTGTACGACCTCATTGCGCGCACGCTCAAAATATCGGCGCTCAGCGGGGGCGCGTTCGACATCACGTTTGCCAGCGGTGATAAGCTCTATCAGTTTGATAAACAGGCCCATGCCCGCCTGCCCGACTCGGCCGCCGTGCGCTACTCAGTGCGCCGCATTGGCTGGCAAAAGGTGCAGCTCGACCCGGCTACGCACGCGGTTTTTTTGCCCGAAAAAGGGATGCGCATCAACCTGGCCGGCATTCTGCAAGGCTACGGCGTGCGCCGGGCGGCCGAAATAATGAAAAGCATGGGCATCGCGGGCGGCCTCCTCAACGGCTCGGGCGACGTGTACTGCTGGGGCCGGCAGCCCGATGGCCGCGGCTGGCGCATTGCCATCGGCGACCCGGCCCGGCCGCGGAGCGTATCGTCCTGGCTCACGGTGAGCGACCTGGCCGTGGTAACGGCCGGTAACTATGAGCAGTATTTTACGGTGCAGGGTAAGTATTACGGGCATATTATTAATCCCCACACCGGCTACCCGGCCACCGGCCTGCGCTCGGTCACCATTATTTGCCCCGATGCGGAGCTGGCCGATGCCCTCGACGATGCCGTGTTTGTGCTCGGCCCGGAGCAGGGCCTGGCCCTGATAAACCGCCTCAAAGGCGTGGCTGCCACCGTGATTACGGACGAGGGCAAAACGCTGGTATCCAACGGAATGCAACTGAACGCCTATCACAGTGCCGCCGCGTCGGCCACCGAGCCGGTATCGCCTAACTCCCCAAAACCATGAAATCAGCCACCTGTTTCCGCCCCGCGCTGCTGGGCCTGGTGCTGGCCAGCGCCGCCCTGCTGCCCGGCTGTGTGTCAGTGGCCGCCTACCAAAAGGCCTACCTCAACGACGAGGACATGAAGCTGGCCACCAAGAAAGTAGAAACCTCCGAAATCAATTTTGAGAGCTACCGCGAAGGGGCGGGCGGCGCCAATGGCGGCAAAGTCGGCGGCGGTTGCGGCTGCAATTAAGCGGGCAGCCAACTGCCGGCCAAGCCGCTGCCGCCGTGTTGCCGGCGCGCCCCGAACGGACAACTCCACTACTTATTTGTGCTATTCGTGCTTAAATTTTTTCTTGGCTGCCTCGCTTTCGCCTTGCCCCTGGGTGCGCTGGCGCAGGCGACGCCCACGCCCAACCGCCTCGATGGCTCGGGCATTGTGCCCAACGCGGCCCCGCTGCCCCGGCCCGGCAGCTACGGCGAAACGGAAGTGGATATTCTGGGCAGCTACTACCAGCAAAACGGCGACCACTCGGCCGTGGAAGGGGGCCTGGGCAGCCAGCACCTGACCGATGTGGCCCCCACCATCCTGCTCAACGTGCCGCTCGATTCTACCACCCGCCTGGCGGCCAACGTGGGCATCGATTACTACGCCTCCGCCTCGTCCGACAAAATCGACCAAGTGCTGTCGTCGCCCTCGGCCTCCGATGTGCGCTACCACGCCGATTTTGGCCTGGCCCACGTGCTGGCCGACAAGCTCACCACCCTGGGCGCGGGCGCAGGCGTGTCGAAGGAGTATGATTACCTGTCGTTTAACGTGGTGGGGTCCTGGGCCCGCACCGCGCGCGATGGCAACCGCCAGCTCAGCGTGAGCGGCCAGGCGTTTATCGACCGCGTCACGCTCATCACGCCTGCCGAGCTGCGCGTGGGCGGCACCCGCAACAAGCAGTACGGCGCCGATAACCGCCAGAGCTTCACGCTCTCCGTGGTGTATGCCCAGGTGCTGGGCAAGCGCCTGCAAGCCTCCGTCAGCATCGAGCCGGTGGCGCAGCGCGGGCTGCTGAGCACGCCGTTTCAGCGGGTGTATTTCTTCGACAGCAGCCCCGCGCTGGGCCCGCCCGGCCAGCTGGGCACGGCCCTGGCCGAAGCGTTGCCGCGCCTGCGCTACAAGTATCCCGCCAGCCTGCGCCTCACGTACTACGCCACCGACCTGGTGCAGCTGCGGGGCTTCTACCGCTTTTATACCGACAACTTTGGCATTCGGGCGCACACCTTCGAGCTGGAAGCACCGGTGAAGGTGAGCCCGTTTTTTACGCTTTACCCGTTTTACCGCTACCATACCCAAACGGCCGCCGACTACTTTGCGCCCTACCTGGCCCACTCCGTGGGCGACGGGTTTTATACTTCCGACTACGACCTGTCGGCCTTTTCGGCCCACAAAGTAGGCCTGGGCCTGCGCTATGCGCCGCTCTACGGGCTGGGCCGCTTCAAAACGCCCCTGAGTCGCGGCATCACCAAGCTCAAGTCCGTGGACCTGCGCTACGGCTACTACCACCAGCGCACCGGCCTCACGGCCAGCGTAGTAAGCTTCGACCTGTCCTTTGTAATGCCCTACTAACTAGTTAGTTATGAATACTACTGTTGGCGCCCCCGCCGAGCAGCACCTCACCAGCTCGGCCATGCTGCAAGACATCGTGATTGGCTTGTCCGATGGCCTCACGGTGCCCTTTGCGCTGGCCGCCGGCCTGAGCGGGGCCGTGCAGTCGTCGGGCCTGGTGATTACGGCGGGCCTGGCCGAAATTGTGGCCGGCTCCATTGCCATGGGCCTGGGCGGCTACCTGGCCGGCCGCACCGAAGTAGACCACTACGCCGCCGAGCTGGCCCGCGAGCACGCCGAAGTGCGCACCGTGCCCGACACCGAGCGCCGGGAAGTGCAGGAGCTGTTGGAGGAGATGGGCCTCACGGCCGCCACCGCCGCCCAGGCCACCGCCGAGCTGGTGCAAGACCCCGAGCAGTGGGTTAAGTTTATGATGAAGTACGAGCTGGGCCTCGAAGCGCCCGACCCCCGGCAGGCGTTTAAGAGCGCCTTTACCATTGCCGGGGCCTACGCCGTGGGGGGCCTCATTCCGCTCAGCGCTTATTTTTTCACGGCCACCCCGCACCAGGGGCTGCTGTGGTCGGGGGCCATTACGCTGCTGTGCCTGCTGGTATTCGGCTACTTCAAAAGCCGCCTCACGGGCCAGGCCCCCGTGGCCGGGGCCCTCAAAATGGCCGCTACCGGGGCCGCCGCGGCGGCCGCCGCGTTCTACGTGGCGCGGCTGGTGCAGGGGGCCTAGCAGTAGCGCGAAGTTTCACTTCGTGCGCGCGCGCAGCGCGCATCTCGCGTTGGGGCCGTTGAAACCAGTCGGCGCGGGGCCGCCTGCGCGCGCGCACGAAGTGAAACTTCGCGCTACGTTGCACGAAGCTAGCGGCTGGCACTTAACCCAAACCGCCCCGGCCGCCCCCAACCGAGGGCCACCGGGGCGGCTGGTAGTAGTGGCTACGCCGCAGGCTGCTTGCCCAGCTGCTTGAGCACCTGCTGGGCGGCGGGCTCCGAAGAAGCCGGGTTTTGGCCCGTGATGAGGTGGCCGGCCGTTACCACGTAGGGGTGCCAGTCGGCGCCTTTGGAGTAGATGCCGCCGCTTTCCTTTAGCATGTCTTCAACCAGGAAGGGCACCACATCGGTGAGGTGCACGGCGGCTTCCTCGGTATTGGTGAAGCCGGTTACGGGCTTGCCCTTCACGAGCAGCTCGCCGCTGGCGGCCTTCACGTGGCGCAGCACGCCGGGGGCGTGGCACACCACGGCTACCGGCTTGCCGGCGGCGTAGGCCTGCTCGAGCAGGGCAATGGAATGCGCATCTTCGGCCAGGTCCCAGAGTGGGCCGTGGCCGCCGGGGTAGAAAATGGCGTCGAAATCGGCGGCGTTAAGGGTGGCGAGCGCCACCGTATGCGCCAGGGCCTGCTGGGCGGCGGGGTCTTTTTTGAAGCGCTCGGTGGCGGCCGTTTGGGCGCCGGGCGCGTCGCTGGCCGGGTCGAGGGGCGGCTGGCCACCCTTGGGCGAAGCCAGCGTGAGCGCCACGCCCGCATCCTGAAACACGTAGTAGGGCGCGGCAAATTCTTCCAGCCAGAAGCCGGTTTTTTTGCCCGTAGTACCTAGCTCATCGTGCGAGGTTAAAATCATGGCGATTTTCATAATTACTTGTTTGTAAAGGGGTTATTAAAAAAGTGTGCGGCCGGGCACCGGCTTTGGGCCGCTTCGATGTACACACTAACCGGGCCCAGGCGGCTATAAAAGCAGGCCGTAATGGTGCGCCCGGCTCCTCAAATGCCTGCCTTAGGACAGCCTAACATTATTCAGCAAATCCTTGACAAGCAGCTGCTTCTAGTATAGGCTAAGCTACTTTCACCACGGCCTTGCCCGTGTTCTCGCCCGAAAACAAGCCCAGGAAGGCGGCCGGAATCTGCGCGAAGCCCTCGGTAATGGTTTCCTCACCCTGGAGCTGGCCGGCGGCGTACCACTGGGTGAGCTGGCGCACGCCCTCGGGCCAGCGGCTGAGGTAGTCGCTCACGATGAAGCCTTGCAGCTTGGTGCTGGTTTTGAGGAGCTTGCCCTCGGGGCGGGGACCAGTGGGGGCTTCGGTGGCGTTGTAGGTCGAAATCTGGCCGCAGAGCGCGATGCGGGCGTGCTTGTTGAGCAGCTCGTACACGGCGTCGGTAATGGCCCCGCCCACGTTGTCGAAGTAGCAGTCGACGCCGCCCGGCGCGGCCGCGGCCAGCGCCTGAGCCAGGTCGGGCGTGGTTTTGTAGTTGATGGCCGCGTCGAAGCCCAGCGCCTTGAGGTGCGCCACTTTCGCATCGGAGCCGGCGGTGCCCACCACGCGGCAACCCCGGATTTTGGCCAGCTGGCCCACGATGAGGCCCACCGCGCCGGCCGCGCCCGACACCACCACCGTTTCGCCGGCCTGGGGCTGGCAAATATCGAGCAGCCCAAAGTAGGCCGTGAGGCCGGGCATACCCAGCAAGCCCAGAAAGTAGCTGGCTGGGGCCTGGTCAACCGGCACGCGGCTAAGGCCCTGGGCATCAGCCACGCTAAACTCCTGCCAGGGCAGGTTGCCCACCACCACGCTGCCCACCGGCAGCGCCTCGCTGTGGCTGGCCACCACCTCGGCCACCACGCCGCCCGCCAGGGGCTCGCCCACGGCAAAGGGGGCGATGTACGATTTAGCCGCGCTCATCCGGCCGCGCATGTAGGGGTCTACCGACACGTACCGGGTTTTGAGCAGCACCTGCCCGGCCGTGGGCTCGGGCAGCTCGCGGGTTTCGAAGCGAAACTGCGCGGCCGTGGGCAAGCCCGCGGGGCGGCTGGCCAGCAGAATGGTGTTGGTTTTCATAAGTGCTTGATTAACTAACTTATACAGAAAAAGACGGTCATGCCGAGCTTGCCGCAGCATGACCGTCTTGTCGCTTCTTAACCAGGCTTTTAGGCGTTGGTGGTAGTGGTGAGGCTCACCTCGATGTTGCCTTTGGTAGCGCGCGAGTAGGGGCAGATGCCGTGGGCGGCGGCCACCAGGTCTTCGGCCTGCTGCTGGTCCAGGCCGGGCAGGTTCACGTGCAGGTCGGCCGAGATGCCGTAGCCGCCATCCTCGGCCTGGCCAAAGCCGATGAGGGCTTCTACCGATACTTTTTCGAGCTTCAGCTTGGCCTGGCGGGCGGCCACGCCGAGCGCGCCTTCAAAGCAAGCCGCGTAGCCGGCGGCAAACAGCTGCTCGGGGTTGGTGGCGCCGGCTTTGCCGGGGCCGCCCATTTCCTTGGGCGTGCTCAGGGTGAGGTCGAGCGCGTCGTTGGCCGTGGTAATGTGGCCATCGCGGCCCCCAATGGCCTTGGCCTGGGCGGTGAATACCTTCTTGATTTTCATGGAGTTAGTAAAAAATACCGGGCTAAGCCAGGTGGGTAAGCATATGCGTGAGCTGGGTGCGCAGGGCAGCTAGCTCGGGCAGGGTGAGGCCCACCTTAGCCAGCAGCTGGGCCGGAATGTGGCGGGCCTGCGCCTCGAGCGCCCGGCCCCCCGGCAGCAGCCCAATGAGGACGGAGCGCTCGTCGCGCGGGTCGCGGCGGCGGCTGAGCCACTGTTTTTGCTCCATGCGCTTGAGCAGGGGCGTGAGCGTGCCCGAGTCGAGCAGCAGCTTTTCGCCCAAGTCCTTCACCGTCAGTTGCTCGTGCTCCCAGAGAACCAAAAACACCAGGTACTGCGGGTAGGTGAGGCCCAGCGCCTGCAGGTAGGGCTGGTAGGCCTTGGTGAGCTGCCGCGACACGGCATAGAACGGGAAGCAAAGCTGGTTTTCCAGCTTCAGCAAGTCGGTTGGGGCGGCGGGGGTAGCGGGGGTTGCCATGGCGTTCGGGTAGTAAACGGCATTTGGTTGCGCAATGTTTGATTGCGCACAATTTATTTTCTCAGAAGTAGGATTTCCTTTTTAAATAACCCGGTCAACATCCTAAACGGCCCGCCACCGCTGTTTAAAAAGCAAGCGGGGTGGGCTAGCCAGTAGCCGGCGCAGGGGCCGCCTACAAGCTGAAAAAGTAGGTGCCCGTGAGCTGCACTACGCGGTTGTAGGCAGTGGCGGCGTCAGGGTCAGGACCATACTCACCCTGGCTTGGGATGTGGTGCAGGTCGAGCAGGCCCAGGCCGTAGCCTGCCTGCACTTGCAGCGGCCCCTGGCGGTAGCCCACGCCAACATTGATGCCGGCGTCGAAGCGGCGGTTGGGGGTAGTAGTTCCGTAAGCCACCTGCTCAGCAAGGTCAGTGGTTTTGGAGGTGGTTGGCACAGTGTAAGTTGGCGGCCCGTAGAACGCGCTGGTGGTGGTGCCTTGCCGGTGCCCGCCCACGGCCAGCGCCACGTAGGGCCCCGCAAAAAGCTGCCAGCCGTGGTCGCCGGGCCGGGTATACACCACGGGCAGCGACAGCTCCAGCCAGTTGTAGCGGTTGGTGCTCACGGTTTGCTGCACATTGTAGCCGGCAATGCCGCTTAGGGAGGTAGTGGCGTCGAGTTTTTCCCCTTTTTGCGAAAACAGCAGCGCGGGCTGCACCGCCAGGCGGCCGCAGCTAACCTCCGCCACCACGCCCGCCTGCCAGGCGTACAGCGCCGCTTTGCTGGCCGACCCGCTAAAGGGATAGGTGCCCGCGTAATTGCTGGCGGCGTCCAGGGTGGTGAGCGCGCGGTGGGCCCCGCCGCGCAGGCCAAGGCGCACGGTCGTTTGGGCCAGCGCGGCGGTAGTGCTGGCCAACAGGCTGGCCGTGAGGGCAAAGGGCAGAAATGCTTTCATGAAAAAGAAGGGAAGAGGGTGGTACGCAATAGGAGCGAGCAGCGGGTTCCAACGGTTGCACGCCACCCCTTGCTGCTCGCCTGCACCCGAACGCCCTAAAAGAGCGCCCACAGGAAGAAAAACGCCACGCGACCCTTTAAGATAGTTATGCATCACCACCGCCGGGGCAGCCGTTTTAGCCCACCAGCTTAACCCCTCACAGCCCGCCGAGCCGCCGCCCGGCCTGCCGGCCCAGCAGCGGGTGCTTGGCCTGCCCCACCACCTGCGCGCCGTAAATACCCGTGTGGCCCGAAAACAGGTAGGCCACCACGCAGGCCAGCGCCAGGTACACGCCCGCGTGGCTGCCAAATAGCTCCAGCCCCAGCAGCAGGCAGGCCAGCGGCGTGTTGGCGGCCCCCGCAAACACGCCCACGAAGCCCATGCCCGCCAGCAGCGCCACCGGCAGCGGCAAGATGCCCGCCAGCGCCGAGCCCAGCGCGGCCCCCATAAAAAACAACGGCGTTACCTCGCCCCCTTTGAAGCCCGCCCCCAGCGTGAGGGCCGTCAGCAGCAGCTTCAGCACGAAGTCCTGCGCGCCCAATTGGTGCTGAAACGCCTCGACAATGACGGGCACGCCCAGCCCGGCGTAGCGCAGGGTACCCAGCCCCCACATGGCCGCCGCCACCAGTACGCCGCCCACCACGGGCCGCAGCGGCGGGTAGGCTATCCTGCTGAAAACCTGGCCAATAGCGTGCGTAAGCGTGGCAAAAGCCCGCGCCGCCAGCCCAAACAGCGCCCCCGCCAGCAGCGCCGCGCCCAGCCCGGCGGCCGTGAGCGGCAGCGCGGCCAGCTCGGGGTAGGGCGTGTGGCCCACGCCCCAGGCGCGCGTAACCGCATCGGCCACCACGGCCGCCCCGAAGCTGGGCAAAATGGCCTCGTAGCGCACCGAGCCCAGCAAATACACCTCCAGCCCAAACACCGCCCCCGCCAGCGGCGTGCCAAACACCGAGGCAAAGCCCGCGCTCATGCCCGCAATGAGCAGCAGCCGGCGCTCGCGGCGCGGCAGCCAGCGCGCCAGCTGGTCGGCCAGGGCGGCGCCCATTTGCACGGCCGTGCCCTCGCGCCCCGCCGAGCCGCCCAACAGGTGCGTGACCAGGGTGCCGCCCAGCACCAGCGGCACCAGCCGCAGCGGAATGGTGGCGCTGGGCCGGTGCAACTCGTCCATTATCAAGTTGTTGCCTTTCACTACGCGGTTGCCCCAGCGGTGGTAGGCCCCGCCCACCAGCAGGCCGCCCACCGGCAGCAGCGCCAGCGCCCAGGCGTGGGTTTCGCGCCAGCGCGTCACGGCTGCCAGCGCCACCAAAAAGCCCGCCGAGGCCGTGCCCGCCAGCGCGCCCACCAGGGCCGCCAGCAGCAGCCAGCGCAGCGTAAAAACCAGGGTGTAAGTAGTGGGAGCCGTCCGCCAGGAGCGAAGCGCGGAAAAGAAAAGGATAGCCACGGCGCGAAGTAACAAGCTGATGCCGCCGCCGCGGCCCCCGTGGCCGGGCGGTATCGTAGGAATCATCAGCGCGGCGCGCAAAGCGCCGGCGGTTCGCGGTGGTAATCCATCACCGAAACGCCGCTTGCCGGGGGCAGCAGGCGTTCTATTGGCCGGGTTGTACGGGGCCGGGACCAATGATGTTGGCCCGGCAGCTGCGCTCACTTCACCCGTTGCAGGTAAAGGAGCATGGTTTGGTAGGGGCGGCTGGGCGTGTACTTGTCGTTGATGACAAAGTAGCCGTCCTGGTAGGCCGCGATGCCCTCCCAGTTGTAGCCCCGGTACGGCTCAGGGAATTCCCACAGCGGCCGCCAGGTCAGCTTATTGTCTTTGAGCTCAATGGTAAGCAGCCGGGCGTAGTTTTTGTAGCCTACCTGGTCCCGGATGAGCGGCGCATTGAGCTGGTCGGTGGCCGGCGGCCGGTAGATGGTATCGCCGCCCTCGCCCTTAAAGAAGAAGTTGAGGGCCGTGAAGCGGTTATTCCCCGCCGCCGTGATATCGGTGAGGCGGAAGGGCAACCGGTCGACAGGCAGCTTGGCGGGCGCGCGGCCCGGTAAGCGCCTGGCATCCAACTCATAGGCATAATTTTGACCCGGAAAGCTGTTATACTCAAAAAAAGCCAGCGGGCGCTGGTCAGCCAGCGCCAGCGCCTCAAAGCCGGCGTTGTAGATGTGCGCGCCACCGGCCGCCAGCGGCTTGGCCAGGGGCAGCAAAAAGGTGGTGTCAAGCACCACGGCGTCGGCGCGCAGCTGGCCCTTGAGCAGGTAGCAGGTGGGCGAAGGCGTGTCGGTTTCCACCGACAAATACACCACCTCCCCGGTTACCAGTAGCGCCTCCAGGCCCTCGTAGCGCTGCCCGGCGCGGGCCATTTGGGCGCGCAGCGCAGCCAGGCCCGTAATGGACACCTTTTGGTAGGGCAGCACGTAGGCGGTGTCGGCTAGCTGGCGGCTGAGGTCGGCGAGCTGCACGGTGTAGAGCTTGGCCTCGGCCTGGTCCTGCAGCCGGCTCTCCGACAGCAAAAACAGCTTGTCAGCGCTGGTAGCGAGCCCGGAAAACTGGTTGTCGTAGTACGCCAGCTCCTGGGGCAGCCGCAGGCGGTGCACCGTAAACTGCGGCTGCTGGGCCCAAGCGGGCAGTAGGCTTACCCAGCAAAAGAAAATTAGTAAGTGCTTCATTAATAAGCATTTCAATAGCTAGCAGCAATCCCAGTGAAAATAAGCCTGGTCGAATTGCCGGTTTTGCAGCGCAACCGGGCTGATGAACAGGTGCGCCACCCCACTGTCGCCAAACATGATTTCCTCGTCCGTATCCAGCTGCAGCAGCAGCACGTCGCCGGCCTGCTCGGCCGCAGCACTGCGTGGGTCGCTTTGCGTAAAAAAGGCGTAGCCCCCTACTTTGTGCCCCGTGTTGTAGCAGCAGCGGTCCAGCTCGTCCTGCTGCTCCTGGGGTAGGGTTTGCTGGTACGCATAGTAGTCTTTGCCCGCAAAATCGGGCGTAAAACGGCTGTCCACGGCACCCCCATACTCCGTTTCCAGGCTAAAGCTGAGCGTGTGCTCCACGTAAATAGGGGAGTCGGCATAGAGGGCGCTGGTGAGCAAGCTAAAGTCGGCCTGGGCCTCGTCGGTGGTACTGGGGTGAAACAGTACGCAGTAATCGTCCATGCCAACCCAATCGGTGGGCGACACGAACAGCTGCAATATTCCCTCCCTGGGGTAAGGCGGCAGCGCGGGCGCCTCGGCAAAGTTGAGCTGCGCCAGCATAATCATGGGCTGGCCCTGCTCGTCGTGGGGGTAAGGCGTGCCCACGGGTAAAAAGGGGTGGCCCAGCAACTTGCTCTGCGCACGGGGCAAGTGGCCATTGGGCGGCACTGGCGTCGCCCGCAGCTTCAGGTAGTCGAGCCGATAGGCGGCGAGCTGGGGCCGGAACTCGCCGAGAAAATCTGGTAGCATGGGAATGGGTAGCAAGGGCGCGGCGAAGGTAAACCGGGGCTGGGCACTGCCCCCGGCCGCCCCCGCGCGGGCACCTGCCTGTAATGCCCGGCCAACCCCCGCGATGTACCCTTCCAAACTACCGGCTCAGCCCGTACCTTGCCGGCCGTTCAGTTACTTCACTCTTTAAGGGCGCTAAACGCCTGCCTGCCATGAGCTTTTCGCTGATTTTGTTCGGCCTGGTGCTGCTCACCCTCTTTCTGAGCTACGTCATTGTGCCCCAGGGCACGGTGGCGGTGGTCACGGTTTTTGGCAAATACCGGCGCATCATGATGCCGGGCCTCAACTTCAAGTTGCCCTTTATTGAGAACGTGTACAAGCGCATCTCCATCCAGAGCCGCTCGCTGGAGCTGGAGTTTCAGGCCATTACCATCGACCAGGCCAATGTCAATTTTAAGGCCATGCTCGTGTACGCCGTCTTCGACCAGAGCGAGGAGGCCATCAAGCGGGTCGCCTTCAAGTTTGTGGACGAGCGCAGCCTCATGCAGGCGCTCATCCGCACCGTGGAGGGCAGCATCCGGGCCTTCGTGGCCACCCAGCGCCAGGCGGCGGTGCTGAGCTTGCGCGGCGAGATTGTGCTGCACGTGAAAGACCAGCTCGACGAAACGCTCGAAAGCTGGGGCTACCACCTCATCGACCTGCAGCTCAACGACATAGCCTTCGACGAGGAGATTATGCGCTCCATGGCTAAAGTAGTGGCCTCCAGCAACTTAAAGGCTGCTGCCGAAAACGAGGGCCAGGCCCTGCTCATCACCAAAACCAAGGCCGCCGAGGCCGAGGGCAACGCCATCAAGATTTCGGCCGAAGCCGAGAAAATTGCCGCCCAGCTGCGTGGCCAGGGCGTGGCGCTGTTCCGCGAGGAAGTGACGAAGGGCATGGCCCACGCCGTGCAGGAGCTGGCCGATAACAACCTGGACCCCAGCCTGGTATACTTCTCCATGTGGACGGAGGCCATCAAGCACTTCGCCGAGCAAGGCAAGGGCAACGTCATCTTCCTCGACGGCTCCAACGAGGGCCTGGAAAAAAGCCTGCGCAACATGACGGCCCTGCAGCACCTCGACCGCCCCGCTGCCCGCTAGGCGCTGGCCGGGGGATTAAGAAATTGTTGCCATCAGGCCGGGGCCGCCCAAACCCAGCCGGAATAGGGCAGCGCGCGTATCTTTGAGGCGATTTTGGCAGGCTGCTTCCAAGGAAGCAGCCTGTTTTATTTCGTCTTCGTCTCTCTCCTGTGCCGCGCTGCTTGAGCTTCGCACGCTGCCACCGCCCGCTGGGGCGGCCCGCCGGCCAGGCCGCTCCTTATCCACGAGCCCCTGATTTTCGTAGAGTAGGCGTTGCCGGCGGCTGGTAGCCGCTGCCAACCCGTCTTCAACCAGCTTCTTCCCTCGGGACCGACCGTTTCCCGGCTTTCACTTTTTCTTCTTATATGAAGCATCACCTATTCAAAACCGCGCTGCTGAGCGGGGCTGCCTTGCTGGCCGCCGCGCCCCGCAGCCAAGCTCAAAATGCCGACCGCAAGTGGGGCATCAGCGGTTACGCCACGACGCTGCAATACCGGGGTGACCTGGGCAGCAACTTCTGGGACGCCCACCACCTCACCTACGGCGGCGGCCTCACCCTCAGCCGCTACGTTACCAAGGGCATCGACATCAACCTGTCGGCCAACCAAAGCACGCTGCGCTACCCCGGTCAGAGTGGCGCGTTCACGTTCATCAACGGCGGCGCGGGTGCGGCCTCGGGTCGGCGCTTTTTCGCCAATATCAGCACCTTTGGCCTGGGCTTTAAGTTCAAGCTCAACAACGGCTGGGCCCTCAAGGAAGATGCTGTTATTCAGCCTTATATCCTGCTGCAGCCGGGCTACGCCTACATCTATACCCAGCGCTTCAACAGCTACTCCAACGTCAACAACAACGCCACCAACTACGGCGCGTTTGAAGGGCAGGCGGCTCTGGGCCTCACGTTCCGCATCACGCCGGGCTTCAGCATGTTTGCCCAGGCTGGCCAGCACTTTATCGACCGCGACGACAACCGCCTCGATGGCGTGGGTGGCAACTCGGACGATGATGGCTTCTTCAACCAGTACGACCGCTACATGCAGTTTTCGGCGGGCTTGACGGCTAACTTCGGTAAGGCCAAAGACACCGACGGCGACGGCGTGCCCGACCGCAAAGACAAGTGCCCCGACACGCCCGCCGGCGTGAAAGTGGACGAAGCCGGTTGCCCCCTCGACACCGATGGCGACGGCGTAGCTGACTACCAGGACAAGTGCCCCGACGTGAAAGGCCTGGCCGCCCTGCAAGGCTGCCCCGATGCCGACGGCGACGGCGTAGCCGATGCCGACGACAAGTGCCCCAACACCCCCGCTGGCGTGAAAGTGGACGCCACCGGCTGCCCGCTTGATGCCGACGGCGACAAAGTGCCCGACTACCTCGACAAGTGCCCTGATACCCCCGCTGGTGTTCAAGTAGACGCCAATGGCTGCCCGCTCGACCGTGACGGCGACGGCGTGCCCGACTTCCAGGACCGCTGCCCCGACCGCGCCGGCCCTGCCAGCAACAAAGGCTGCCCCGAGATTAAGGCCGAGGCTAAGAAAATCCTCAACGAAGCCACGAAGTACATCAACTTCGACTTCGATAAGGCCACGCTCAAGCCGAGCTCGTATCCGAAGCTGCAGCAGATGGTGCAGATACTCAACGACTACCCCGACTACTCGCTCTCCATTGCCGGCCACACGGATAGCAAAGGTGCCGACGACTATAACCTGCGCCTGAGCTACGAGCGCGCCGCTTCGGCCCGCGCCTACATGCTCAGCAAGGGCATCCCGGCCAACCGCATCGAGAGCCGCGGCTATGGCGAAACCAAGCCCGTGGCCGACAACGCCAAGCCCGCCGGCCAGGCCCTGAACCGCCGCGTAGACTTCGACCCCTTCCTCACCGGCGAAGCCAACTCGGCCGAAGTGAAGTACGGCCCGGCTCCCCCCGAGCCGACGGAAGCCGAAGTGAAGGCCAACGCGGCCAAAGCCAAGAAAGGCCCGGCCAAAAAAGCCGTTACCAAAAAGAAAGCCGTCGTTCGCAAGAAGAAATAAGCGTTCGCAGGCCTATTGGCTAGCTTGAAAAGCAGCCCGCTCACGTTGAGCGGGCTGCTTTTTTTATGAGCCCGCGCGTGGGGCGGCGGCGGGCCCCCGCCGCGTGGGCAAACCCCGGCGCACCGAATCGGCTTTAACTTGCGGCCCGGTTGCGGCGACAACGGTCGTGGCCGCCAACTTTGCCCTTATGGACGACGCTCTCCTTGCCAGCTACCAGCCCGTTATCGGGCTCGAAGTACACGCGCAGCTGCTGACGCACAGCAAAATGTATTCTTCCGATGAGAATGAGTACGGCTCGCTGCCCAACACCAACCTCTCGGTAATTACCCTGGGCCACCCCGGCACGCTGCCCAGGGTGAACCGCACGGCCGTGGACTTTGCCCTGAAAATGGGCCTGGCCACCAACTGCCACATCCAGCGCGAAAACCTGTTTGCGCGCAAAAATTACTTCTACCCCGACCTGCCCAAGGGCTACCAGATTACGCAGGACAAAACCCCGATTTGCCACGGCGGCCACGTCGATATCCGGCTGGCCGATGGCAGCACGCGCCGCATCGGCATCACCCGCATTCACCTGGAGGAAGACGCGGGCAAATCGATGCACCTGGCCGGCGAAACCGAAACCCTGGTGGACCTCAACCGCGCCGGCGTGCCGCTCATCGAAATTGTGAGCGAGCCCGACATTCGCACCGAGGAAGAAGCCTACGCCTACCTGGCCGAAATCAAGAAGCTGGTCGAGTACCTGGGTATCTGCGACGGCAACATGGAGGAGGGCTCGCTGCGCTGCGACGCCAACGTGAGCGTGATGAAAAAGGGCGCCACCCAGTACGGCACTAAGGTGGAAGTCAAGAACATGAACTCCTTCCGCAACGTGCAGCGCGCCATCGAGCACGAAATAAAGCGGCAGATTGAGATTCTGGAAAATGGCAGCGAGGTAGACTCCGAAACGCGGGGCTTCGACGCGGCCAGCGGCACCACCAACGGCCAGCGCTCCAAGGAAACCCTCAACGACTACCGCTACTTCCCCGAGCCCGACCTGCCGCCGCTCGTCATCGACGATGCCTGGCTGCACCGCGTGCAGGCCGAGTTGCCCGCCCTGCCGCAGCAGCTCTACGCCCGCTTCACGGGCGAGCTGGGTTTGAGCGACTACGACGCCAACGTGCTCATCGACCAGAAGGAAGTGGCGCAGTACTTCGACGACCTGGCCCGCCTGCTGCCCCCGGCCAGCGCCAAGGCCGCCGCCAACTGGATAATGGGGCCCGTGAAATCGTACCTCAACGAGCGGGCCCTGGAAATCAACGACTTCCCACTCGACCCCGGCCAGTTGGCCGGCATTATTGAGCTGATTGAGGCCGGTAAGATTAACTACTCGGTCGCCAGCAAGCAGCTGTTTCCGTACCTGCTCGACCACCCGCAGGCCAACGCCACCGGCGCGGCCGACGAGCTGGGCCTGCTCACCAAGGCCGACGCCGGCGAGCTGGAGGCGCTGGTGCAGCAGGTGCTGGCCGCCAACCCCGCCAAGGTAGCCGAGTACCGGGCCGGCAAAAAGTCGCTCACCGGCATGTTTATGGGCGAGCTCATGAAGCTCACCGGCGGCAAAGCCGACCCCAAGCTGGCCAACCAGCTGCTGCGCCAGGGCCTCGACGGCTAGCCCAAAATCAGCTGGGCCGGAACCTGAAGGCCAGGTTTTGGCTTTGTGCGGCAGTCTGCCCTCGCCCGGCTAGCCATTTCCCTTTACTTGTCAATGACTTCCATTATGAAACCTGCCCTCGTTGCCGTCGCGCTAATCGGCCTCACCAACGCCTGCCAAAACGCCAGCGCCGCCGAAGGGTACGAAATCAATGGCCAGCTGCGCAACCTGCCGGCCGGCACCACCCTGCACCTCTCAGAGCTCACCAGCAGCCAGTTTGTGGAGCGCGGCACGGCCAAAACCGATGCCCAGGGCAAGTTCACCTTCAAGGGCACGCTGCCCGTGGCGGCGGCCGTGTACCAGCTCAAGGTGGATGAGCCCAACCAGGTGCTGCTGGTGCTCGACAACAAAACTCACCTCACGCTCTCGGGCGATGCGAAGAGCTTGCCCAACAGCTACTTAGTGAAAGGGTCGAAGGATTCAGAAGTTATCCAGCAGCTGACGCGCACCATGAACGCCAGCCGCAACCAGATGGAGCGCCTGGGCCAGCGCTACAACGCCGCCGGCTCGGCGGGCCAGAAGGATTCGCTGGCCGTTATCGAGCAGAAATACAACGTGTTGCAGCGCGCCACGGCCGGCCGGGCCAAAGCCGTTATCCGGCGCAATGCGGGCTCGGTGGCGGCGGGCTTCGCCACGCTCAGCTTCGTGAACCCCGACGACGACTTTGCCTTTGCTGATTCTATCGCGGGTATTCAGCGCAAGGCGCAGCCTGGCTCGCCCTTCACCCAGGCCCTGAGCGAGCGCCTGGAGCCGCTGCGCGCCACGGCCGTCGGCACGGCCGCGCCCGACATCAACCTGGCTACGCCCGCGGGTAAGGCCTTGTCGCTCAAGAGCTTGCGAGGCAAGTACGTGCTCGTCGATTTTTGGGCCAGCTGGTGCGGCCCCTGCCGCCAGGAAAACCCGAACGTCGTGAAAGCCTATAACCAGTTCAAGGACAAGGGCAAAGGCTTCACCGTGTTCAGCGTGTCGCTCGACGATGACAAGGACCGCTGGACCAAGGCCATCGCCGCCGACGGCCTGCTGTGGCCCAACCACGTGTCGGACCTCAAGAAGTGGAATAACGCCGCCGCTGCCGCCTACGGCGTGCAGTCCATCCCGGCCTCGTTTTTACTCGACCCCAGCGGTAAAATCATCGCCAAAAACCTGCGCGGTGCGGCCCTGGAAGCCAAGCTGGCCGAGGTGCTGAAGTAGCTAAGGAGGATTGACAAAAAAGAACGTCCTGCTGAACGCAGGGAAGCATCTGGCTTGGAATAGTAACTCAATCGTCTAACGGTTTTGATTATTACCCCGAGCAAGATGCTTCCCTGCGTTCAGCAGGACGTTCTTTTTTGTTCGTATTTAGCTTCCGTTCAACCCAAAAACATGCGTTGCAGGCCTCCCCAGAGGCGCTTTTTGAGGCTCACGTCGTACTCAATCATCTCTACCTCGGCGCCGGCCAGGTAGGAGAGGCCCACGGCCGGAAACTGCACCGGCTCGTAAATCTGGGTGGTGCGCACGGCCACGTCGAGCAGGTTTTTGCCGAAGGCCAGCAGGTGCGTGGCAGCAATTTCCTTGCGTAGGTTTTGCAAGGCTACCGGGTAGGGGCCTTCCACGTTCACCAGCACCACGTCGGCCATCACTAACTGGATGGCTTGCAGTAGTTTATTAAGGAAAACGTTGCGCGGGAGCTTCTTAAACTGCTCGGGTGGCAGGCGCACCAGCACCACCACCCCCTGCGCATTGCTGCCCAGCGTGGCAAACGTGGTGAGCAAATAGGGCGCAACGGGCGGTGGCACAGGTGGCGCAGGAGCTGCCGCAAGGGGTGCAGGCGCAGCGGGTACTACCGCAGTAGGCACTTGCGCTGCCGCAGCCGGCGCGCCAGGCGCACTCAGCGGCACCGTAGCCAGCGAGGGCAGTTTGCCGGCCAGCATTGGCAGGGGCGCAACTAGTGGAGCCGCCGCCAGCGGCGGAGCACTTGTGACGAGCGCGCCCTGTGGTGCCACCGCTACGGCTGGTACTACGAGGGGCGCGGGCGCTGTTACCGGCGCGGCTGCGACGGGTGCCACCGCAGCTACTGCCGTGGGCGCGGGCGCAGCGGGCGCAGCACTGGCTACTGCCGCCACTGGCTGCGCTTCGGCTTCCAGGGGCAGGTAGAGCGTAACGCCGGTATAGAAGTTTTGCAGGAAGGCCAGGGTGCCGCTTTGCTCGTCCTCAGTCATATAAGTGCGGGGGTTAAGCTAGCTCAAACATCGCTTTTAGCTCGGCGGCATCGCTGGGCTTCATGCGGCCGGCGAGCACCAGGCGCAGCTGGCGGCGGCGCAGGGCCCCATCATAAAGCGCAATTTCTTCGGGGGTTTCGGGCAGGGCCTCGGGCACGTCGATGGGCCGGCCCGACTGGTCGACGGCCACGAAGGTGAAGAAGGCCTCGTTGGTTTTGAGCTTGGTGCCGCTGGGGATGTCTTCGGCCCACACGTCAATGTGCACCTCCATGCTGGAGGAAAACGCGCGCGTTACCTGGGCTTGCAGCGTCACCACGTTGCCCAGCCGGATGGGGTCGCGAAACGACACGTTATCGACCGAGGCCGTGACCACGATGCGGTTGGAGTGCTTCTGGGCGGCGATGGCGGCGGCGATGTCCATCAGGTGCATCATGCGGCCGCCCATCAGGTTGTTGAGCGTGTTGGTATCGTTGGGGAGCACCAGCTCGGTCATGATGACAAACGAGTCGGAGACGGGGCGTTGCTTGCGCACTTTCGTAGAATTAAGAATTGGGAATGAAGAAGGAGGAATTTGCCAGAATGGGAATGACAGCAAAGGTAAGGGGGGCGCCAGACGAGCAGTTGGTAGTAGCAGCCTACTGGCCTACTACCAACTGCTGTTCTCACCTTAACTAATTCCTCCTTCTTCATTCCAAATTCCTAATTCAAAATCACTGCCAGCCCGCCGCGCCGCGCAGGGGCACGAAGCGGCAGTCGCCGAACTCCTCGCGCAGGTACGCCTCGGGGCCCTCGCGCGTAACGCGCAGGAGCTGCTGCTGGCCAGGGTCGGCGGCGCCCACCGGCACCACCAGCCGCCCACCGATGCGCAGCTGCCGCAGCAGGGCCGGCGGCAGGGCCGGCGCCCCGGCCGTAACCAGGATGCCATCAAACGGGGCCAGGTCGGGCAGGCCCAGCGAGCCATCGCCCAGGTGCAAGCCCGCCGTGGGCAGGCCCAGGGCCGCCAGCCGCTGCCGCCCCCGCTCAAACAAGACCGGGTTAAATTCTATACTATGCACATTGTCAGTTAGTTGACACAAGATGGCGAACTGGTACCCCGAGCCCGTGCCAATTTCCAGCAGGCGGTGGCCGGGGCGAATACCCAGCAGCTCGGTCTGGTAGGCCACGGTGCTCGGCTGCGAAATCGTTTGGCCCTCGCCAATGGGAAAAGCTTTGTCCTGGTAGGCGTGGGCCTCGAAAGCGGGCTCAAAAAACAAGTGGCGGGGCACCGCAGTCAGGGCCGCCAGCACTTGCTCGTCGCGGATGCTGCGCTGCTCGCGCAGCAGCGTGACGAGGGCCCGGCGCTGGCCCCGGTGACGGTACGAATCGAGGAGTGGTTGAATGGAGAAAGCGACTTAGTGAACGGAAAACACGGGCTACCCAGGCGAGCCGAACCGGACCAGTTGGCCCGCAACTGCCTGAGCAAGTAGCCGAATACCACCTAAGCGAGCGCGACTGCGAAGCAAGGACCCGCAAAACCACGCAACGGACCTATTTTTGTGGCACCCGCCGCAAATTTACACCCTATCCAGCCCGCCCCTTGTTGCTTCGTCGAATTCAGTACCTCAAGCTCGTGGCGGCCGATTTTGGCGCGGCGCTGCTAGCCTGGGTGGCCTTCTTTTTGCTGCGCAAATACCTGCTGGGTGAGCTTGCGGGCTACCGCTTTACCGAGGGAGCGTTGTACTACCTTTCGGGGGCTGCCGTGATGGTGGCCCTGTTCTGGACCACGCTCTACGCCCTGCTGGGCGAGTACCGCGATGTGTTTCGCAAGTCGCGCCTGAACGAGATTATTCGGCTGGCGCGGGTGTCGGTGCTGGGCACGGTCGTTATCTTCTTTGCCCTGCTGCTCGACGACCAGGGCGTGAGCAACTACCACGCCTACTATAAAACGGCGGGAGCTTACTACCTGCTGCATTTTGTCATCACGGCCGTGCTCCGCATCTGGGCCGTGAGCAGCGTGCAGCGCTTGGTGCGGCGGGGCGACATTTCGTTTCCGACGCTGCTGGTGGGGTCTAATCAGCTGGCACTGAGCACGTACCTTGACTTGCAGCGCACCGGCCGGCACCTGGGGCTGCGGCTGGTAGGCTTCACGCCGGTGGGCACCACCGTAGATGCCGCGCTGGCCCAGGCCCTGCCCGCCCCCGGCTCGTACCAGCAGCTGCCCGAGCTGATTCAGCGCCTGGGCATCGAGCAGGTAGTTATCGCCATTGAGCCGAGTGAGCACCGCCGCATTCAGGAAATCCTGAACCTGCTGGAGGAGTCGGTGGTACGCATCAGCGTGCTGCCCGACCTCTACCAGATGCTGCTTGGGTCGGTGAAGGTGAACCACATATTTGGCACGCCGCTTATCGAAATCAAGCAGGATTTGCTGCCCGTGTGGCAGCAGGTGCTCAAGCGCATCATTGATGTGGGGGGCTCGGGCCTGTTTTTGCTGCTGGCCTGGCCGGTGTATTTGTTCACGGCCCTGATGGTGCGCTCGTCGTCGCCGGGTCCTATCTTTTACCGGCAGCTGCGCATTGGCCGGCACGGGGTGCCGTTCAACATCATCAAGTTTCGCTCGATGTACACCGATGCCGAGGAGCTGGGCCCGCGCCTCAGCTCCGACCACGACCCGCGCATTACTAAGTGGGGCCGGTTTATGCGCCGGGTGCGGCTCGACGAGTTTCCGCAGTTCTGGAACGTTATTAAGGGCGATATGAGCCTAGTGGGCCCGCGCCCCGAGCGCCAGTTCTTCATCGACCAGATTGTTAAAATAGCGCCCCACTACCGCCATTTGCACCGCGTGCGGCCCGGCCTCACCAGCCTGGGCCAGGTCAAGTACGGCTACGCCGAAACCGTGGCCCAAATGGTAGAGCGCCTCAAATACGACATCCTCTACATCGAAAACATGAGCCTGGCCATGGACTTCCGGGTACTGCTCTACACCTTCAAAATTATCCTGGAAGGCCGCGGCAAGTGACCCGCACCGCAGATTCAATCCGGACCGCAGATTCAAACGGATTAAACGGATTTCGCGGATACGCCGCTGCGCGGCTGACTACGCGAGGCGGAGGCGCCCTGCGCCCGTGTTGCGCGACTGAACGTGTTTTTGGGATGCGTAAAAAATGAGTAAGCACTTGAATTTGTGTTAGTTATGCCTTTCCATCATAAGGCAACGTTCTCGCTGCCTATCCAACGCGCAACTTAGCTGTTACGCATCCCAACCAAAAGTGCGTAGTCAGCCCGCGCAGCGGGCGTATCTGCGAAATCCGTTAAATCCGTTTGAATCTGCGGTCATGTTTACTGGAATAATTGAAGCTGTGGGCACGGTGGTGGCCGTCGAACACGAAGGCACCAACCGCCATTTTACCATTCAGTCTCCCTTCGCGGGCGAGTTGAAAATCGACCAGAGCGTAGCCCACGACGGCGTGTGCCTCACGGTGGTAGCCCTGGATGCGGCCGCGGGCACGCACGTAGTCACGGCCATCGATGAAACGCTGAAAAAGACCAACTTAGGGCAGTGGCAGCCCGGCCGCCACCTCAACCTGGAGCGCTGCCTGGCGGCGGGCGGGCGCTTCGACGGCCACATTGTGCAGGGCCACGTCGATGCCACCGCCGAGTGCCTGCGCGTGCAGGACCAGGATGGCTCCTGGCTGTTTCGGTTCCGGCACGAGGCCGGCCCGCAGCGCCTGACGGTGGAGAAAGGCTCCATCACCATTAACGGCGTGAGCCTCACCTGTTTCGAAAGCACCGCTACCGAGTTTTCGGTGGCCATTATTCCGTATACCTACGCGCACACGGGCTTTCACCAGCTGCAAGCCGGCGAACTGGTCAACCTGGAATTTGACATCGTGGGCAAGTACGTGGCCAAGCTGCTGGCCAGCCAGGGCCTCATCGCCAGCGCCGAGGCCTAACCTGTTGGTTGTGCGCGCGTAGAAACCTTTGGGCGGCCGCTCACTCACCCGGCCGCACTCGGCTACTATGTCCAGCAAACGCGAACAGCTTGAGCCCCATGAGGGCGACAAACGGTACATTCGTCGCGATGACGAGGGAAGAATCAAAGAATCGGACGACTTGAATCGCTCGCTCTCGCAAGACGACCGGAAGGACGCCAAAACAAACGTTAAGCCCGGCCACGGCGATGAAGGCGATGGCCACACTGGTGGCCGCGCCAAGAAGTAGCCTTGCTGCCGCAAAAACCAAAAAGCCCGCTTCAGCGGGCTTTTTGGTAGGTGGTTAGGCATTAGGCCGTGGCTGCCGGGGTTGCTGGCGGCCACCAGCGCGGCACCCCGCGCCGAAATGCCCAGGCCGCGCCCGCACCCAGCGCCGCACCCACCAGCCAGCCGCCCAGCACATCGGCCGGGTAGTGGGCGGCCAGGTACACGCGGCTGTACGAAATGACTGCGGCCCAGGCAAATACTCCCATTTTGAGCCAGCGAAAGCGGCCCGCGGGCAGCGTAAACAGCAGAAACACCGCGAGGCCCATGGCATTGGCCGCGTGCGACGACATAAAGCCGTATTGCCCGCCGCAGCCATCGGGCAGGTAGAGCTGGGTGGCCAGGTCGGCGGCGTGGCAAGGGCGGGGCCGGGCGGCCCAGGGCTTGAAAATGCGGCTGGTGATGCTGTCGGCCAGCGCCACAGTGGCGGCCAGCAGCGGCACCAGCAGCAGGGCCCGGCGGCGAAAATGGTAGATGAGCCAAGCCAGCAGTACGCCGTAAAACGGAAACCACACCTTAATCTGGGAGGCAAACGTCATCACCGCATCCAGCAGCGGCGTGCGGGCGTGGTTGATGGCCAGCAGCAGCCGGTGGTCAAGCGCTGTTAGCGAATGAAGAATTAAAAATGAGGAATTTAGAATTACCATCCAGGAAGATTTCAACTATCTCAACTATTCTATTACTCCTCATTCCTCACTCAAAATTCTCAATTAAGCCCACTCCACGCCCTTGCGTAGCCAGCCCAGCGTGGTGGCCTCCGGCGAGCCCGGCTCCGGCGGGGCGGGGTTGTAGCTCCAGCCGCAGCGGGGCGGCAGGCTCATGAGAATGCTCTCGGTGCGGCCGCCGGTTTCGAGGCCGAAGCGGGTGCCGCGGTCGAAGGCCAGGTTGAACTCGGCGTAGCGGTTGCGGCGCAGGGTTTGCCAGGCTTCTTCGCGGGCGCCGAAGGGCAGGGCGTAGTTTTCGCGCATCAACTCGGTGAAGAAGGGCCCGAAAACCTCGGCCACCGCTTGCACAAAGGCGAACAGCTCTTCGATGCTGCCATTCGGGCCCACCGTCAATCTATCGAAGAAAATGCCGCCCACGCCGCGCGTTTCCTGGCGGTGGGGCAGGTAGAAGTAGTCGTCGGCCCAGCGCGTGAATTTGGGGTAGTAGGCCGGGTTGTGGGCGTCGCAGGCCGCCCGCAGGCGCTGGTGGAAGCGCCGGGCCTGCGCCTCGTCCACGTAAATGGGGGTGAGGTCGATGCCGCCGCCAAACCACGCCTCGCCGTTACCGGCCTCAAAATACCGCACGTTCATGTGGATGATGGGCACCCGCGGGCTGCGCGGGTGCAGCACCACGCTCACGCCGGTGGCAAAAAAATGCGGGTCGGGCATGTGCAGCTGCCGGGCGGCGGCGGCGCTCATTTCGCCCTCCACGGCCGAAAAACCCACGCCGCCCTTCTCCAGAATGGCCCCGCCCTCCAACACCCGCGAGTGGCCGCCGCCGCCGCCGGGCCGCTGCCAGTCGTCTTGCCCAAAGCGCACCGGGCTGCCATCGGCGGCTTCGAGCTGGGCGCAGAGGCGGGTTTGAAAATCCTGAAGCCAGGTAGTGATATCGGTGCGAGACATGAATTCAATGGGCAATGAGTAATGAGCAATTAGGAGTGGGTAATAGGTGATGGAGGAGAGGCTGAAGGGTGCCAGTGCGCGTAGTCCGCTGCCCACCGTTCAGCGTTCACTAGCCATTGTTCATTGCGCACCACTCATTGCTCATTACTTACAAAGGTCGGGCGGGGGCGTAATTTTACCATCCCCACTGGCTCTACTTTCCCTACCCATGCTTGCTGATGCCCCCGCCGCGCCCGTCGCGGATACCCCTGCCGTGCCCGAAACCGACTTGCTCACCCGTGCCTACCTGCTCATGCACACGGCCGCCGAGATGGCCGCCCTCTACGAAGCCCAGAAAACCGTGGCGGCGCGTTACGTACACGCCACCGCGCGCGGCCATGAGGCCGTGCAGCTGGCGGCGGCCTTTTTGCTCACCGGGGCCGACTACGCCGCCCCGTACTACCGCGACGATGCCCTGCTGCTGGGCCTGGGCCTGCGCCCCTACGAGCTGATGCTGCAGCTGCTGGCCAAAAAAGACGACCCCTTCAGCGGCGGGCGCACCTACTACAGCCACCCCAGCCTGCGCCGGGCGGGCATACCCGTGATACCCCACCAAAGCTCGGCCACTGGCATGCAGGCCATTCCGGCCACGGGTATGGCGCATGCTATCAGCTACTTAGAGAGCCAGGGGCTGAAAATAAATGAGGAATTTGGAATGAGGAATGGAGAATTGGTAGGCGAGCCTCAAAGTGAAATTCCTCATTCCTCATTCCTCATTCCCAATTCAAATCCCCTGGTGCTCTGCTCCATCGGCGACGGGGCCATGACGGAGGGCGAGGTGAGTGAGGCGCTCCAGATGGCCATTTTGCACCAGCTGCCCATCGTGTACCTGGTGCAGGACAACGACTGGGGCATCTCGGCCACGGGCCGCGAAATGCGGGCCATGGACGCCTACGACTTCGCCGCCGGCTTCCCCGGCCTGCACCGCGTGCGGGTCGATGGAGCCGATTTTCAGGCTTCATATGCTGGTTTAAGTGAGGCGTTTGCGCACGTGCGCGCCCGGCGCGGGCCGGCGCTGGTGCACGCCAGGTGCCCGCTGCTGGGCCACCACACCAGCGGGGTACGGCGCGAGTGGTACCGCGGCGACGACCTGGCCGCGCACCAGCAAAACGACCCGCTGCCCCGCCTGCACCAGCGCCTGCTGGCCGCCGGCGCCACCGAAACCGAGCTAACGGCCCTGGCCGACCAGGCCCGCGCCACCGTGGCCGCCGACTGGGTTGCCGCCCAGGCCGCGCCCGACCCCGCCCCCGCCACCTTCGCCGACCACGAGTTTGCCCCGCCCGCCGTGCTGGCCGAGGCCGGCGAGCGCGCCCCCGCCGGGGCCGACAAAGTGCTAATGGTAGACGCCGCCCTGCACGCCGTGGATGATATTTTGCGCGAATTCCCCGAGGCCCTGTTCTACGGCCAGGACGTGGGCGGCGAGCTGGGCGGCGTGTTTCGCGAGGCGGCGCTGCTGGCCAAAAAGTACGGCGACAAGCGCGTGTTTAACACGCCCATTCAGGAGGCGTACATCGTGGGCAGCACGGCCGGCATGGCGGCCGTGGGGGCGCGGCCCATCGTCGAGATTCAGTTTGCCGATTATATCTGGCCGGCGCTCAACCAGTTAGTGGAAGAATTGTCGAAGTCGTGCTACCTGAGCATGGGCAAGTTTCCGGTGCCGGCGCTCATTCGGGTGCCGGTGGGGGCCTACGGCGGAGGCGGGCCCTACCATTCGGGTTCCATCGAGAGCACCTTGCTCACCATCCGGGGCATTAAGGTGGTATACCCCAGCAACGCCGCTGACATGAAGGGCCTGCTGCGCGCCGCTTTCCTGGACCCCAACCCGGTTATATTGCTAGAGCACAAGGGGTTATATTGGAGCAAGGTGCCCGGCACCGAGGAAGCCAAAACCACTGAGCCGGCCACCGGCTACGTTATTCCACTGGGCCAGGCCGCCGTGGCCCAGGCCGCCGACGCCGACAAGCTGGCCCGCGGCGAGAGCTGCGTGGTGGTCACCTACGGCATGGGCGTGCACTGGGCCAGGGCCGCCAGCCGCGACTACCCCGGCCGCGTCGAAATCCTGGACCTGCGCACCCTCAACCCCCTGGACTGGGACGCCGTGCAGGCCGCCGTGCGCCGCCACGGCAAAGCCCTGGTGCTCACCGAGGAGCCGCTGCTCAACTCCTTTGCCGAGAGCCTGGCCGGGCGCATTCAGCGCCACTGCTTCCGCGAGCTCGACGCGCCCGTGTTCACCCTGGGTGCGGCTAATTTGCCCGCCATTCCGCTCAACGTAGAGCTGGAAAAGCAAATGCTGCCCAGCGCCGCCAAGGTGGCCGTGGCTTTGGGCGAACTGCTGGAGTATTAAGAATTTTTAAATCAGCAGAACATCATGCTGACAAAGGAAGTATCTCGCTCGCTTTATCGAAGCCGTTGCAAAGAGGCGAGCGAGATGCTTCCTGGCGTCAGCATGACGTTCTTTTAGTCAACTGACTAACGCTCCATTCTCTAGAACGGATAACCCAGGCCCACATTCACAACCGTCTGGTTGTCAGTATGCTTCACGGCATTGCTAAGCCGCCAGGGCTGGCCGGTTTCGGTGGGGTCGAATACCTTGGTAGCCACGTCGAAGCGCAGGATGAGGAAGGTGAAGTCCATGCGGATGCCGAAGCCCGAAGCCACGGCAAACTGCTTGTAGAAGCGGTCCACTAAAAATTCGGCTCCCGGCCGGTTCGTATCGGGCTGCAGGGTCCAGACGTTGCCAAAGTCGGTAAACAGCGCGCCCTTGATAAACGAATACACCGGGAAGCGGTACTCCAGGGAGCCTTCGAGCAGCACCTCGCCGGGCTGCTCGGTGTAGTAGTCGCGGCTGCCATCGGGCAGGCGCGTGGCGTAGGCGCCGGTGCCCAGGCGGCGCGGGCTCCAGGCGCGCACGCTGTTGGAGCCGCCCGCAAACAGGTACTTATCGTAGGGAATGATGAAGCGGTCGACCGTGCCCCGGCCGTGCTCGCCGGTGGTATCGGGCGTAGTGGTGAGGGCGTGAGCCAGGCCCCCGTTGAGACGCCAGGCCAGGTAAGTAGTAGGCGAAAGCTTGTAGTAGCGCCGGTAATCGACCGTGAGCTTGGCAAAATTGTAGACCGACAAGCCCGTTTTCTGAAACCACGACTCGTTGCGGTACAGGCCCCGCGAGAGGCCGCCCAACTCGGCAAATACGCGCAGGTAGCGGGCGCTGCGGGTCTGGGTCAGGTCGTTGGAATTGTAGAGCGACGTGAAGCTGAAGCTGGGCTCATAAATGGGCTGAAACGAGCGGTAGAGCGGGCTGCCCTGGTTCACGCGCAGGCTTTCGAGGCGGTTGCGGTAAAACCGGCTGATGAAGGGCGTGCTCACAATGCCCAGGTCCACGGGCGTGAAGATGTACTGCTGGTACGGACTAGTCTGCCAGAGGTAGTCAAACGTGAACTCGGTGTTGCTGCGCGTGTAGTAAGAGCTTGAGGTATAGGTAGTTGACAGCGCAAAACGGGTGCGCGGCTGGTCGTTAAGCAAGAAGTTGCCCAGGCGAAACGGCACCAGAAACTGCGGCACAAGGAGGGCCGCCGTGGCCCCGTACTGCACCGTGTAGGTAGCAATGCTGATACTATCGTTGCCGAGCTGGGCGAGCTGGCCCTCCAGGCCGGCGCGGGCGCTCAGCTCCAGCACCTCAGCCCCACCAAAGGGGTTGCGCCACTTGAGGCGCACGTTGGCAAACGGCCCCACCTTGGTGGCCACGTAGGTGCCGCCAAACTCGGTGGTTTCGGAAAAGCGCGGGCTCGGCGAGGTAGTCACCAGGGCATCGAGCAGGCCGGGGCTGGCCGGGCCGGTAGGCAGCGCCGCCGGGCTGCTGGCCGTGAACGCCCGGCTGCTATCTGGGGCCGCGGCTTCCGAGTTGCTGCTGCCGCCCGGCTCATCGGGGCGGGCTTCGGCCGTCACCTTGCGGTAGCTCACGGTGTTAAACCGGAACATATCGAGGCTGGAGAGCTGGCGCTGCGTGCGTTGCGTGCGGGCCTGGCTATAGAGCTGGCCGGGCCGCACCGTTACCTGCCGGGCCAAAATGCCGGGGCTGATGGGCAGCGGTCCCCGGCTGGAAAACACAATGGAGTCCAAGCGCACCGTGTCGCGCGGCACCGCGCGGCGGCCCGTCCGCCGCAGCCGCCGCGCG
>CAXTFI010000033.1:0-31623 GCA_964243255.1 uncultured Hymenobacter sp.
CATAGCTTAGGCCCAGGCCCAGCGGCACCAGTGCCAGGGGCAGCACCCGCCACCAGGCAGGCAGGGCCAGCCCGCCCGCCGGGCGCAGCTCGGCGGCGGGCACCACGGCCAGCAGCATCAGCAGCAGCACCAGCAGCGCCACCATGCCGCTGAGCCGGTCGAGCAGCAGGGCCCGAAAAATGACGCCCCGCCGCCCCGGAAACTCACGGCCCAGCAGGTACACCTTGTAGCCATCGCCTCCGATGCCGCCCGGCAAAAACAGGTTATAAAACATGCCCAGCCAGTAGAGCCGCAGGTTGTAGCGCTCGGTGAGCTGAATATCCACGGTGCGGAAAAACGTGTTGAGGCGTACCGAGGCAATGAGCTTCGAGAGCGTAAACAGCCCCGCGGCCAGCAGCAGCCAGCCCGGCCGCGCCTGCCGCAGGGTGCGGGCCAGGGCGGGCAAGTCGAGGTGGCGGGCCACCAGCCACAACGCCCCGGCCATGCACAACAGCTTTATTAGCAACACACTATACCGCCGCCAGGCGGGGGCGGCCGTAGCCGGGGCCGCATCACTAGCAGCCCTCATGGCAGTTGAAACTCCACCACCCGGAAGGTGATATTGGCGTCGATGGTGAAGCGGTCGAGCGTGCGGTAGTGCAAGCCGTCCAGAAAGCGCTCTTCGGCGATATAGAGCACGCCGGGGCGCAGCGGCAGCGGGGCCACGGTGAGCGTTTGGCCCCGCTCGCGGGCAATGTAAAAGGCCTCCACGTTGTCGAGCGGGCCGCCATAAGGGTACAGCACCAGCGGCCGGCCCCTGGTTTCGCGGCCCACCCGAATGGCGGCCGTGCGGTAAGCTACCTCGGGCGAGGTCTGCATCCGGGCCGGGAAAATAAAGATATCAAACCCCAGCCGCAGCACCAGCAGGTAGTAGCCCAGCACCAGCAGGCGGTAGTCGGCCAGCCGCCAAAACAGGTAGGCGCCCAGCGCCAGCACCCCAAACAGCCCCAGCGTCCAGGCCAGCGCGCCCGGCACCACCCGCGTGAGCGCCACAAAAGGGAATGCAAGTATTCCTAACGTAGTGATTATCAGCATCCCTAGCAAAATACTGTCGAGCCAGCGCGTGGGGCGCGTGCCAGCCGGCTGGTACTGCGCATACAGCGCCACCACCACCGTGAGCCCCAGCGGCACCAGCATAAACAGGTAGCGCGGAATGGTAGCCGGCGAGAGCCAGTATACCGGCAAAATAGCCAGAAACAGCAGCGCATTGTAGCGCAAAAACGGCTGCCCCAGCACCGCCCGGCGCGCGCCCGGCACCAGCAGGCAGCCCACCAGCAGCGACCAGGGCAGGAAATGCTTGATGAAGTCGAACGGAAACAGCAGCACGTACTGCACCGAATCGGCCAGCGGCTGGGCGGCCACCGTGCGCTGGCTCGACTGCGACCAGATGGTTTGCAGGGCTACTTCCAGCGAATTGTGGCGGCTATACACGAAAAAATACGCGCCCAGAATGCCCAGCATCACCCCCACGCCCAGCACGTGCTGCCAGCCAAACAGGCGCCGCCACTGCCGGGTATCGAGGCAGTACACCAGCAGCGCCAGCCCCTGAAACACCACCGAGGGCAGGCCCTTGAGCAAAAAGCCCACCGCCGTGAGCGCATACGTGAGCACAAACAGCCGCACCCACTGCCCGCGCTGCCCCAGGTACCACACGGCCATAAAGCCCAGCCACGTCAGCCCCGCGTGCCACAGGTCAATCAGCCCCAGAAAGGAATCATAAAACAGCACCCGGCCGGTAGTAGCAAACGCCAGCGCCACTGTAAAAGCCAGGCGGCTGCCTAGTTGCGGCCGCAGCACCCGCCACAGGGCGCCGGTATAGAGCAGCAGCGCCGCAATGGTGGGCAGGCGCAGCACCCACTCATCTTGCCGCCCCGTGAGGCGAAACAGCGCAATGAGCAGCCAGTTGAACAGCGGCGGCTTGTTGTAGTAAGGCAGGCCTTGCAGCGTGGGCGAGAAAAAACGACCCGAATAGTGCATTTCCAGGGCCACCAGCGCCCGAATGGGCTCATCTACCAGCAGCGGCTGCCAGCCCAGGTGCACCAGCAGCGCCGGTAGGGCCAGGGCCAGCGTGAGGGCCGCCACCCACCACGGCCGCCGACCAAGGGCAATAAGTGCCCGGCGGGCTAACGATTCTACCACAAGTTTGGTTAAGTTGGTCAGGGGCGTCCCCGGTGAGGGTTGGGCCGTTGGTGGCCCCGCCTGCGCAAAGGTACGCGCCCCGCCGCCGGGCCTTTGGCCGTTCGCAGGCTCTCTATCTTTTCGTAAGTTTGGCTTATGTCGCTTCCCTCCGCTCCTCCTGCTCCCGACCGCCTCACCCAGACGCTGCTGCGCCATGGCCTGCGCCAGACGCCCGTGCGCCGGGCCGTGCTGGCCGCCCTCACCGGCAAAGGCTACGCCCTCACCGGAGCCGAGATTGAGCAGGAAATTGGCACCGATACCGACCGCATCACGCTCTACCGCACCCTCAAAAGCTTTGAGCAGCAAGGTCTTATCCACCGCGTCATCGACGATACCGACGTGCTGCGCTACGCCGCCTGCTCTATCGAGTGCTCGGCCGATGCCCACTTCGACAACCACGTGCACTTCAAGTGTGGCGTGTGCAGCCACACCTATTGCCTGAGCCAGGTGGCCATCCCGGCCGTGCAGCTGCCCGGCGGCTTCCAGGCCCAGCGGCGCGACTTCCTGCTCTCCGGCACCTGCCAGTTCTGCCAAGGGTGACTCTCAATTATCAGTGCGCAATGAACAAGTATCAATTTCCTGGAAAACAACGAGGTACAACTTCTACCGGCGAGGTCAGTAAAAGGCCTAGCCCCTACTATCCACCAGCAATTGATACTTGTTCACTGCTCACTGATAATTGAACATGTGGTGGACCTACGCCCTCCTCTCTGCCGTGTTTGCGGCCCTCACCGCCGTGCTGGCCAAAGTTGGCATCAAGGGCGTCAACTCTGATTTGGCCACGGCTATTCGCACGGTGGTCATTCTGGTGGTGGCCTGGGGCATCGTCTTTATCAAGGACAACCCCGCCGATATTTTCACGCTGGCCCCGCGCACCTGGCTGTTTCTGGTGCTGTCGGGCGTGGCTACGGGCTTGTCGTGGCTGTGCTACTTCCGGGCCTTGCAGCTGGGCAAGGTATCGCAGGTAGCCCCCGTGGATAAGCTGAGCGTGGCGCTGGCCATTGGCCTGTCGGTCGTGTTCCTGGGCGAAACCCTCACGCTGAAAGCGGCGTTGGGTGCCGCCCTCATTATTGGCGGCACGGTAGTGCTCATCCTGTGAGCAGTACTTAGCCAAGTAGCCTAAACGCAAAAAGCGATTACCAGCTAGGGCTGATAATCGCTTTTTGTGAAACGGGAGTGGAGAATATCGGAGTCGAACCGATGACCTCTTGCATGCCATGCAAGCGCTCTAGCCAACTGAGCTAATCCCCCGTTTAGTGGCTTGGCCGCGGCGCCTATTGCGCGTTGGTTCTACAAAAGTACGGTGGTTTTTGGCTTGTGCAAGATGTGGGGGCAACATTCTTCGCAACTACCGCAGAATCAGGCCCAAAAAAAAGGGTGGGGAATACTCCCCACCCTTTTTAGGTCTGTTTGCACCGCAGTGCTTAGTTAAAGCTGTAGCGCACGCCCAGCTGCCCCTGCCAGCGCGAACCCAGGTTCGAGAAGTCATACGAGCGGTTGGTAGTGGCAAACGAAGCCGGGAAAGAGAAAGTTGGCTGCACGTTGGCACCCGTCGTTTCGGGGCGCAACAACTCTACCGCGTTGTTAGCTACCGAGTACTGGCGGCCCCAGTTCTGGTTGAGCAGGTTGCCAAGGTTAAAGATGTCGAACGTAATCTGGAGGGTGTTTTTCTTACCACCCGCCGTGAAGTTGAAGTCCTGCGCCACGCGGATATCTACCTCGTGCGTCCAGGGCAGGCGCGCGGCAAAGCGCTCTACTACCTGGCCGCGGTGGCTGCGCAGGTAGGGGTCATTTTCGATGAAGGCATCCAGTTGGTCCTGTACCTGGGCCACGGTGCGCGTATCGGTCGATACCAAGCGAATCTGGTTCACGTCGCGCACGTTGGTGGGCACGTAGAGCAAATCATTGCTCGTGTTGCCGTCGTTGTTCACGTCGCGGCCCTGGCCGTAGATGTAGGTGAGCGGCTGGCCCGACAGGCCTTCGTAGAAGGCCGTGAAAGTCGTAGCCATCGCACCGCCGGCGTAGTTGAAGGTATAGCCCGTGCTAGCGATTACGCGGTGGCGCTGGTCGTTGCGCGAGAAGCCCAGTTCCGGGTTGTTGGGGTCGTAGGCTACCTGGTTGAAGCCGAAGTTCGACGAAGCCGTGCTGCTGATGCCGCTGTTGATTTCCTTGGCCTGGCCGTAGGTGTAAGCCACGGTGGTGTTGAGGCCGCCCACAAAGCGCTTTTGTAGCTGAATAGTAGCGTTGTAGCGGTAGCCTTTGCTGGTGTTATCGAGCAGGTACACGTTGGTGTAGCTCTGGTTCACGCGGCGGCGTACTACGCCATTAACGGTGTTGGGGTCATACACGGGGCGCTGGTCGGGGCCAGCCAGGCGGCCAACCGGCGAAGCTAGGTTCAGGTCCTTGTAGTAGATGTCGTTGATGGTTTTAGAATAGATACCTTCCAGGGTAGCTACGATGTCGCCGGGCAGGCGGAAGTCAACGGCCAAGTTCGAGCGCCATACCTGGGGCAGCTTGAAATTGTCGCTCACCAGGTTAATCTGCGATTGGGCTACGGCCGTGTAGTCGGTCGCAATCTGCGCGGGGTTCAGGCGGATGTAGGGGAGGAAAGCGGTGTTCGAGGTTTGGTTTACCGAACCCTGAATCAGGCCGCTGTTGGTGTAGCTGTTCGAAATCCATACGAAGGGAACGCGGCCCGAGAAGATACCAGTACCACCGCGCAGCTGCACTTTGCTGTCGTTGTTCACGTCCCAGTTAAAGCCAACGCGGGGCGAGTAGAGCACCTGGCCATTGGGGGTGTTGCTGGTGTGGTACTGGCTGCCGAACTGGGTAGCCACGCCTTCGTTGTTGCCGGGCTTGTCAACAAACACGGGCACGTCGATACGCATGCCCAGGGTCAGGCGCAGGTTCTCAACGGGCGTGTACTCATCCTGGGCGTAGAAGCCCAACTGCGCCGCCTTAAAGCGGGCTTCGCCGCCGTCGGCGGTGGGGTAGCTGGCCTGCACGCCCGAGGCACGGCCGTTTATAAAGTTATCAATCGAGGTGAAGGTGTAGTAGCCAGCGCCATTGTTGAGGAACAGGTTGCGAAACTTGAAGCCTTCGTTGTGCGTGCCCAGCGTGATGGTGTGCTTACCGAACTGCTTGGTCAGGTTGTCGGTGATTTCGACAATGTCCTGGTCGAGCTGGTTGCCCACCGAAGCACGCTCCTGACCAAGCTGGTACGTGATACCGTTGTCCACAATCTGATAAGCAGGACCCTTTGCCCCAACTACATCGCGCGTGTCGCGAATGGCCGTGTACGTCAGAATCAGCTTGTTGGAGAAGCCACCCGCGAAGCGCGAGTTCAACTCGGCTACCGTGCTGTTGGTGGTATTATTGAACTGGTAGGCGTTGTTGCTGAAGCGAATGTTATTGGAAGTGCGCGTGAGGTTGTCATCAAACGCATTCACAAAGTTGTGGCGCAGCGTCAGCGTATTATTCTCCGAAAGGTTGAAGTCCAGGCGAGCAAAAATCTTGTTGCTCTGGGTGCGGCGGTTGAAGTCGCCGTAGGTACCTACGTCGTAGTTGCCGTAGAGCGCGGTGTTGGCCGCGGTGGCAATGCGCTGCAAGTCGGTGAGGCTGGCGCGCGAGTCGGCAGTGCCGGGTACAAAGCCCAGCGGCGCGCTTACGCGGGCAATCTCCCCGTTCAGGAAGAAGAATACCTTGTCTTTTACGATGGCTCCACCCACCCGGAAGCCGGTTTGGTAATTGTAAAACTTATCAAGCTTGGTGCGGGGCTCGTTTACGCTCTTACCAGCCGAGTTCTGGTTGCGGCCGAAGCCGTAGATAGAAGCCGAAAAGTCGTTGGTACCCGAGCGGGTGATGGCGTTTACGCCGGCACCGGTGAAGCTTCCCAACGTTACGTCGTAGGGCGCGAGCACTACCTGAATCTGGTCGATGGCATCGAGGGCGATGGGGTTGGTACCCGCCTGCCCGCCGGGCGTGCCCGAAGCAGCCAGGCCAAACACGTCGTTGTTCACGGCGCCGTCGATGGTGATGTTGTTGTAGCGGTTGTTGGCGCCGCCAAACGAGGAGCTACCGCCACCGGCCGCCTGCGGCGTGAGGCGGGTGAAGTCGTTGAGTGAGCGGTTGAGGGTGGGCAGCTGGTTGATTTGGGCGCGGCTCACGTTGGTGGCAGCACCGGTGCGGCCGGCGTTGATAACCGGGTCGGCGCGGCCGGTGATGACCACGTTGCCCAGCTCGGTAGTGGAGGTGCTGAGCGGAATATCGAGGCGCAGGGTTTCGCCCAGGGCCAGCACAATGCCGGTTTTGGTGACGTCCTGGTAGCCCACGAAAGATACCTTAATGGTGTAGGGCCCGCCCACGCGCATGCCCTGGATGTTGTAGCGGCCGTCGGCGTTGGTGCCCACGCCGTACGGCGTGTTGGTGGGGGTGTGCACCGCCAGCACGGTAGCGCCCGGCAGCGGCCCACCCTTGGCATCGGTGATGACCCCGCTGAGTGAGGCCGTAGTGGCCCCCTGCCCCCAGCCCAGATGGGCCGTCAGCACGAGCAGCAGAAGCAGGGTAAAGTGGCGTAAAGGTAAATTTCTCATAAAATGAAAAAAGGGTAAAGGCTCACAGTTGCCAATATGCCACAAAGATAATCAGCCCCGGCAAGCATTCGGCTCTTCGTCACGATAACATCACGTTACTTGGTCAATAATTTCAGGAGGCTTAGCCATGACGTTATTAAAGGTTTTTATTAACTATAACTTATTGTCAATCAGTATATTATCTGAAAAATCACCCAACAACCATAGCCAAAAGGCACTTTATTCAACTAGCATAAAGTCAATTTAGCCGCGGTGGGCGGCCACAAAAAAAGCGGGGCAGGAAATGCTTCCTGCCCCGCTTTGGGGTGAGCCTGCGCGCTTTGGCGCAGAAGCTTAGTTGAAGATGTAGCGCACGCCCACCTGCATCTGCCAGCGCGAGGCGAGGCTGGTCACGTCGTCGCGGTAGGTGGTGCTCAGGGGCGTGCCGGGGGTGGCAATGGCGCCGGGCGTGCTGCCGCTGCCGCGCGTTACCACGGGGTTGGTGAGGTAGGGGAAGGTGAACACCGGCTGGCCGCCGGCGTTGTAGCCCTGGTAGGAAAGCAGGGCCGTGCGGTTGGCAAACTGGGCGCGGCCCCAGTTGCTGTTCAGCAAGTTGCCCACGTTGAAGATATCCACCGTCAGCTGCAGGGTATTGCGGTCTTTGCCGATGTTGGTGAAGATGTCTTGCAGCACTTTCACGTCAATCTGGTGCTGCCAGGGGTTGGAGGCCCCGTTGCGCGCCATGTACTGGCCGCGGTGCGCCTTCAGGTAGGGGTCCTGGTTGATGTAGGCGTCGAGGTCGGCGTACTGCTGGGCGGCGGTGTAGGTGCCGATGCGGGCCGCGGCCCCGCCGCCGGTGGCGCGGGTGTCGTTGATGGCAATGTCGATGAGGTTGATTTCGCCGGCGTTGCGCGGGATGTACACCAGGTCGTTCACGGTCTGGCCGTCGCCGTTTACGTCGCCGGCGTAGGTGTAGCTAAAGCGGCTGGAGCCGTTGGCAAAGGCCGGGGCCCCCACGTAGAAAGCGGAGAAGGTGGTGCCCAGGTGGCCCAGGTACTCGCGGCGGTACGAGAGCGAGGCAATAACGCGGTGCTGCTGCAGGTAGCTGGAGTAGCTCAGGGCTTCGGCATTAGGGTCGCCGCTGATGTAGCGGTCGCGCCAGATGTTGGTGGGCGTCGAGCCGCCGTCGTTCACCGAGCGCGAGTCGGTGTAGGTATACGCCAGGCTACCGAAGATGCCGTTGTTGAAGCTCTTCTGCAGCTGGGCCGTGAGCGAGTATGAGTAGCCCTTGTTGGTGTTCTTCATCAGGATGGCATCCGTGATGTTGGGCTGGGTGGCCGTGTTGGGCGCGCCACCGGCCAGCGGGCCATTGATGCGGTTGTAGGGCGTGCTGGTAACGATGCCGGTAGTGGCATTGGGCGTGCCGCTGAAGGTGTAGAAGATGGGCCGGTTATCGGCGCCTTGCGCATTACGCACGGGGTTGGGCAGGTTCACGTTTTCGAAGGCCAGGGCATTGAGGTCACGCGTGTAAAGGCCTTCTAACGTGGCAATTACGCCGCCAAAGAGTTCTTTATCAACTGCCAGGTTGGAGCGCCACACCTGCGGAAACTGGAAGTTGCGGTCCGTCACGGCCAGGTTGTAGCCGGTGGGCGCCGCGGCGGCCGTGGTGGGGCGGTAGGCGTTCACGTTGGGCGAGAAGGGGTAGGCCTGCGTGGGGCTGGTAGCCAGGTTGGGGTTGCCGGTAGCCGTGGCGTCGAGGGCGCCAAACAGGATGCCGTTGTTGCTGGCCTGGTTGGAAATCAGCACGTAGGGCACGCGGCCCGTGAAGATGCCCGTACCGCCGCGCACCTGCGTTTTGCGGTCGTCGTTCACGTCCCAGTTGAAGCCGATGCGGGGCGAAAACAGCACCTGGCGCTTGGGAATCTGGCCGGTGTTGAGCTGCACGCCGTTGCGGAACGCCAAGGCATTCTGGTTGACGCCGGCCACATCGGAGCCGCCACCCACGTACACGTTCTGGGGCAGGTTGTTGGTAATCACGGGCAGGTCGCCGCGCAGGCCCAAGGTTACTTTAAAGTTCTGGGCCGGCGAGTATTCGTCCTGCACGTAGAGGCCGTACTGCTGGGCGTTCACGTAGGCAAACGGAATCTGGCCGCTGCCATCGGCCGAGTACTGCAGGCGGTAAACCGAGGCGTTTTCGCGGCCGGGGCTGGGGTTGGTGGGGCTGTAGGCGGCGTACTGGCCGTTGGTGCGGTCGTAGGAGTAGCCGCTGGCGTTGTAGAAGTCTTCCAGCGAGTTGTAGCGGAACAGGCCGTTGTAGTTCGGCGCAAAGCCGTTGGTGAATTTGTAGAACTCGTTGTAAGTACCCACCGTCACGTTGTGCTTGCCGAGGTAGGCCGTGAAGTTGTCGCCAATCTGGTACACGTCGGTGTTGAGCACGTTGCCGGCCGTGAAGGGCTCGTAGCCAAATGAGGTGAGCGTAGCCGTGGGGGCCGAGTAAGCCGGGTTGGGGGTAGTAGCCGTTGGGAAGGCGGTCAGGCCCACGTTGGTACCGATATCCACGAGCGGGAACACGGCCGAGAGCGTGGAGCGAAAGTCGCGGAACGCCGTGTAGCCGGCCGTCAGGTTGTTGGAATATTTGCCACCACCGAGCGTCGAGTTCAGCTCGGCAATAATCGAGTTCAAGTTGTTGTTAATCGTGTAGTAAGCCGCCTGGTAGGGCAGGCCAAACTGACTTTGCGAGCGGGTGCCCACCGCGCCGCTGGCGCTGGGCGGAATATCGGCGTACGACTTGAGGTAGTTGTACTTAATATTGAAGCGGTTATTCTGGTTGACGTTCCAGTCGAGGCGCGCCGTAATCTTGTCGCTGTTCTGGCGCAGCTGGTAGCCCTGGTAAGCGCCGGTTTCGTAGCCGTAGCGCTCCTGCAAAAACCGCGACAGGGCCGTGAGGTCCTGGTTGGTGGCGGCCGAGGTAGTGGCCGTGGCCGCTTCGCCGGGGTTGGAGGCGCGGTAGTTGCCGGCGGGCGGCGAGTTGCGCAGCTCGCGCTCGGCGTTCACGAAGAAGAACAGCTTGTCCTTGATAATGGGGCCGCCCACCCGGAAACCGAAGTTTTTGAGGTTGAAGTTGGGGTAAGCCGAGCTTACCGTTCCCACCTTGGCGCCCACCAGGGCCTGGTCGCGGTAAAAGCCGTAGATAGAGGCCGATACCCGGTTGGTGCCGCTGCGCGTAACGGCGTTGATGCCCGCGCCGGTGAAGGAGCCCTGGCGCACGTCAAACGGCGCAATGCTTACCTGAATCTGGTCGATGGCGTCAATCGAGATGGGCTGCGCGCCCGCCTGCCCGCCCACCGTCGAGGCCAGGCCAAAGGCGTTGTTGAACACAGCCCCGTCGATGGTGATGTTGTTGAAGCCCGTGTTGCGGCCGCCAAAGCTTTGGCCGCTGGCCTGGGGCGTGAGGCGGGTAAAGTCGTTAAACGAGCGGCTCAGCGTGGGCAGGCGCTCAATGGCTTCGCGCTGCACGGTGGTGGCGGCGCCGGTGTGGTCGGCGTTCATCACCACATCGCGGCGGCCCGATACGGTTACTTCGGCCAGCTGGGTTGACGCTTCGCTCAGCTTAGCATCGAGGCGAAAGTTTTCGGCCAACGTTAGGTTAATGCCTGCCCGGTTGAAATCCTGCAAGCCCACGAAGGTCACCTTCACGGTGTAGGGCCCACCCACCCGCATATTCTGCATATTGAAGCGGCCATCGGCGTTGGTCGGGGCCACGTATTGCGTGTTGGTGGGGGTGTGCACGGCAATGACCGTGGCACCGGGCAGCGCCTCGCCCTTGCTATCGGTGATGGTGCCGCTCATGGCGGCGGTGGTAGCGCCCTGGCCCCAGCTCAGCTGGGTTACCAGCAGCAGCAACGCCAGCACCCAAGCGTGACGCAAGTATAGTAGTTTCATAATAGGGAGAAAAAATGAGAAAAAAGCACGGCGGATGGGCCCGCAAAGGTACTTCTCGCTCCTAAAGTCCCGTATTAAGGCAATGTTAACAATCTAAGGGCTACTCGTTTGCCCGGCGCTGCTTCCTCATCTTTCCTTCACCAAACCCTCATAATCGGGGCCGCACCGCCCGGATAAACCGGCTCAGGTAATAGTCGGCCTCAAAGCTGTTCTCAATGACGCCCAGCGAAGTAGAGGCGTGAATGAACTCGACGCCCTCCGCGTCGACCACCGTCACCATGCCCACGTGGGTGATAACCTGCGAGCCGGGTGAGGCCCCAAAAAAAAGAAAGTCGCCGGGCCGCAGCTCGGTGGGCTTCACGGGCTCGCCCCAGGCCGCCTGCTCATTGCTGGAGCGCGGAATAGTGACGCCCGCCTCGGCAAAGGAGAGTTGGAGCAGCGCCGAGCAGTCGATGCCCAGGCGGGTGGTGCCGCCAAACAGGTAGGGCGTGCCCTGGTAGGCGCGGGCATTGTCGATGACGGTGGCCAGCGTGCCGGTGGCGTTGCCGGTGCGAAAGGGGCGCTTGGTCACCGTTTTGGTGGCGACGACGCTGCCGCCACTGCTGGTTGTGGTGGTTTTGGTTTTGGTGCGCGGGGCGCTGGGGCGGGCCACCCGCTGGCCGCGCTTGAGGCGGGCCATGTCGCGGGCCGAGTAGTAGCGCCCGTTGTGCTGGTTGAGCTTGCGCTGGCAGCTGCTGCCGAGCAGTAACAAGGCGATTACCAGGCTGTAATACCCGCGCCACGCCCCACGGGCGGCCGGGCTATGCACCGTAGTTAGCGCATTCATCCTCGGCCGTACCTTCGTTTCTTCACACTGCATTACTGGCAAATATAGCCCAGCGGCTCACCGCCGCATATTTCACTCATGTCTTTCAACGCGCTTACCCCCGAACTAGTATCTGCCTTCGAGCAGCTGCTCAGCCCCGCGCACGTGCTCACGGCCGCCCGCACCGAGGCGCAGCAGTACGAGGCCTACGGCCGCGACCACACCGAGGACTTCCACTTTGCCCCCGATGTAGTGCTGCGCCCCGGCACCGTGGAAGAGGTGAGCGCCATTATGAAGCTCTGCCACGCGCACCGGGTGCCCGTGACGGCGCGCGGGGCCGGCACCGGCCTCAGCGGCGGGGCGCTGCCCATTCACCACGGCGTGGTGCTCAGCATGGAGCGCTTCAACAAGATTATCCACATCGACGAGCGCAACCTGCAGGCCACCGTGGAGCCGGGCGTGGTGACGGAGGCGTTTCAGAACGCGGTGAAGGAGGTGGGCTTGTTTTACCCCCCCGACCCGGCCAGCAAGGGCTCGTGCTTTTTGGGCGGCAACCTCAGCCAGAGCAGCGGCGGGCCCAAGGCCGTGAAGTACGGCACCACCCGCGACTATGTGCTTAACTTACAAGTAGTTCTGCCCACCGGCGACATTATCTGGACCGGCGCTAACACCCTCAAAAACGCCACTGGCTACAACCTCACCCAGCTCATGGTGGGCTCGGAGGGTACGCTGGGTATCATCACCAAGGCCGTGTTTCGGCTCCTCCCCTACCCGCAGCACAACATCCTGATGCTGGTGCCCTTCCGCCAGGAGGCCCAGGCGGCCGAGGCGGTGTCGGCGGTGTTTCGGGCGGGCATCATCCCGTCGGGCATGGAGTTTATGGAGCGCGAAGCCATCGCCTGGTCGTCGGATTACCTGAAAATTCCGCTCACGCTGCCCGAAGATATTACTGCTCACTTACTTATCGAACTCGATGGCCAGGACCTCGACGAGTTGTATAAGGAAGCCGAGCAAGTGTACGGCGTGCTTTCAAGCTACGACGTGGGCGAAATTCTGCTCGCCGACACGGCCGGCCAAAAGGACGACCTCTGGCGCATCAGGCGCAACATCGGCAATTCGGTGCGCTACAACTCCGTATATAAGGAAGAAGACACCGTGGTGCCCCGCGCCGAGTTGCCCACCCTGCTCAAGGGCGTGAAGGAAATAGGGGCCCGCCACGGCTTCAAAAGCGTATGCTACGGCCACGCCGGCGACGGCAACCTGCACGTCAACATCATCCGCGGCGAGCTGACCGATGAGCAGTGGAACGTGGGCCTGCGCCAGCCCATTTCGGAGATTTTTGCGCTCTGCGTCAAGCTGGGCGGCACCATCTCGGGCGAGCACGGCATTGGGCTGGTGCAGAAGCAATACATGCCTATCGCTTTGGCCGAGACTAATTTGAATTTGATGCGAGGTATCAAGCAAGTATTTGACCCTCAAGGTATTCTGAATCCGGGGAAGATATTTTAGCGTGTAGCGTAAGCTTTAGCTTGCGAGCGAGCGCAGCGAGCAGGCGGGACCGGACGACTGCCCGCCAAGCAGTAGCGCGAAGCGCTGCTTCGGGCACGAGCACAGCGAGTAGGCCTAACCGCACCAACGGCCATACTCGCTGCGCTCGTGCACGAAGCGGAGCTTCGCGCTACACGCTGCTACCCTACCACCGCCTTGTACTCCGGGGCCCGGCGGTGCTTGGTTGCCTGCTCATACGCGTAGCCCAGCGCCAGCAGCTCGGCCTCCTTATACGGCGCGCCCACGAACGAAATCCCGATGGGCAAGCCATGCGCGTAGCCCATGGGCAGGGTAAGGTGCGGGTAGCCGGCCATAGCCGCCGCGCCCGCGTAGCCGGGGCCGGTATTATACTCGCCATTCACGAGGTCGATGCAGGCGGCCGGGCCGGTGGTAATGCCCACCACGGCGGCCAGGCCACCGTCTAGCTTCAGGGCCGCGTCGAGGGCCTGGCGCGCGGTATCGACCACTTTGCGCAGGGCAGCTTTGTATTTTTCGGCGCTGAGGCCGTCGGTCTTTTCGGCCAGCTCCAGTATTTCCTGCTGGAAATAGGGCATGGCTTTGGCGGCGTTGGCTTTGTTGAAGGCGATGACGTCGGCCAGGGTTTTAACCGGGGCCTTAGTGCCGGCCAGGTACTTGTTCAGGCCATCCTTGAACTCGTAGAGCAGCACGTCGAACTCGGCGTCGCCGATGGGCTGGGTAGCGGTGCGCACGTCTACCTCCACCACCGTGGCACCCTGCGCCTTGAGCGCGGCCACGGCCTGGCGCAGCAGCTCGCCGCCGGCGGTTTGGCTGGCGAGGTGAGTTTTCTCCACGCCCAGCTTCTGGCCTTTCAGGGCCTCGGGGCGAAGCAGGCGGGTGTAGTCGGCCGCTTTCTGGGGGTTGCGGGCCGAGGTAGTGATGGCATCGACGGGGTCGGGGCCGGCCAGCGCGCCCAGCAAAATGGCCGCGTCGCGCACGCTGCGCGCCATGGGCCCGGCCGTGTCCTGGGTGGCCGAAATAGGAATAATGCCGGTGCGGCTCACCAGCCCCACGGTGGGCTTGAGGCCCACCAGGCCGTTGCACGAGCTGGGCGACACAATGGAGCCGTTGGTTTCGGTGCCCACCGCCACGGCGCAGAGGCTGGCCGAAGCCGCCGCGCCCGAGCCGGCGCTGCTGCCGCTGGGCGTGCGGTCGATTACGTTCGGATTGTGGGTTTGGCCGCCGCGGCTGCTCCAGCCGCTCACCGAGTGCGTCGAGCGGAAATTGGCCCACTCACTCAAGTTGCTCTTAGCCAAGATGATAGCACCGGCGGCCCGCAGCTGCCGGGCCACAAATGAGTCTTGGGCGGCGTGGTGGCCGGCCATGGCCAGCGCCCCGGCGGTGGTTTGCATTTGGTCGCCGGTGTCGATGTTGTCCTTGATTATTACCGGGATGCCGTGCAGCGGGCCGCGCAGCTTGCCGGCCTTGCGCTCCCGGTCGAGGTCGTCGGCAATGCGCAGGGCGTCGGGGTTCAGCTCGATGATGGCGTTCAGGCCGGGGCCGGCTTTGTCGATGGCCGCGATGCGGTCCAGATAAGCCTGGCACAAACGCCGGCTGGTGAGGCCATCCTGCAGCATTTTCTGCAAGTCACTGATTGTTAATTCACTAACATTAAGCTCTTTGGCAAAGGCAGCGTTCGCCAGCGGCTCGTTGGCCGCAGTAGTGGGCACTGTGGCGGCAGTGGCGGCAGAGGCGGCGGTAGCGGCCAGGGGCAGCAGCGCCGAGGCCAAAGCGGCCTGCGTACTCTGCTGAAGAAATTGGCGTCGTTGCATAAAGACGAGTAAAGAAAAAGCTGATAGGCAAGAAGATGAAGCGGCCAAAAGTAAGGCCATTGCCTGCTTGCCGACACTGCGCGCCCCACAATTTTCGGGGCTGGGCGGGGGCCGGCGAACACCGGGCGCGCCGGGGCGTATATGCAGGCTAGTAATTCGCCTCCGCATCCCACCTCCAGCCTTTTCCTATGTCCAGCAGCAACGACCAGCCCGGCACCAACCACATTGCCGGCAATGCCGGCGGCCAGCCCGCCCACGAAACCACCAAAATGGGGGCCGACGCCCAAAATACCAACGCCAACAGTTCGCTGCAGCCCGCCACGCCGGCCATGCAGTCCGAACCGCCATCGAGCAAAGACTTGGTTAACAGTGAGATGGAAGCCGGCCAGGGCGCCGTGGAGGATGGTGGCCAGCAGGAAAACCGCGAGGCCAGCCCCGCCGACGTAGAGCCCAAGCCCACCGGCGAGGCCCAAAGCCTGCACCAGCTAGCCGACAAAAGCCCCCAACCCACGGCGGCCGCCAGCAGCGACACCAGCACCCCACCCTCCACCAAAGAATTGATTAACAGTGAGATGGCGGCGGGCCAGGGCGCCGTGGAGGCCGGCGGCGAGCAAGAAAACCGGGAGGCCAGCCCAAGCAACGTACCCGACAACCTGGCCACCGGCGCGCCACAGCCCGACACCTACGGCGGCAACTTTGGCAACGACGTGCAGGGCAGCTTCCAGGACCTCACCCGCGCCGACAACCAGCGCGCCGATGCCAACCGGGGCGAATTTGGCGAGCAGGGCACCCTGGGTGCCACCCACGGCGGCTACGGCAACCAGTACCGCGAGACTTACCCCGCCGCTGAGCACCCCACCGCCGAGGCCACCGAGGAGAAATACTACGGCGAAGGCGCCGCCCGGCCCGGCCCGCAGCACAACGCCTACCGCGCCTACGACGGCCAGGACCGCAACCCCGCCGAGCAGGGCCACGCCGTGCGCGACACTCCTACGCCGCCCACCATGGATTTTGGCGATACTGCCAGCAACCGCCGGCCCACCGACGGCCGCGGCAATGCCCAGGACAACCGCAACCTGCCCACCACCACGGGCGAAGCCGCTGCTTTTCAGAATGATAACGGCTCGCCCACCGTGGGCCAGGGCTACGCTGCCGACTACGGGCACACCTCGGGCGTGGGCCTGCCCGCGGGCACCACCGGCAACCACCTGGGCGACGGCACCGCCGGCCGCAATCAGCAGGAAGACGCGCGCTCGTCGCGCGGGGGCTACGACAACCAGGGTAGCCAGGGCGGCCGCAGCCACGACCAGCAGCCCGGCGGCAATGCCCCGGCCGGCCAGGGCGCGCCCGCGCCCATCGACTCGCCCAGCACCCCCCAAACCGAAGGCTATGGCTACGGCCACGCGCGCAGTGAGGAAGCGCCGGCGGGCAACCCCGACACCGGCGACTCGCGCAACGGCTTTGGCCCAGCAGGCTCCCAGGAAGGGAACGTCAGCCAGGGCCACGGCTCGCAGGGCGGCTCCTACGACGACCAAAACCCCGGCGCCCGCGGCCCGGAATACGATAACTTCACCCAGCAGGATAAGGCCCAAAACTACGGCCAGGACAAGCGCGACGACTTCCGCCCCGCCGACGGCGACAAGCCTCAGGATGCTGATGACAGCGCGCCACGCCGCAACGCCGGCCGGGACGAAGAGTAAATGAGTGGGTGAGTAAATGAGTAAAGTGTTAGTTCAAAGCACTTTACTCATTTACTCACCTACTCATTTACCACTTACCGGTGCACTTTCATGTCGATGTCATATTTGTAGCGCGGGGGGCCGCCCAGCGGCACGGCAAAGAAGGGCAAGGCCGTGTCGTATTGGTCGGTTACGTAAAACACGACGTCATTAAAAACGGGCGCGGTGCTTACCAGGCGGAAGTCCAGCGACAGGCCGTACTCTTTAGTATCGATGGGCAGGATGCTGCTCGTCCACTGCCCATCGCTACTCACTGGGGCCGGGTGGCCATTTTTGGCCACGCTGAATACCGTGAGCTTGGCCGAGCCGTCCATGTCAAAGTTGCTCTGCTTGATGCTAACCACGTGCTCGTTCGCAAACGGATACAGGTGCAGCGTCACGGCCCGGCCGGGCGCCGCGGCCGGAATACGGAAGCAATACTCGTAGGTGAAGGCGTTGCCGCCCGGAATGGGTACGTTCTGAGTGGGGCTGCTGCTGAGAAAGAAGCGGTACAGGTTGCCATCGTTGCCGCTGAGCCCGCGCACCACCACCTTGTATACGTAGCCCTGAAACTGCGCCACCAGCTCGCCCTCCAGCGGGTTAAGGGGCCCGAAGTTGAAATACTTGCCGTCGGAGGCCGGGTCTTCGCCAAACACCTGCTGCTTGAGCAGGCGGCCCGCGGGCGGTGTGGCGGGGCTGGCCGGCCGCGGGTCGGTGGCGCCTTTGGCCGAGTGGGTGCCCGGCCCGCCGTAGAGGCTAAACTCGGTGCGGGTGTTAAACTGGCCCACTTTGGCGTCGAGCTGACCGCCGCAATCGGGGTCAAACACCCGAATGTAGACCGGCCGCCGCTCGGTGGCGGGCACCAGAAAAAAGAAGGTTTGGGTGAAATCGTCGTCGCCGCTGGTGATGGGGGCCTGCGCGCCAAAGGTGACCAGGCTCTCGATTTTCTCGCCTGGGTTGGGCACGGCCTGGGCCGCCGCGCTGGCCGCCCCCCCCAGCAGCAGGCCGAGCAAACGCAGCAGAGGTAATAAGTAGGAAGCAGATTTACGCATAAAGCAACGAGAAAAGGCGCTGGACCGGCTGGTAGTAATCCAGCCTAGGGCGTAATATTACAACTTAAACGCAGCGCTTTGCCCGTCATTCTTCCGCATATGAGTGCTTCCGCACGCGACACAACTGAGTTTTTCGACCAGCTCACCAACAAGGTGCTGGCCCTGCGCGTGCTCTCGCATCAGCGCCTGCGCCCCCTCACCTCGGAGCAGCTCAACCGCCGCCCCGCCTACGATAAGTGGAGCGCTGCCCAGTGCCTGGAACACCTCAACCTGGTGGGCGGCTACTACCTGCCCCAACTCAAAACCCGCCTGCGGCTGGCCCAGGCCAGCGGCTCCACGGCCGGCGCGCGGGTGCGCAGCGGCTGGCTGGGCCGCTACTTCACGGCTACCACGCAAGACCGTAATGGCCTAGGCGACAACCTATTGCGCCGCCCCAAGCAGTACGCGCCCACGGGCACCCGCCTCACCGGCACGGTAGTCGAGTCGTTCAACCGGCAGCTCGACGAGCTGCTGCGCCTGCTGCTGCTGGCCCGCCAGGTCGATGCCGGCACCGTGCGCGTGCCCAACCCTCTGTATCCCTGGCTGCGCCTGCGCCTCACCGATGTGTTTGAGGCCCTGGTCATTCACATGCAGCGCTACGTGAAGCAAGCCGAGCAAGTGGCGTCGGCCACGGCGGGTAAATAATGATTAATGCTTAGGGGTTAATGATTAATGTCGTTCTGCATTTTGAACGACATTAATCATTAACCCCTAAGCATTAATCATTATTTCCTATTCATTATAAAGCACTTGCAGCACGGTCTGGCCCACGGCTTTCATCGTTTTGCGGTCGATGAGGCTTAGGTTGTCGGCGGCGGTGTGGTGGTAGGCCGGGAAGTATTCGCCGCCGTAGGGCGGGTGGTCGTAGATGTCGATAGTGGGCACGCCGGCATCATTGGCGTATTTATGGTCGTCGAGAATCTCGCCCGTATCACTAAACAGGAAATAGTCGGAATATCCTATTTTGGCGGCCGTGTTCCACACCTTGTCTACTACCGAGCGGGCGTTTTTTAGCGACAGTCCTTCGCGGGTGAAGCGGCCACCCTTGGCCCCTACCATGTCGAGCAGAATGCCGTATTCGGCCTTGTAGCCGGCGGGCACCAGGTTTTTGGCCCAGTACTGCGAGCCCAGGCACCAGGAGTCGGTGCCGGCGGGCAGCTGATTTTTCACGTCGGCCTGGCTGGTGTCGTCGTGGCCCCAGTCCTCGGCGTCGAAGAGGATAATGTCGACGCCCACGTTGGGGGCCAGGCTATCGGGCTGCTGGCTGAGGTTGCGCGCTAGTTCGAGGGCCGTGGCTACGGCGCTGGCGCCGTCGCTGGCCCCGTCCATGGGCTTGTTTTTATTGGCCCCTTTATCGGCATCGGCAAACGGGCGGGTGTCCCAGTGGGCAAAAATGGTGACGCGCCGCGCCGCCTTGGGCTGGTACTGGGCAATGATGTTGCGGGCGCTGATGTGCGTGCCGTCAAACGTGGTGGCCTGGAAAGGCTGCTCGCGCACGCTCAGGCCAAACTGCTTTAGCTTGGCTACCAGGTAGTTGCCGCAGGCCACGTGGGCCTTGGAGTTGGGCACGCGCGGGCCAAAGGCCACCTGCCGGGCCGTGTAGGCGTAGGCCGAGTCGGCATTGAACGCCGGCACCTTCACGGCCTTGGCCGAGGCGGGCGGGGCGGCCGTTTCGGCGGGCTTTTCGGACGGGCAGGCGGTGAGCAGCAGCACGGCGGCAGCCAGTAAACTGAGACGAGGCAGGAGATTTTTCACGCAGTGTTAGACAGTGTTAAAGCGCAGTGTTTCGCAGTGTTGGGGGCCGGCTTAGTCTTCGCTATACGCCCACTCGACGCCGGTTTTGGTGTCTTTGATAACGATGCCCTGGGTTTTGAGGGCGGTGCGAATCTGGTCTACTTTGTCGTAGGCTTTCTCCGACTTGGCTTCCTGGTAAAAGCCCAGGGCCAGGGTGAGCAGGTCTTCGGCGCTGGCGCGGGGCTCGTCGCGCAGGCCCAGAATGTCGGTGACCACGGTGCGGTAGGCGGCGCTGGCCTCGGCCACGGCCTCGGGGCTCACCTCGGCCAGGGCGGCGGGGCTGGCCGCCAGCGTGTTGAAGCGCTTGAGCAGGTCAAACACGGCCGCCACGGCGCGGGGCGTGTTGAGGTCGTCGTCGAGAAATTCAAACGGCTTCTGACTTAACGCAGTTAGCTGCCGACTGCTAGCCGCCAGCTTCTCCGCGTCAATTCCTACTTCCTCATTCCTAATTCCTAATTTCCCGCTATCCAGCAGGCGCAGGCCGTTCATGAGCTTGCGGTAGCCCTTGCGGGCGGCCTGCAGGGCGTCGTCGCTGAGGTCGATGGGCGAGCGGTAATGGGCTTGCAGAAAGAAGAAGCGCAGCGTCATGGGCGAGTAGGCCTGCGAGAGCGCCGCGCTCTGGCCCTGAAACATCTCGGTGAGGGTCACGAAGTTACCCAGCGACTTGCTCATCTTCTGGCCGTTCACGGTCAGCATGTTGTTGTGCAGCCAGAAGCGCGCGCCGGTGCCGGGCGTGCTGGAGGCCTCATTTTGCGCAATCTCGCACTCGTGGTGCGGAAACATAAGGTCGAGCCCGCCGCCGTGAATGTCGAACTCGGCCCCCAGGTACTTGCGGCTCATGGCCGAGCACTCGAGGTGCCAGCCAGGGAAGCCTTCGCCCCAGGGCGAGGGCCAGCGCATGAGGTGCTCGGGGGCGGCGTTTTTCCAGAGCGCAAAGTCGGTGGGCGAGCGCTTCTCGTCCTGGCCCGCCAGCTCGGTGCGGGTGCCGGCCAGCAGCTCCTCCACCACGCGGCCCGAGAGACGGCCGTAGCTCAGGCCTTCGGCGTTGTACTTGGGCACGTCGAAATACACCGAGCCGTTGACCTCGTAGGCCAGGCCGCGCTGCATAATCTCTTCAATAAGAGCTAGTTGCTCGGTGATGTGGCCGCTGGCCTGGGGCTCAATGTCGGGCGGCAGGCAGCCCAGGGCGGCCATGGCCTGGCGGTAGCGCACGGTGTAGTGCTGGGCCACCTGCATGGGCTCCAGCTTTTGGGCGCGGGCGGTTTTAGCCATCTTGTCTTCGCCGTTGTCGGTGTCGCCCGCGAGGTGGCCCACGTCGGTGATGTTGCGCACGTAGCGCACCTGGTGGCCCAGGTGGCGCAGGTAGCGCGTGAGCACATCAAACACAATGGGCCCGCGGGCATTGCCCAGGTGAGCATCGTTGTACACGGTGGGGCCGCAGAGGTAGAGCCCCACCAGCGGCGGGTGCACGGGCACGAAAGATTCCTTTTTACGGGTGAGCGTGTTATAAAGCGTCAGCATTTTAGCAAGTATTCAGTCATCAAGTATCAAGTATCAGGGGGCTGATAGTTAATAAGCGGGCAGGGCCGGCCGGCAAAGGTCTGCCAAAGTTCCGCAACTGCGCGTGCTTGTGCGGTAAGCTTCAGCTTGCCGGGTGGTAAGTGTAGGGTAAGCTTTAGCTTGCCGGGCGCTCGGGTGTGCGGTAAGCTTTAGCTTGCCGTCGGTTGAATCCAGTATCAAAACGGCAAGCTAAAGCTTACCGCACACCCCTTACCGCACACCCGGACGCCCGGCAAGCTAAAGCTTACCCTACAAGCCCAGCTCATAAAGCCCTTCCACCGGAAAGTGGTCAGAATACGGAATCTCAGCGTGAATGCGGCAGGCCAGCACCCGCCACTGGGGGCCGGCAAACTGCTGGTCGATGCGCAGCAGCGGGGGCAGGCGGCCGTGGTAGGTGTTGCCCGGCCCAAAGCCCACGGTAGCCCAGGCGTTTTGGAGCGGGCCGGCCAGGCGGTTGTAGGCGTAGGAATAGGGCAGGTCGTTGAGGTCGCCGGCCAGCAGCACCGGGTAGGGCGAGCGCTGAATGTGAGCCAGCAGCGTATCGGCCTGCCAGGCGCGGGCCGCTGCCCCGCGCACAAAGCGCCCGAGCAGGCCCCGGCCCTTGCGCTGCAAACCGGCCTTGCTGGAGCCAGCGGCCACGATGTCGCCCTCGTCGAGGCTCATGCTTTGGAGGTGGGCATTGAAGACGCGCACCGTGTCGCGGGGGCCGGGGCCGGCCACATCGACCCACATGGCGTGGTTCTGGCTGAGGCGGCCAAAGGCGATTTCGCCCCGCCCCACAATGGGCAGCCGCGAAAAAATGGCTAGCCCAAACTCGGCCCCGGCGCGGTTGGTGAGGCTTTTGGACACGAACACCTGCCGCCCGCTTTGCGGCCCCAGCTTGTCGGCCACCCGAAACAGGTCGCCATCGGCCGAGTGCGTGCCGGCCGGCTCCTGGTAAAACTCCTGCAGGCACAGCACATCGGCGGGGCTGGCGGCCAGCCAGGCCAGGGCGCGGGCCGGCGCGGCAGGGTCGGCCCGGCGCAGGTGCGCATACACATTGAAAATGCGCACGTTAGCCGAAAGCAAACGTAACGTCTTGTTTTTCTGCTTGTTACTCGCTAGCTGCCGCCCGCTTGATAACGGATGCTTGTTAACTGATAAATGTAAAGGCAGGCCGCGCTGCACCTGCGGCCAGGCCAGGGCCAGCGCGGCCAGCGGCAGCAGGGCAATGGCCCGCCTCCGCAGCCCCCACCCCAGCGCCAGCAGCGCCGTGAGCGCCAGCCACAGCGGCACGGTGAGGGCCAGCAGCGGCGCCAGTGACAGCTGCCCGGCCGGCACCCACTCGGCCGCCACGCTCAGCAGCAGCCCCAGTAACACAAGCAGGGTAAAACGGTAGGAAAGCAGGCGGCGCACAAGGGGCCGGGCGCGCGTAAGCTGGCCCCCGACCCGGCAAAAATACGGCCTTTCGCGGCCGGCGGGGGTTGCAGCTTACGGGCGAGGGCTTAGCTTTACTAGCCACTTGCCCCCAACTGCTCCTATACTGCTTTTTATGCGGAATTTTTACGCAAGCCTTCTTTATCTGCTCACGCTCGGTGGGCCCGGCTGGGCGCAGCCGCAGACCCCGCAGCCGCCAGCCGCCCCGGTAGTCCCCGCTGACACCGCCCCGAGCCTGGAGTTTGTGGCCAACAAAGGGCAGTGGCCGGCGGCGGTGCGCTACGCGGCAGCCGTGCCGGGCGGCCACCTCTGCCTGGAGCCGGGCGGACTGCGCTACATCCTGCTGCAGCCCCTTGAGCACCCGCACCTGGGGCCGGGCCAGCACGCGGCCAAAACTGCCCCGGCGCGCCCGGCCGTAGCCGTGGCGCCACCCGCCGGCGTGGCCCCCATTAAAGGCCACCAGCTGCGGGTGCGCTTTGTGGGGGCCGACACAACTACCGCGCTGCAACCCGCCCAGGCCACCGGCGAGGCGCGCAACTACCTGCACGGCAACGACCCCGCCCGCTGGGCCAGTGCCGTGCCCAGCTACCGCCAGGTGCGTTACGATGCCCCTTGGCCGGGCGTGGCGGCTCGCTTCTACGAGAACGCCACCCAGCACCTGGAATACGACTTTGAGGTGGCAGCCGGGGCCGATGCGCATCGCGTGCAGCTGCGCTACGAGGGCGCTACCAGCCTCACCCTCAGCGCCGATGGGCAGCTGCACGTGGGCACGTCGGTAGGCGAGCTTACCGAGCTGCTGCCCCACGCCTACCAGCTCGACCCGGCCAGCGGCCAGCGCCAGCCGGTGGCCTGCCGCTACCGCCTGCGCCCGGCCCCCGACAACCTGGTGTCGTTTGAGCTGGGGGCCTACGACCACGCCCGGCCGCTGGTGATTGACCCCACGGTAGTATTCTCGACCTACTCGGGGGCGCGGGGCAGCAACTGGGGCTTCACGGCGACCTACGACGCGGCGGGCAACATGTACTCCGGGGGCATTGTGCTCGATGACATGTTTGCCCTGCCGAGCTTTCCGACCACGGCGGGGGCGTTTTTAACCACCTTTGCGGCCGTTATCGACATCGCCCTTATCAAGTACAACACGGCCGCCAACGGGGCCGCCGCGCGGGTGTGGGCCACCTACCTGGGCGGCAACCGGGCCGACTTTCCGAGCAGCCTGGTGGTCAATGCCCAGGGCGAGCTGCTGGTGCTGGGCAGCACCTCCTCTACCGACTATCCCACCACCAGCGGGGCGGTGCAAACCCGGTTTCAGGGCGGCACGTCGGTGGACCCCTTCGGCGACGATGGGCCGGGCGTGTACCGGGTGAGCAACGGCACCGACATCGTGGTGACGCGCCTCAGCGCCAGCGGCGGCGCGCTGGCCGCCTCCACCTACCTGGGCGGCAGCGCCAACGACGGCCTTGCGGCCTACACGCCCGGCTCGGCGGTGCGCCAACTACCTCAGAACTACGGCGATGCGCTGCGCGGCGATATTATAACCGATGCGCAGGGCAACGTGTACATAGCGTCGGTAACGGCCTCCACTACCTTCCCGGTGACGGCCGGCAGCTTCGGGCCCCGCTACCAGGGCGGCGCGTCCGATGCGGTGGTGTGCAAGCTCGCGCCGGGCCTCAATAGCCTGGCCTGGAGCGGCTGCCTGGGCGGCAGCGGGGCCGACGCGGCTTACTCCATTCAGCTCGCGGCCGACGGCAACGTCTACGTGGCGGGCGGCACGCTCAGCCCCAGCTTTCCGGGCACCGCGGGCGGGCTCCTGCCGCGGGCCCTGGGCAGTGTGGATGGCTACGTGGCGCGCATCGCGGCCGATGGCAGCGTGGTGCAGCGCGCCACCTACCTGGGTACCAGCGCCTACGACCAGGCCTTTTTTGTGCAGCTGGGGGCCGATGCGGGCGTGTACGTGCTGGGCCAAACGCTGGGCCCCTGGCCGGTGTCGGCGGGCGTGTACAGCAACCCCGGCAGCCGGCAGTTTATCCAAAAGCTCAGCCCTGACTTAGATAAAAGCCTGCTAAGCACGGTAATAGGCAGCGGGCGCAGCACGATTGACATCTCGCCCACGGCGTTTTTGGTGGACCAGTGCGACCGCGTGTACGTGTGCGGCTGGGGCGGCGAAATCAACCAGGGCGTGTACAATTACAGCAGCTTTATCAACCAAAACGGCTATACCCACGGCCTGCCCACCACCGCCAACGCCGTGCGCCAAGCGCCCGACACGCCGGGCGCGGGCTCCGATTTTTACCTGGCTCAGTACGCACCCGGCCTCACGTCCCTCACCTACGGCACGTTTTACGGCGACCCCACCTTCGGCTCAGAAGGCGACCATGTGGACGGCGGCACCTCACGCTTCGACCCGCGGGGCGTGGTATACGCGGCGGTCTGCTCGTGCCGCAATCGCAACGGCTTCCCGGTGCCGCCGGGTGCCTACTCCTACTCGCCCGTTAACGGCTCAGCAGCCTACCCCGCCCAGGGCGGGGGCCCCCTGTGCAACAACGCCGCCTTCAAGCTCAACTTTGAGCCCACCGTGGCGGCCGTGGGCCAGGACCAGGCGCTGTGCGTGAGCTCGCCGCCGCTGGCGCTGGGGGGCCTGCCCAGCGGCGGCTTCTGGGCGGGGCCGGGCGTGTCGGGGTCGGTGGCCACGGGCTTTGTGTTTACGCCCAGCCCGGCGCTGGTGGGCACCCAAACCCTCACCTACACCGTGCCAGGGGCCACGGTGGCCTGCACGGCCTCGGCCCGGCTACTCGTTACGGTGAGCAGCCCGGTCCGCGCCGTGGCGGCGGCCCTGCCGCCCGTGTGCGCCAGCAGCGGGCCGCTGGCCCTCACGGGCGGCAGCCCCGCGGGCGGCACCTGGAGCGGGCCCGGTGTGAGCGGCTCCGGCGCGGGTGGCTACGTGTTTACGCCCAGCCAGGCGCTGATAGGTACCCAAACGCTCACCTACACCGTGGCGGCCGTGGCGGCCTGCGGCGGCGCGGGTAGCCAGGCCAGCACCACCATTCAGGTGCTGACCGCGCCCGTGGTGACGGTGCCCGCCGATACGGTGCTGTGCCCCGGCAGCGGGCAGGCGTTCCGGCTGCGCGGCGCGCCGGCGGGCGGCACCTGGGCCGGGCCGGGCGTGTCGGCAGCCGGCGTGTTTACGCCCCCGGCCACGCCTGGCACGGTGGCGCTCACCTACACGGTGGCCCCGGCGGTGGGCTGCGCGGCTTCGGCCACGCGGCGCGTTACGCTGCTGGCCGTGCCGGTGCTGGCCCCCCAGCTGGTGCCGGGCCCCTGCGTGCCCAGCGCGGTGGCCCCGCTGGTGGTGCATTTCAATCAGCCGGCGGCCGGGCTGCCGGCCGACGCGGTGCTGAACTGGAATTTTGGCGATGACAGCACGGCCGTGACCACGGGCCCCGACGTGACGCACACCTACCGCAAAGCCGGCACCTACCGGCCCCGCGTCACGCTGCGCTTCAACCAGGGCCGCTGCGGCCAGGTGCTGAACCTGCCGCCGGTGGTGGTACAGGATATGCTGATTCCCAACGTGTTTACGCCTAATGCCGATGGTCAGAACGACCTCTTTACCCCGCGCCTGGGGGGCTGCCCGCCCCGCCTGCAAGTGTTTTCGCGCTGGGGCCAGCAGGTGTATGAACACGCGGCCTACCAAAACACCTGGGACGGCGCAGGCTTGGCCGCCGGCATCTACTACTACCTGCTCACCCCGCCCGACGGCGCCACCGCCATCAAGGGCTGGGTGGAGCTGGTGCGGTGAGCAGTGAGCAGTGAGCAGTGAGCAGTGAGCAGTGAGCAGTGAGCAGTGAGCAAAAGAACGTCATGCTGACGAAGGAAGCATCTTGGCCGCATCGTTGACCGGCGCGGATGAAGCGGCCAAGATGCTTCCTTCGTCAGCATGACGTTCTTTGCGCTTCATCCAACCACTTTCTAGCTCAAACCCGAATGGATATTTTCATGCAGGCCGCCATCGACGAGGCGCGGCTGGGCCGCCGGGAAGGCGGCATCCCCATTGGCTCGGTGCTGGTGCGCGGCCAGGATATTGTGGGCCGCGGCCACAACAAGCGCGTGCAGGACCTCGACCCCATCGCCCACGGCGAAATGGATGCCCTGCGCAACGCCGGCCGCCAGCGCACCTACCGCGACACCGTGCTTTATACCACCTTGATGCCCTGCTACATGTGCGCCGGCACCATTGTGCAGTTCAAAATCCCGAAAGTGGTAGTGGGCGAAGCCCAGACCTTCGGCGAGTCGCTCGACTTTCTAAAATCGCACGGCGTGGCGGTCGAAATCCTCGACTCGGCCGAGTGCGTGGAAATGATGCGCGAGTTTATTGAAGCCGAGCCCACCCTCTGGAACGAGGATATTATGGAGCTGTAGCGCGTTGGCCGGCCCCGGCGCTGCTCCTACCGCACGGGCCGCGCGGGCAGCGGCCCGCGCGGCGCGGGGCTTGGCGTGGGCAGCCGCGGCATAGGCGGCTGCCGGTACACGGGCGGGGGCGTGAACACGGAAATCACCGACAGCACGCGCAGCAGCCGCTCAAACTGGCCCGCCCGGTAGCGCATTTCGGGCGAAAGCAGCAGGGTGGTGGTATCCGGGGCCAGCGGGGGCCGGGGGCGCGCTACCTGCCGGGGGCCGTGCCACACCCAGGGCTCCCGGCGCGGCGCGGCCGTGGCCTGGTCGGCCGGGGCCGCGGGCTTGGCACCAAACCGGAAGTGCACCTGCACTTGCAGCACGCCATTATGGAACTTGTTGCTAGCCAGAGGGTTAAGTTGGCCGGCTCCGTAGCCAGCCTTATACACGTTGGTGAAGTCGCCGCTGTAGCGCACCGCCACGCCCAGGCCGTTGGCCAGCTGGTAGCCCAGGCCACCCACGTAGCCCAGGCCCACCGGCACCAGCGCGCGGCGGTCGGTGTCGAGGGTCACTTCATTGGTGCCGGCCGGCTCGCCCGTGGGGCGCACGTACTCGCGCCTGCCCAGGGCGAAGCTCACCTGCGGGCCCACCTCCACAAATACGCCCTGCCCGCCGGGGCGGGTGCTGGCTCTGAAAAGCACTGGCACGTCGAGGTACGACAAGGTGGCGCGGTAGGTACTGCTGCGCGAGTAGCCCAGGCCGGGGTAGAAGTAAGCGTAGCCTTCCTGAAAAACGCCCTTCTGCGCGTACAGGGCCTCGACTTGCAGCGCGGTGCGGGCCGACAGGCCGTAGCCCGCCAACCCGCCCGCCCCGAAGCCCGGCTTGAGCTGCGCCGCGCGGCCAATGTCGCCCCCACCCGTGTACGTGGCCAGGTTAAAACCCGCCTTCACTCCCACGTACGGCACGCCCTGCTGAGCGCGGGCAGCGCTGGCGAAGCCGGTGGCAAACGCCAGGAAAAGCAGCATCTTTTTCATAAGTGCAAGGTACATAAGTAGATAAGTAGTATAAAGATTAAAGAAACGTCAGGCTGAGTTTGCCTACTGCACCACCAGCCGCGCCTGGGTTAGGCCCGCCGCCGTGCGCAGCTCCAGCAGGTAGATGCCGGCGGGCTGGCCGCTCAGGTCCACGGTGCAGGTGCTGCTGGCGGGGCCGGGCAGGGCCGGCTCGCTCACCAGGCGGCCCAGGCCGTCGCGCACTTGCAGCTGCCGGGCGGTGCTGCCAGCCGGCAGCTGCACCCGGAAGCGCCCATCGGGGCTGGGCTGCGGGTACACCTGCAAGTCGGGGCCGGCCACCGGGCCCGCAACCCGCGTGGGCAGCACGGTGCTGGTGAGCTTGTGCACGCCGGTGCTGCGCAGGGTGGAGAAGTCGTAGCCCGACGTCCACACGGCCAGCGGGCCGGCGGCGCTCAGCAGCTGGTGGCTCTGGGTGCTTTCGAGGGCCTGCCAGGTGGCCCCGCCGTCGCGGCTGTACGACGAGCCCGCGTCGGAGGGCAGGCCCGCCACGGGCAGGTCGAATCCCACCGAGAGGTAGGTGCGGGTACCCGGAACCAAGGCTACGTCGGCCCCGTGCAGCGGGCCCGCAAACACGGCCAGCTGCCAGGTGGCCCCGCCGTCGGTGGTGCGGTAGAGCGGCGCGCCGCTGGTGGCCCCATCGAGGCGCGAGTACAGGGCCAGCCCGGTAGTGGCGCTCTCAAAGGCCAGGTGCGGCCCGTCGAAACCCAGCTGCTGGCCGGGAGCCACCTCCCGCACGGTCCAGCTCAGGCCCCGGTCGGGGGAGTGAAACACCCGCGAGGCCGTGGTGGGCACCCACACATCGGCCCCCAGCACCACGGGCCGGGCGTTGGCCGCCAGGTACTCGTCAAACGCCCCGGTGGTAGCCGGCACGGCGGTATTCTCTAGCCAGGTGGCCCCGCCATCGGCCGTGGTGTACACCGGAAAGCGCGTGGCCCCGCCCGCGTTGCCGAGGCAGATGCCATGGCTGGCATCAAAAAAATGCACGTAGTCGAGGCTGCGGCCGTCGGGGCTGGCGGGCAGCACCAGCAAGGGTTGCCAGGTGGCCCCGCCGTCGGTGGTGCGCAGCACCTGGTGGCGCACGCTGCCCGTGGTGGTCACCCAGGCCGTGCTGGCGCTTTGGGCGCTGAGGCTGGTGAGGGTATCGTGCGGCGTGAGGGCCGGCAGGGTGCTGGTTTCCCAGGTGGTGCCGCCGTCGGTGGTGCGGGCGTATTCCTGGGTGCCGGCGCTGCCCGTGGTAAATACCCCGCCGGGGTTGGCGGCAATGGCCCAGGCCACCGAGGCATCGACGGCCTGCAGCGAAGCCGCGAAGTAAGTGGGTTGGCTGAAGGGCACGGCTTGCGCCACCCACTGAGCCCGCAAGGTATTAGAAATCAGCAGTAAGCAAAAGAGAACCAGGGCATTTTTCATGGTGAAACAGGATGGAATCAGGTGAGCAGAGAGGACATAACAAAGCTCGGAGCCTCCTACCCGGCGGGCTTCACGGGAAAGCAGTAAAGTGCGCTACCAGAAAACCAGTAGTTTTAACCCCGCCCCTGGGTTGGGCGCGAAATCCTGCCCAAGTTTGTGGGCGTATGCCGGCTGTCTTTTTCTTTTTCAGGTTTGCGGGCCCCCGGTGGGGGCTGCTACTGAGCAGCCTCTGGCTGGGCCTCGCCGGGCCCGCTGCCGCCCAGCAGCAGCCCCTCGACAGCCTGCGCGCGGCCCTGCGCACCGAGCCCGCCGACACCACCCGCGCCAAAACGGCGCTGCGGCTGTCGGCGGCGCTCACGGCCACCGACACGGCCGCCGCCGGCCAGCTGGCCCGGCAGGCGCTGGCCTTCAGCACGCGCGCCGGCTTTGGCTACGGGCAGGCCCACGCCTGGCTGCAGCTCGGCTCGCTGGCCATTATCCGCAACGACAACGCGGCCGCGGCCCGCCTGGGCCGGCTGGCCCAGGCCGCCGCCGCCCCGCTAACCCGGCCGCCGCTGGCCCCGCGCCTGCGCCGGCTGCTGGCCAGCATTGCCAACAACCGCGGCAACGTGGCCGACCACCTGGGCCAGTACGGGGCCGCCGTGCGCTACTACCTGCGCGCCGCCGCCCTGCTCGCCCCCACCCCCGACCACCGCACCCTGCTCACCGTGTATGGCAACCTGGGCAACAGCTTTCGGGTGCTGGGGCAGCCCGCGCAGGCGGCCCGCTACTGGCGGCAGGCCGTGGCCCTGGGTGCCAGCGCCGGGCCCGCGCCCGAGCTGGTGCCCGTGTACTTGCAGCTGGCGGGCGGGCACCTGCTGCGCGCCCAGCCCGACAGCGCCTGGCAGCGGCTGCGCGCCGCCAGGCAGCTGCTACCAGCTAACGCGCTGTATGACACTGAGTTCTACAGCGCCCTGAGCGAATATTACCTGTATAAGCACCAGCCCGGCGCGGCGCAGGCGGCGCTGCGGCGGGCCCTGGCGGCGGCGGCCCGCAAGGGCGCCACCGGCTACCAGGCCAAGCTGCTGTTCAGCCTGGGGCAGCTGGAGGCCGAGCGGGGCCAGCCGGCCCCGGCCCGCGCCCACATGCAGCGCAGCCTGGCCCTTACCGCGCAGCTCGGCGACGCGCAGCAGCTCATCAGTAGCCTCGACGCGCTGGCCCAGCTGGAGGAAAACGCCGGCCAGTGGCAGGCCGCGCTGGGCTACTTCCGGCGCAGCCACGCCCTGCGCGACACCCTGGCCAACACCGCCGTGCGCCGCCAGGCCGGCCAGCTCGAAGCCCGGTACCGCAGCCGCGAGCAGGACCGGCAGCTGCAAGCCCTGCGCCACGCGCAGCAAGACCAGCAGGAGGTGCTGCGCCAGCAGCGCCGCCTCAGTAGCGTGTACCTGGCCCTGGTGCTGGCCCTGGCCGGGGCCGGGGCGCTGGCCCTGGGGCTGCTGCGCAACCGCCAGCGCCTGGCGCGCCAGCAGCAAGAGCTTCAGGCCCAGCGCATTCGGCAGCTAGAGCAGGGCAAAGCGCTGCTGCGGGCGCAGGCCGTGCTCGAAGGCCAGGAGGAGGAGCGCGGCCGGGTGGCCCGCGACCTGCACGATGGCCTGGGCGGCATGCTGGCCACCGTGCGCCTCTACCTGGGCACCGTGCGCAGCCGCGTTGCGCTGCCCGCCGAGCCCGCCCGGCTCTTTGCCCAGTCGGTGGCCCACCTCGATGGCTCCATTGCCGAGCTGCGCCGGGTGGCCCGCAACCTGATGCCCGAAGCCATGCTCGCCTTTGGCCTAACCCAGGCCCTGCAAGACCTGTGCGCTACCGTGCAGCAAACCAGTGCGTTGCGCGTGCAGCTGCACACCCACGGCCTCGAGCCACGCCTGCCCCCGGCCACCGAAGCCGCCCTCTACCGCATGGTGCAGGAGCTGCTCACCAACGTGGTGCGCCACGCCCAGGCCCGGCAGGTGCTGGTGCAGCTGATGCGCCACGCCAACGCGCTGCACCTGGTAGTGGAAGACGACGGCCGGGGCTTCGACGCCGCCGTGGGCGCGGGCGGGGTGGGCCTGCGCAGCGTGCGCGCCCGCGCTGCCTACCTGGGCGGCACCCTGGAGGTGCAGTCGGCCCCCGGCCAGGGTACCACCGTTAGCCTGGAGCTGCAGCTGGGGCCCGCGGGTAGCCCGGCTATTGCGGAAATTGCTGTATGAATGAAATTCTTTAAGAAGACAAAGTGAACGTCCTGCTCATCTGGCGTCCGCTTGCCGAAGCATCTCGCTCGCGCCGCTAG
>CAXTFI010000034.1:0-31226 GCA_964243255.1 uncultured Hymenobacter sp.
AACTTCCAGCGCAACAACCAGAAGGCCAAGCACAGCTACCACAAGATAACTAACTTGCAGGCGGGCAAGGACTTGCTGGGCAAGATGACCAACCTGCACAACAACTACAAGCTCAACGTCATCGTCTACAACTTCGTGGACATGCTCTCGCACGCCCGCACCGACATGGCGATGATACGCGAGCTGGCCGCCGACGAGAGCGCCTACCGCAGCATCACGCGCTCGTGGTTCTTGCACTCGCCGCTCTACGAGATGATGCAGGTAATTGCCGAGAAAAAAGGCAAGCTCGTCATCACCACCGACCACGGCACCATCCGCGTGAAGCGCCCCTATAAGATTGTGGGCGACCGCAATACGAACACCAACCTGCGCTACAAGCACGGCCGCAACCTGGGCTTCGACGACTCGCGCGACGTGTACGTGGTGCGCAAGCCGGAGAGCATTTTCCTGCCCCGCGAAAACGTGAGCACGGCCTACGTCTTCACGCTCGGCGACTATTTCTTCGCCTACCCCAACAACTACAACTACTACGTGAACTACTACAAGGACACGTTCCAGCACGGCGGCGTGTCGCTGGAGGAGTGCATTATTCCGTACATCACGTTGACTGCTAAGGGCTAAGCGCAAGGTTTCGCTAGGTTAAAAAAGGTTTCGCAAGGTTCGAGCCGGACTACAATCCAGCTTAAACCTTGCGAGACCTTTTTTAACCTAGCGAAACCTTGCGCTTAGGTCTTTTGCTTCTTTTTCTTAGCCGCCGGAAACAGCACATTATTCAAAATCAGCCGGTAGCCCGGCGAGTTGGGGTGCAGCGAGAGGTCGGTGGGTTCTTCGCCCACGAGGTGCTGGTAGTCCTCCGGGTCGTGGCCGCCGTAAAACGTCCAGGTGCCCTTGCCGAGGGTGCCGTGCATGTAGCGCACCTCGCCGGTTTGCTTGGTTTCGCCCATCATGATAACGTCAGGCTTGATGAGGCTTTTGCGGAATGCCGTGGTCTGGCCCATGAAGCCGTGGATGGTTTTTTCGTGGTTCTGGGTCAGCATAGTGGGCACCGGGTCGTACTTGGCCGAGAACGTAAAGAGCTGAAAGTAATCGTTTTGCTCGTAGAGGCCGCGCTCGCCGGGCTGCATATCAATGTTGGAGTACTCGTACTCGAAGGGGTTGGTTTTGAGCTGAAAATTCTGAAAAGCCAGCGTGCGGTTGAAGTTGAGCTTGCTTTGGGCGGCGGGGTCGGCGGGGTCGCCGTCGTACATCTCGGCCGCCATATCAACGCCCAGGCCGGCCAGCGCAATGTCGTAACTATCAGTGGCTGAGCACATGGCAAACATGAAGCCGCCGCCCGCGATAAACTCCTGCATTTTTACGGTTTCGGCGGCCTTCATCTCGCTCACTTTCTTGAAGTGATTGCGCTTGGCGGCTGCCTCCGAGTCGCGCACCTGCTGCTGGTACCAGGGCGCGTAGCGGTAGGCGGCGTAAAACTTGCCGTACTCGCCCGTAAAATCCTCGTGGTGCAGGTGCAGCCAGTCGTACTTGGGCAGCACGCCGGAGAGCACTTCATCGTCGTAAATCTTATCGTACGGAATCTCGGCGTAGGTGAGTACCATGGTCACGGCGTCGTCCCAGGGCTGCTTGCCCTTGGGCGTGTACACCGCAATTTTGGGCACCTTCTCCAGCTTCATCACGTCCATGTTGGCGTTGGGGTCAGCTATCTGCTGCAAAATGCCGGTATACTGGGCCTCCGAAATGGTTTGGAACGTGATGCCGCGCACGCTCAGCTCGCTCTCGATGGCCGGCTGCGACTCGCAGGCAAACGAGCCACCCCGGTAATTGAGCAGCCAATCGACCTCAATCTGCTTGCTCAATGCCCAGTAGCACAGGCCATACGCCTTGAGGCACTCCTTCTGGGTATTATCCATCGGGATAAAAATGTGGTTGGCGCGGGCCGCCAGGGTAGGGGCCAGCAGCGCCAGGAGCAGCAGCAAACGTTTGAATAGCATAAGCTTCACCAGCAATAAAAAGCCAGTCCGGTAACGCCGGCCGGCGCATTGCCAGTTCAAGGTACGGTAGTTTCGCGGCTGGCGCTTGGCCTGGGCGCGCCGCCACACACCACCTTCCTTTGCTCGTATGCCCGCACTTTTAGTAAATACGGCTACCTGGCTGGCGTGGCCCCTGGGACTGCTGTGCCTGGTCAGCTCCGTTGGCTTGCTCAAAAGCATTATTGCCCTGAGTGAGCTGTACAACCCTTCCGAAAATTTCTACGCCCTACCAGCTTCTCAAACGGCCTTTCGCTTTCAGCTCACGCGGGCCGGCCGTTACGAGGTGGCCGGCGCCCGCCCTGGCCAGCTCAACGGCCGCGTGGTGGACTTGCCCGCCGTGCGCCTGCGCGTGCGCCAGCTAGCCACCGGCCACGAGCAGGTGATGGACACGGGCAGCGGCGGCCCGCGCTTCGGCAGCGACCTGGGCGGCGACCCGGCCGCCACTATCGGTACCTTCACGGCCACCGCCCCCGGCGAGTACGAACTGCTGAACCCAGACGCGGCCAACTTTTGGCCCAACGACCGCCTGCGCATTTTGCCCGCCACGGGTGGCCGCAATTTCCTGCTCATCCTGGCGATACTCGTCACGGCCATCGGCACGCTGGGCGGTTTCATTGGCGGCCTGATAGTCGGGCTAGGCCTCCGCACCTGAGGAGCGCCCCCTGTAAGCCGCCTCGCCCCACCCAAGCCGTTACTTTGCGCCTACTTGGTGTCTTTATTATTCCCATCACTCTCTGCCGCCGCGTAGCCAGGAGCTTTAGCTCCGTATCTGTGAAATCCGTTTAATCCGTTTGAATCTGCGATGAGTTATTTAGAAAATATCCGCGAGGCGTTGCGCTCCATCTCCGGCAACTTGCTGCGCACGGTGCTCACCGCCCTCATCGTCAGCATTGGGCTGATGGCCCTGGTGGGCATCCTCACGGCCATCGACGCCATGCGCAGCTCGCTGGGCGATACCTTCGCCAGCCTGGGGGCTAATGCTTTCGAAATCAAGGCTAAAGGCTATGGCAACCGCTTCCGGCGTGGCGGCGTGCAGGGCAAGCAGTACCCGGCGCTCAGCTACTTGCAAGCCACGCTTTACAAGAAGGAACTGGTGCGCCGCGAGCCGGGCACGGTGGTAGGCCTGTCGGCTTTCATTAGCGGGGCCACCGAAATCAAGGCCAACGGCCAAAAAACCAACCCCAACATGCAGGTAGTAGCCGGCGACGAAAATTACCTGCGCATCCAGAGCTACGCCCTCACCCAGGGCCGCACTTTCTCACCCGCCGAGCTGAACACCGGGGCCAACGTGGCCATCATCGGGGCCGAAATGAAGGACAAGCTCTTCCCGCAGGTGACGCCGGTGGGCAAGTACGTGTACGCGCTGGGCCAACGCTTTCAGGTGGTGGGCCAGCTCGAAAAAAGCGGCAGCACGATGGGCGGCTCCGGGGCCGACCGCCTGCTGCTGGTGCCCCTCGAAACCGGCAACCAGCTGCCCCGCCAGGCCGCCCTCACCTACGACATCAAAACCGCCACCACCAATGCCCAGGGCCTGAGCTTCCTGCAAGGCCAGGCCACCGGCGTGATGCGCGCCGTGCGCAACGACCGCCTGGGCCAGGAAGATTCTTTTGAGCTCGAAAGCCCCGAGTCGCTCACCGGCACGCTCGACGCGCTCACCGGCAAAATGCAGGTGGCCGGGGGCATCATCGCCTTTCTGGCGCTGCTGGGGGCCAGCATCGCGCTCATGAACATCATGCTGGTGTCGGTGACGGAGCGCACCCGCGAAATCGGGATTCGCAAGGCGCTGGGGGCCACGGCGCGGCAGATACGGCTCCAGTTTTTGCTGGAGGCCATCGTCATTTGCGTGATGGGCGGCACGCTGGGCATCCTGCTGGGTATTGGGGCCGGCAACGCCGTGGCGGTGCTGGCGGGCAGCAAATCCTTCCTGGTACCCTGGGGCTGGGTAGGGGTGGGGCTCACCATTTGCATCACGGTGGGGCTGCTGGCGGGCTCCTACCCGGCCGGCAAGGCTGCCGCCCTCGACCCCATCGACAGCCTGCGCTACGAGTAGGTAGTGGCTTAGTGCTACGCACTGTAAAAGGGGCGAACCGCTGCAAAGTGGTTCGCCCCTTTTACATTTGCATAACTTACCATTTGTACAAATGCCTGCTCCCGTCTCCATTGGCCAACGATTTACTCAACTTATTCAGTACCTGGGACTGAGTAAAAATGCTTTTGCCCAATCGCTGGACAAGACGGCCACGGTTATCCAACACCTGGTGGATGAGCGCAATAAGCCGGGGTATGACCTTTTGTGTAAAGTATTCGAAGTCTACCCAAATGTGTCAAAAGACTGGCTAATGGAAGGCGAGGGGCCCATGCTAAAATCGGGTAGCGCCCCGGCTAACCCAGCCAGCCCGGTAGTAGAACTAGCGCCTACGCCCGCGATTGCGCCAACCGCCAACTTATTTGCCCTGGCTGCCCCCGCCGTAGATGCGCCGCCTGCCCCTGCCCCTGCGCCAGTGGTGCCAGTACCAGCGCCGGTGCCGTTACCTGCGCCCGCAATCGTAGCTCCTGCTCCAACTGTCGCTCCCGACCCAGCCTACTTCACCGTGGCGCTGCAAACCCAGTACCTGCAGCACCAGCTGGCGCTGGCCGAGCAGCGCAACCAGCACCTGCTGGAGCAGCAAGCCCTCATGCAACAGATGGTAAGCCTGCTACAACGAACTGCCTAAACCGCGGATTTAGCGGATTAGTCGGATTTCGGTGGCGGCGGCAGCCTTGGTACGTAGCTGGTAGTATTGTGCGTAAAAAAGGCCCGCTGAAGCGGGCCTTTTTTACATGCGGTAATCGTCACCAAAATCCGACTAATCCGAGGAATCCGCTAAATCTGCTAAATCCGCGGTTCAGACAAACAAGCCCACTTCCTCGGCTTCCATCAATCCCAGCGCATTAACCTTGGTGAGGCGCAGGGGCCGAATTTCCCCTACCAGCAGCGGGTCGTACTTGGCGGCCACCCGGATGTAGTTGGGCGTGTAGCCCTCCACCCGGCCAGCCGTTACATCGTCTTCGAAGAGTACTTCCGTTTCAAAGCCCGCGTGCTGCTCGTAGAAAGCCCGCTTTTTCTTCTCCGAAAGGCTGCGCAGCTGGGTGGTGCGCTCCGAGCGCACACGCTCGGGCACGCGGCCAGGTAAGGTAGGGGCCAGCGTGTTATCTCGCTCGGAATATGGAAAAACGTGTAAGTAGCTGATTGGCAGCTCGTTAAGAAAATTATAGGTTTCCAGAAAGTCAGCTTCCGTTTCGCCCGGAAAACCCACAATCACATCAACCCCAATGCCAGCGTGCGGCATCAGCTCCTTAATGCGCGCCACGCGCTCGGCGTAGAGCGCCCGGCGGTAGCGGCGGCGCATAAGGCCCAGAATTTTGTCGGAGCCGCTTTGCAGCGGCAAATGGAAGTGCGGCATAAAGCGCCGCGAGGCCGCCACGGTCTGAATAATCTCGTCGGTGAGCAAGTTGGGCTCGCACGAGCTGATGCGGAAGCGGCGCATTTCTTCTACCTGGTCCAGCGCCTCTACCAGTTGGGTAAAATTCTCCACCCGCTCCCGGCTCGGGCCTTGCAGGCCAAAATCGCCGAGGTTAACGCCCGTCAGCACTACTTCCTGCACGCCCTGGGTGGCCAGCTGCGCCACCCGCGCCACCACCGAGGCCACGCTGCCCGAGCGGCTGGCCCCCCGCGCCAGCGGGATGGTGCAAAACGAGCACGAGTAGTCGCAGCCATCCTGCACCTTCAAAAACGTGCGGGTGCGCTCGCCCAGCGACTGCGCGGGGTGAAACTCGTGGGCCGCGCTGATGGGCGAGGCAAAAACCCGGCCCGGCCCGGCCGCCGCGCCCGGCTCCGGCAGCTCCAGCTCGGCCAGAATTTCGGCCAGCCGAAACTTCTCGGCGGCCCCGAGCACCGCGCCCACCCCCGGAATGCTGGCAATTTCCTGGGGCTTAAGCTGGGCATAGCAACCCACAATGGCCACAAAAGCCCGCGGGTTGTGCTTGAGGGCCTGCTGCACTACGCGCCGGCATTTGCGGTCGGCGTGGTCGGTAACGGAGCAGGTATTCACAACGTACACGTCGGCGCCCTGCTCAAACTCAACGCGGCGGACGCCGCGCTCCTCAAATTGCCGGCCCAGGGCCGACGATTCAGAAAAGTTGAGCTTGCAGCCCAGCGTATAAAAGGCAACGGTTTGGGTAGTCATAAGCCTGCAAAGATACGGCGGCTGGCTTGCTAACAGAACGTGCTAGGGGCATTCCGAAGCCTAAAGCGGTGCTAGGCGCGCCGACCGCGAAACTGCGCTAAACAGTTTCTTAAGCAAGACCGGACCGCGCACGCGCCGCCGGTAACACTCCTTAATAATAAAATAACAAAGCTTGATGGAGTCGCTTCGCAACGGCGCTTTTGCTGCTTTAAGCGGGCACCCGCCGACCGGCGGAGCGGTGTTAAGTTTAGCCAACCACCATAGTGGCTTTGCAGAAGCGATTGGGTTAGTTGCCCAGTTAATACAGCAAAATGGGAATGGCCCAGCACGTCGGCCAATCTTGTTGAGCCGCGGAGCTTTACTGGCTAAAATCAGCAAGATAGAGAGGATAATACGCCTGGTGGTTTGACCCCCTCTGCCGACTTTTCAGGCCTGTTTGCCTATAAAAACCTCTGGCGCGAAGGGGGTTTTGCAGAGAATTAGCTGCTCCGCCGTATTTTTGCTATGAAATCAGATACCCACCCTACATTTCATGGCCATTCTTCGCTTTAAAGCCCTTGAACTCGTTGACCAGCGCCAGGCGCTGCCGGTAGCGCCTGTCTCGGCGCGCCGCTCCGACTCTTTTGGGCAAAATGTGTTCAACCTGGAGGCAATGCGGGCCAATATGCCCGGCGAATACTTCAAGAAGCTGCAGTCGGCCGTGAAGCACGGCACCCCCGTCGAGCGCTCGGTAGCTGATGCCGTGGCCGCCGCCATGAAAACCTGGGCCATGGCCAAGGGTGCTACCCACTACACCCACTGGTTTCAGCCCCTCACCGGCGCTACCGCCGAAAAGCACGACTCGTTTTTCGACCTGAACTCCGACGGCCGGCCGATTGAGAATTTTAAAGGCTCGGCGCTGGTGCAGCAGGAGCCCGATGCCTCGTCGTTTCCGAGCGGCGGCATTCGCAACACGTTTGAGGCCCGCGGCTACACCGCCTGGGACCCCACGTCGCCCGCCTTCATCATCGAAACGATGGGAGCCAAGACGCTCTGCATTCCCACCATTTTTGTGGCTTACACCGGCGAGGCGCTCGACTATAAAGCGCCGCTGCTCAAGTCGTTGGCCATCCTGGAAAAGGCTGCGCTCGACGTTTGTCAGTACTTTGACAAGGACGTGCAGCGCGTGAACACCACGCTCGGCATTGAGCAGGAGTACTTCCTGGTGGATAAGGCGCTCTACGACGCCCGCCCCGACCTGGTGATGACCGGCCGCACGCTGTTTGGCCACGCCCCGGCCAAGGGCCAGCAGCTGGAGGACCATTACTTTGGCTCGATTCCGCCCCGCGTGCACGCCTTCATGTTTGAGTTTGAGGAGGAAGCCAACGCGCTGGGTATTCCGCTGCGCACCCGCCACAACGAGGTGGCACCCAACCAGTACGAGTGCGCCCCCACCTTCGAGGATGCCAACCTGGCCATCGACCACAACCAATTGTTGATGGATGTGATGGACCGCGTGGCCCTGAAGCACAACTTCAAGGTGCTGCTGCACGAGAAGCCGTACGCCGGCGTCAACGGCTCGGGCAAGCATAACAACTGGGCCATGAGCACCGACACGGGCGTAAACCTGCTGGCGCCCGGCCGCCGACCCAAGGAGAATTTACAGTTCCTGGCCTTTTTCATCACCACGGTGAAGGCCGTGCACCGCTACGGCGATTTGCTGCGCGCCAGCATCGCCTCGGCCAGCAACGACCACCGCCTCGGGGCCAACGAAGCGCCGCCGGCCATCATGTCGGTGTTTCTGGGCTCGATGCTCGACGGCGTGCTCGACGAGCTGGAGCGCACCGCCAAGCTGCCGCTCGACAAAGGCGACAACATCTACCTCAAGCTGGGCATTGATAAAATTCCGGCCATTTTGCTCGACAATACCGACCGCAACCGCACCTCGCCGTTTGCCTTTACCGGCAACAAATTTGAGCTGCGCGCCGTAGGCTCGTCGGCCAACTGCTCGTCGGCCATGACGACGCTCAACGCCATTGTGGCCGACCAACTCATTGCTTTCAAGCAGAAAGTGGATGAGCTGATTGCCCAGGGTAAAAAGAAGGAAGTGGCCATTGTGGATGTGCTGCGTAGCTACGTTATCACGTCCAAAGACATTCGCTTCGAAGGCAATGGCTACTCGGACGAGTGGAAGGAGGAGGCCGCCCGCCGGGGCCTGGCCAACGTGCCGACCACGCCGCTGGCCCTCGACGCCATGGTGCGCCCCGACGCCACCGAGCTGTTTGTGCGCCACGGCATCTTGTCGAAGGTAGAGCTGCACGCCCGCCACGAGATTTTGTTGGAAGACTACACCAAGAAAATTCAGATTGAGAGCCGCGTGCTGGGCGATTTGGCCGTTAACCACGTCATTCCCACGGCGCTGGCTTATCAGAACAAGCTCGTGCAAAACGTGCGCGGCCTGCGCGACCTCGGCCTCGATGATGAGAACAGCGAAGTGACGGTGGAAATGATTAAGTCCATCTCACGCTACGTGTCGACCATCAAAACGACGGTTGACGCCATGATTGAAGCCCGCAAGGTGGCCAATAAAGTAGAAGATGCCCGCGAGCGCGCCATTACGTACTGCGACACGGTAAAAGATAAATTCGCGGCGATTCGCCGCGCGGCCGACAAGCTAGAGCTGCTTGTGGCCGATGAGGACTGGCCTTTGGTGAAGTACCGCGAACTTTTGTTCCGGCACTAGCCCCTGGGTTGGAGCCACGGACCAGCGCTGGGTGGGAATTCTCGCTGCGTCCGGGTTTGGAAAGGGTCGTGCCGGGTGGCGCGGCCTTTTTTTGTGCCCATACTTTTCTGGCCGGGGCTACTGGCCTTACTTACTGAGTCTGAGTCGAACCTACCTGACTTTTTACTTGAGAAATCTAGTTGTGCTGCCGCCAACTACTTTAAAATCAACAAGTTGTAAAATATCTTCAGGCTGACAGGCAGTAGCGCGAGCTTAGGAGGGCCTGCGCCGCGGCCTGCCCGCTGGCCAGTGCCGCCTCCACGGTGCCACCGTCAGGACCGTCGTACACGCCTTCGCCCGCAAAAAACAGCGTGTCGGCCACCGGGGTGGCCCAGGCGGCGCGGGCGGCCGCGGCCCCCACCGTGGCGTACGAGTAGGCCCCGTGCGCATACGGCTCGCGGCCCCAGTTGCGCACGTAGCTGGCGCGCAGCTGCGCCCGCAAGGCGCTGGGCGTCAGGGCCAGCAGCTGGCCCAGTGATTCGAGAGCGAGCTGCAGAATGGTTTCGGTTGAAGCGGCCTGCAGGCGCTGGGCCGCGGGCCCCGCTACCCAGCCCGTCAGCTGGGGGCAGGCATTGGGCAGCTGGCTCCACCAGGTGGGCACGGGGGCTTCGGAGAGCAGAAACTCCAGCTCGGGCAGGCGCGCGTGCCAAACGGGCTCCCAAAATTCGAGCACTACCTTGATGACCGCGCCAAATCCCAGCTGGGCCGTTGCTGCCCGGTGCGTGGGCAAGTCGGGCGCGAAGCCGAGGTGGCCGGGCTGGCCCGCCCCCTGGTGCCACACCCCCAGCGGCACCGTGCACAGCACTTGCCGGGCGTGGTAAGTGGGGCCGGCCTGGGTCAGTACCTCCACCGCGCCGGGCTGCCAGCGGACTTCCCGCACGGGCGTGGCCAGGTGCAGCGTGGCCCCCGCGGCCTGCGCCTGCCCGGCCAGCCAGTGCAGCAGCGGGCCATAGCCGCCCACCGGGCGCGGCGAGTCGTCGGCGCCGCCCGCCGCCCACTCATCGCGCAGGGCCCAGGCGCTGGCGCGGCGCGCATCGGCCGCGTCGTAGCCTTCGGCAAACTGCGTGGCCATGGCCCGCAACTGCGCGTGCTGGTCGTCCGGAAACTGCTGGGCCAGAAAATCGGCCAGGGGCAGGTCCTGCTCCAGGGCCTCTAGCTTGGCCAGCACGAGCGGCAAGTCGGCAAAAAAGTCGGCATCGGCCTGCACCTGGCCATCTTTCACCAGGTAGGTGCGCCCGGCCGTGGCTTGCCAGGTTAGGCCCGCCTCGGCCAGCAGGGCGCGGGTGAGGGGCACCGCCCCGTGCATAAACTCGGCCCCGGCCTCAATAGCCTGCGTAAAGCCGGGGGGCGTCAGCGTGTGCACGCGCCCACCCAGCCGGTTGCTGGCTTCCAGCACCAGCACCTGCCGGCCCGCCGCCGCCAGCTGCCGGGCCGCGAGGAGCCCCGCCGCGCCCGCGCCAATAATGAGTACTTCGGTCGCCTGCTCGCTGTTATTTGTAAACACTTAATTACTAATAAGTTATCTGAAATGTACGGGCCTCTGCCCAGGGCCTGCGCCCGCTGGACTCACGATGCTGGTTGGCTTAAAAAAACCAGTGGACTAAAAATCGCTGGCTTTCCTCACCACTTTCGGTTGCTGCAACGTCATGGCCGCTTCCAAATCGGCCAGCAGGTGGCGCACGTCGCGGGTGGCGGCTACTTTGAGGTCGGCCCAGGGCTTGTGGCTGCCCAGGCCGCCGTAGCCAAACAAACTGGCGTGGTCCTGCTCCAAGGCGCCGCCCGATTTGAGGTTGGGCGTGGCCAGGGCATCGTGAGTTAAGTTGCTGAGAATGTACTTGTAGCGCCCATCTTTGACGTAGATGGTGAGCGTGTGCCGCACCACCCCGGCGTAGCTGCTGCGCAGCACGCCCGCGTACATATTGTACACCACGGCGGGCCGCTGGCCCTGCACCACCAGCTGGCCGGCGGCGGGGTCTTCCGGGCGCTTTGGCGCGGCATCGGCGGTGGGGTAGGCCTTGGCGACCCAGGCGGCCGCGCGGGCGTAGAGGTCGGCCTGGCTGATGCCCGGCACCGGCACCACGCCCTCGTAGGTAATAAGCTGCGTGTGGGCGTCGATGGGCAGCTTTTCGGCGTCGGCGGCGTCATAATCGCTCAGCTTAGCCGCTGGCGTGAGGTAGAGAAACCCCTCGTGCCGGACCACCACCCACCGGGACGAAAACCGGCCCACCACAAGGGCCTCGGCCTGGCTGAAGAGGTAGCGACTGGGCTTGCCCGCGGTATCGGCGGCGCTGCGGTAGAGGGGGGCTTTCGTGAGGCCCACGTGGTAGGTGAGGGGCGGCGTAGTGGCCGCCAGCTGCTGGGCGGTGCCCACCAGTGGCAGCGCCAGGGCACCGCAGAAGCAAATAACTTTCATGGGAGGACGGCTAGCGTGGGCAAACGCAAGGTATCTGGAGCAGCGCGCACGGCCAGTTGCAGTAGGCCGTCAGGGTTTTGTGCGTTTCGTAATTACTTGATAATAAGATGGCTAACGCTAATGCGCGAAAATTGGCAAGCCGGCGGCTGCGGCCACCAGAGGCTTTGGGGCGGGCGCGGGGCGCGGCCGGGCGTCAGGTAACCGCAGGGGCGAGTCCAATGGCTGACTTGCCCTAACGGGCGTGGGCAAGGGCCGGGTGTCAGGTAGCTATAGGGGCGCCTGCTGGCAGCAGGAAAAGGGCGTGGGCATGGGTAAAGGAAGCTGGAGTAACGCTGGCGCAAGTTCGCCCCTATCTTTGGCCGGCCTGGCCGAAAGCCGGGCAGCTTGCGCCTTCTTACCAGTTTTTGGCCAGGCCGCTCTGGCTTTGCGGGGGCAGCTTTCAGGGCGAGGCCGCTCCACCAAAAATATATGGGAATTTTCAATATCTTTTCCAAAAAGCCAGTGCAGCCCTACCGAAACGATGGACTCAACAAGGTCTACGAGCTCTTGTTTTGCGACAACATTGCGCGGTATCGGCAAGACCCCCGGCCCACCGGGTATCCCTGGGCCGTGCTGCTGGAGGAGGCCTCCACCCCCGACCAGCTACAGGCCGTGGCCGCCGACAAAACCCTGGAAGCCCGCCAGCGGCTGCTGGCCTACCACCGGCTGGCGGCCAGCGGCTCGTTTATCGACCACCGGGAGATTCTGGGCGTGGTGGTGGAAGTGGGCCTGCCTGGGGGGCTCGACGTGCTGGCCGCCTTCAGCGAGGGTGGGGCCCGCTACCTCAACCAGGCAGAGAAGCTGCTGGTTTGGGAAACCCAAACGCTGGAATCGCGGCAGCTGCTCGACCAGCTGTTTGCCGCCAGCCTCACGGTCGTCAACCAAATTGGCAAGTGGGACCAGCCCCGGCGGCCCTTCCCCCCCAACGGCAGGGTGCGCCTGACTTTTCTGGTATCCGATGGCCTTTACTTTGGCGAAGGCCCTTTCGAGGTGCTGCAAGCCGACCCCATGGGCGGCCCCGTTATTGCCGCCGCCACGCAGCTAATGGCCTACCTCACCCAGCAGTAGGCAGCGTGCGGGGCCGGGCGCTTAGTCGGTAGGCGTGTTTTCGCGCAGCAGCAGCTGCACTTCGGCCTCAGAAGCGAGCAGCTCGTTTTGGGCCATGTCTAAGAACGTCTGGGCCTGCTGGCGCGCGGCGGCCGTTGGGGGCTCGCCTTCCAATAGAAAGCTAAGCAGCTCTTCCTCCGTGCGTTGGAGTATGTTTTCCAATTCCAGCTCCACTAGTGGGTTGGCCCCCAGGGCGAGGTACAGGCGAACACTTTGCCGCAGCTGCTGCTGCCAGGACAAGCTAGCGGTTCGGGCAAGAAGAATAAGCGGGGGATGATAATCTTGTTCCATACGCTTCAAAGGTATCATACTAAGAAGCGTTAGGACTAATTTAGGAAAAGAATAATTTTGCCGCGCTAGCCGCCTGCCAGTGCTTTGCTGGGCTTCGGGCGCGGCATGTGCCCTGGCCTCAGCACAGTGTACCAGTCATTTGCGCCGTTTGGCCGCGCGGCACGGGCTTGTTTAAAGCAGGAGTAATGAGGCATGAAAAATACTGGTAACCACCTAGTAGCGCCGCGCATTAGTTATTTTTTCGCTGGCTTTATCGGCAGCAAAGCCGGCGCGCCCTTACCCTGGCAAGGCCGTAGCACCCAAGAAGCGGTGGGCCGGCCCCGGAAGCCGCGGCGGGGCCCGTTAGGGCCAATGCACCGGCCACTAACGGGCCCGGTGCTTACCCGTAAATAATTGATAAACAAAAATTTATCTTAATCAACCTTCCCCATGAATCCTCCCTGCCAACACTTGGCGGCGCTCGACCTGCGCCACCTCCAACACGATACCCGGCACGTGTGCCCCGCGTGCGTGGCCCTGGGCGATACCTGGGTGCACCTGCGCATTTGCCAGCAGTGCGGCCACGTGGGCTGCTGCGACGACTCACCCAACCGGCACGCTACCAAGCACTTCCGGGCTACGCAGCACCCCGTTATCACTTCGGCCCAGCCCGGCGAGCGCTGGGCCTGGTGCTACCCCGACGAGGCCCTGCTGGAATACTAGCCGGGCGGGGCCCCGGCTGCTCGGTGAGCAACATACTCTGGTAACTGCCTGGGCGTCTTTGCAGTAGCTCGAACCCGTTGGAAAGCGGGCGGGCCACCGCCGGGCGTTAGCCTAAGACAGCGGCCGCCCGAAACCGGGCCGTGGCTTCCAGGGAATATACAACTTCGTCAATCGTGAGGCGGCCTAGCAAAAAGAGGTCAAGTACCTGCTGCTGGTAGGGCTCAAGCGCGAAGCGGGTGCCCTGCGTGAAGGCAATAACGGCGGCTGCCAGGCGCTGGCGGCTTTGCTCGGTAGCAAGGGCAGAAACTTGCAAAGGGTGAAGCGTAGGGGTGGGATAGTTCATGTCCTAAAGCTAGGGTGCGGGTCCCAGACCGCCGTATTGCTTTCGTTCAATTACCTGATTTACTGGCCGAAACTTTTTTTGCGCCGGCTGCCTGGCGCGCGGGCGGCCCGCGCCCGCCTGCTGCCAGGGGTGGCGGGCAGCGCTTGCGGTTAAAGCAGCTGGCTCCAAAAGATAATCTTGCCGTTGTTTTGGTGCACGAGCTGCACGCCGCCATCCTGCGAGATGGCCACGGCCAGGCACTCGGGCGCGGCCAGGCACAGCCGGTAGGCCGCCCGGTGGCGGGTGCCGCCCTGGTCGGCCGGCTCGGCATACAGGTGCTCGCCCTCCAGGTCCAGGGCCCGGTGCACCTGGTCGAGCGCCACGTGCGGGGCCCGTATCTCCACGCCGAAGCCCACTATTTCCAGGTTTTTGGTTAGCACCAGGGCCCCGTCTACGGCCATCAGGTTGGCCAGCAGGTCGGCGAAGTGGTCAACGGCCGTGGCCAGGGCGCGCAGCGGGGCATCGGTGGCCTGCTGGTAGTGGGCCCAGCTGAGGTCGCCGAGGGCAGAGAGCCGCTGCGCAATGGCCAGGAAAATATGGCCGCACCGGGCCCCCGCGCCCAGCTCCTGCACCAGGTATTTGGGCCGCAGCAGGCCGCCGGGGGCCAGCAGCTCGGGCACTGCCTGGGGGGCCACAAAAACCAGCAGGCCGCCGTGGCCGCTGGCCCGCACCCGCCCCACGGCCCGGCGCTGCACGGCCTGGCCCAGGTACGCAAACAGCTCGGCCTGCGCGGGCGTGGGCAAATGGGGCTGGCCGCTAAGCCGGGCGTACTCCCGGCCTACCTCCCCAAAGCGCCCCCGGCTCCAGGCCGCCGGAAACTGCAAAAATCCGTGGCCATCGAGCCGGCCCGCCTGCAAGGTTAGCAGGCGGGTGGTGCCGCAGTAGCAGGCCAGCGTGCCGGGCCCCTGCACGTGCACCACCAGCAGCGGCGGCACCTCGGCCGCCCCGGCCGGCGGGCTGCCGGGGTGGGTGCCCCAGGGCACATCGGTAACCACCAGGCCCCAGAGTATCAGGTCGTTTTCCTGATTTTGGCTCACCGCCAGCAGGATGGAGGGCCGCGCCACGGCCGGGCTCAGCCGCCTGATTTCCTGCTCGTTCCAGGGCCGGGGCGTGCCCAGGGCCATCACGTAGTAGCCCGTGGGCCGCGCCGCCGGCCCGGTTAGCTGCGCGGCCGTGCCCAGCACCACGTAGCACTCCACGGGGCGGCCTTCTTCCCGCAGCAGGCTACCCTGGTATATGGCCGAGAGGAACTGCGCCAGCACCGGGCGCGGGGGCAAGGCCCCCACGCCGGTAGTGGCGGGCCAGCGCTCGTGCAGCGCGCCGGCTATATCATCGGGATAATAGGCGGTAGTCATCAAAGAATACGCGAAGAACGCGGGCACAAAAAAAGCGCTGTCGCTGGCGAAGTGCCAGTTGGCCAGGTACTTAGGGTGCTTAATTAGGAGCAGCCCCGCCCATCGGCCTGCCCTGGCTATGCGCCAGCGCGGCCCTGGCGCGGCGCGCCGCCCAGCCGTTGCCACCCGCCAGCGCGGCGCGCGGCGTAGGCGCTGTTAATTTACGTTAAAGCTTGTGAATCAGAAAGTCAATAAAAAAGCGCGCTGGCAGATGCCAACGCGCTTTTTTTAGGAGTTGCCCAGGTAGTGGGGGCAGAGCCGTTACGTGCTGGCGGGCTCGCGCAAGGGGCACCTTACGCGAGCCCGCCAGCACGTAACAGCCTAGTATAGTGGGGGAGGGCCAGCCGCCCCTTGGTGCCGGCCTGCACAACCCGGCCGCCGGCGGGCTTAGGCCGTGAAGGCCAGGTGGTTTGCTACCGGCGGCTGGGTTACGCCGCGCAGGGCCTGGGCCAGCAGGGCATACGAATGAACGCGGGCCCCGTGGCTGAAAATGTTGGAAACGGCCATAAGCTCGTTGACCTGCGTTTGGTCGATAAAGTCCTGTAAGTCTTGCTGAAGCGTGGCCGGGCCACCGATAAAGGAATAAGCCAGCATCTGCTGCACGGCGTGCTGCTGCGCCGGGCCCCAGAGCGGCTGCATCGACTCGACGGGCGGGGGCAGCGGGGCGGGCTTGCCCGAAATGACGCCGAGCATAAACTGCAGCAGCGACGTGGACAGCCACTGCGCCTCGGTGTCGGTGTCGGCGGCCACCACATTCACGCAGGCAATGACGTAGGGCTGAGCCAGCGCCGCCGAGGGCCGGAAATGCTGGCGGTAAATATCCAGGGCCGCCAGTAGCTGGGCCGGCGCAAAGTGGCTGGCAAAGGCATAGGGCAGGCCCAGGGCCGCGGCCAGGTAGGCACTATCAGTGCTGGAGCCCAGGATGTACAGCGGAATATCCAGCCCTTCGCCGGGGATGGCCCGCACCGCGCCGGTGCTGTTGGTCGCCGAAAAATAGGTTTGCAGCTGCTGAATATCGCGCGGAAAATCCGGGACCCCGCCCATACGGCTGCCCCGGATGGCCTGGGCCGTGGCCTGGTCGGAGCCGGGGGCGCGGCCCAGGCCCAGGTCGATGCGGCCGGGGTAGAGCGTGGCCAGCGTGCCCAGCTGCTCGGCCACCACCAGCGGGGCGTGGTTGGGCAGCATAATGCCGCCCGAGCCCACGCGCAGCGTGCGGGTGCCGCCCGCGATGTAGCCCATCAGCACCACCGGGGCCGAGCTGGCCACGCTGGCCATGTTGTGGTGCTCCGAAAGCCAAAAACGGGTATAGCCTTGTTCTTCAGCCTGTTGGGCTAGGTCTAAGCTGTGGCGAAACGTGTCAGCCGGCGTAGTGCCGGCCACAATGGGGGCCAAATCGAGAACGGAGAAGGCGACGGGGGAAGCAGCGTTGATAAGCATGAGACACGAAATAGAAAGCAACAGTAAGTGGTAGGCATAACTTATTTCGACCCGAATTGATTGCTTTTCGCCCGGCGCAGGCCCGGCGCTGGCGTCGGCGGCTCGGCCCCAGCCGGTGCCCGGCGTCCTTTCGGGGCTCAGCCGCGTATAGCCCCAACGACCTTTTTACGCCGATGCCCCAGCTCACGCAATCCCCCGTGCCCGCCACCTTCGACGCCGATGAGCGCCTGCGCTGGGTCGAGCGCATTGCCCGCCTCCTGGACAGCCAGTTTCGGCTGCCCGGCACCCGGTTTCGCTTCGGCCTCGACCCGCTGCTGGGCCTGGTGCCCATCGTGGGCGACCTGTCTACTACTGTCGTATCGGTGGCCTTGCTGCTGACCATGCTGCGCCACGGGGCCAGTGGGGCGGTAGTGGTACGCATGGCCCTCAACATCCTGATTGACAGCGTGGTTGGCGCCATTCCCATTATCGGGAGCGTGTTTGATTTCGCCTACAAAAGCAACGAGCGCAACGTGGCCCTGCTGCGCCGCCACTACGCCGAGGGCCGGCACACCAGCAGTGGCAAAGGCCTGGTAGCTTTGCTACTAGTAGCTTTTTTGGTGGTGTCGGGCCTGGTAGTCTGGGGCAGCGCTGCCTTGTTGCAGTGGGCGTGGCAGTACATTGGGGCACATTCGGCTTAGCCGGTCGGTGTGCCGTATGCGTCGGCTCCTTACGGCGTAGTACCGATGGGCCTCTTGTGAACGTCATTCGCCGCCTCACTGCCTGGCAGCACAACACGGCCGGGCAGCGCTACCGCGACCTGCTGCGCCAGCCCGGCTACCTGCCGCGCATACTGTAGAAATACCTGGCCTCGTTTAGTGGCGTCACGCCTAGCTCCCTGCGCCGGATTTATAAAAAAAACGTTCCTGAGCGCGTTAGTTGTCCCAGGGCAATGCCGGTGCTGGCGGCGGTTGCCAGCTTTGTGGCGGGCCAGGTTTTCCTTCCCTGGCCCACTCCTTCGTTATGGTTCTCAATCACCTCAACTTGTCGGTTAGCGACGTGCCGCAAACCCAGGCTTTTTTGGAGAAGTACTTCGGCCTGCGCGCCACCACCAAAGCCAGCCCCGCGCTCGCGGTGCTGCAGGACGACAACGGCCTGCTACTGACCCTCAGCAACTTCGACCGCGCCCCGGCAGTCACGTACCCCGCGCATTTCCACATTGGCTTCGTGCAGGAAAGCGCGGCCCAGGTCGATGCCCTGCACCAGCGCCTAGCCGCCGACGGCTTTGCCGTAGACCCGCCCCGCAAATTTCACGGTTCCTGGACGTTTTACCTACGCGCCCCCGGCGGTATTCTGGTCGAGGTACTGGCCTGAATTTGGGTTGGGCAGCTTGCTCGGCACATAAGCAACTAATTGTTTAGCAATACTTTATATTTTCCTCAAAGTCTTGTATACTGGAGTGAGTGCCGCCGGCTTGCCACTAAAGCCGTTACTAAAAAACGAGTAAGGCCCTTCCTGATGCCAGAAAGAGCCTTGTTTGCTTGGTTAAATCTCATTATAAACCGCGCGCATACTGCGGGAAGCTACTTTTTGCAAGCTACCCTGCCTGCTGCCGGACAGCGGTAGGCGGCGCGTTGCCATCCTTATTTTTACCTAATAGGTACTTATTCAACTACAAGCCTGCTCACCATACTCCCGGCGCGCACCTGGTAGAGGCCGGCTGGCAGCATACTAATATCAAGCACGCTGCCAGTCGGGGCTGAGGTAGTCAAGCACACGCGGCCCAACGCGTCGGAGATGGTGACAGGCGTGGCCGGGGCCAGCGAGGGCAGGCGCAGGGTGCCGTGGGCCGGATTAGGGTAAGGCCCCAGGGCCGCCGTGGGGGCCGCGCGCGCCGTAGCCAGCACGCTAGTGGCGGTATACACCGCCAGGCGGCTGCCCAACACGGCGTATACGTAGTTGCCACCGCTGGTGAGGGCATAGGCCCCGCCGAAGGTATCCTGGTCGCGGCCCACGAGCACGGGGGTGGCCGGCGTGCTGGCAGTGTAGAAGCGCACGGGCAGCGAGTTGCCCTGCGTAGTGACGGGAAAGTGGGGGTTGGCGTCGCCCGCCGTGAACACGGCGTGGCCCTGCGCGGTGGCGGTGAGCAGCGTGCCGCTGGCCGGGGCTGGGGTTTGGCTAAGTAAGGCCGGGGCGCTTGGCGTAGTTAAGTCGTAGGTTAGCAGGATGTTATCGGGGGCATTGGCCGAGTAAGGGTATAGCAGCCCGTAGCCATACTGCCCACCAACGGCCTGAATGCTGCCCGTTACCGTGCCGGAAAGGGTCGGCGCAGTGGGGGTGCTCAGGTTAAGCACGGTGGTGAGGTAGCCACTCTGGGCCACGTAGAGGCTCGTGCCGTTGGGGGTCAGGCTCAGCACGTTATTCACGCCCGCGTAGGTGCCCACAACCGTCAGGTTGCTGTCGTAAACCGTTAAGCCGCTCAAAAAATCATGGCTCACGTACAGGTACCCGCCGCTGGCGGCAATCGTTAGGGCGCTGGAACTTACCTGACTGGTTTTGCGCAATACCGGGGCGGCCGGATTGCTCACGTCGTAGGCCGAGAGGAAGGCTTTGGCAACGGGCACAAAGTTGGTGTAGTCGAAGCTGGCCACGTAGGCGGTGGTGCCCGTCACCACTACCTGGCGGGCCTGGGTAGTGCCGATGGCTGGCGGCGTGGGCAGCGCCGCCAGCAGCTGGGGCGCGGCCGGCGAGCTTAGGCGGTAGGTCTGAAAAGTCCGGCTCGGGTCACTGCCGACCCCGTAAAGCGTAGTGCCACTGACAGTTGCGCCATAAAGAAAGGCGCCATTAACGCTGCCAACGGGCATAATCAGCTGGGCGTGGGCAGTAGGAGCTGCCAGGGCCAAGAAGCCAGCGGCCAGCATACGTAAAGATAGGCGCATGAAATAAGCTAGGTAAAGGAACATAAGCAAGCCCGCAAAGCTACGCCCGCTAGGTGCTTATGACTAGCTGTTGCGCGGGTTCGGGCAGCGGCCTGCTGCTTGGAATCGCGGCCGGGGCTACCCTTTCTGGTTTCCCGGCGGGCCGTTTTGCGGCAGGCCTCGACCAGCTCGGCTGCGTTGAAGCCTGCCGCAGCGGACTCGCGTGCGTGCGTGCGGCTACCGCCGGGCCACTGGCTGGCGCTGCAGGGCCGCGGCGGCTACGTTGTGCTGCAGCTCCTGGAGGGCCTGGGCCAGCTTGGCTTGAGTAGCGGGCAGGTGCCGGGGCAGTGGGTAATCGGGGGGGCTGGCGGGCTGCAGGTGCTGAAGCCAGCGCACGGCCGCCTCCAAGTCATCGAAGAGCGTAGCCGATAGCCAGGGTAGCCAGTTGACCACTATCTGGGCCATATTGCGACCCAGCAGCGAGGTAGAGTTAATCCAGGCGACCTGCTCGACGCCGGCCAGCGGCAGGTACGGCAAAAACTCCCGCACCAGCCAGGCTGCGACGTTCCAACTGACGCCCGTTACCTGGGTGTTGCTATTGAGCACCCGAGGGTAGGGGCGGTGCAGAAAACACCGCCCCAGCTCCACGCAGGCGGCCTGCACGACCGGTAGCGTCAGCTCGCCCTGCCAATCTAAAAAGAGCCAATTATTCTTGGAATCGTAATAAACCGAAAGGCACGTGGTTTTGCTGAGTAGATGAAGCTCCATAAAGGCAAAATAAAATAGGCTGAAAGAGAAAATACTTGATTTGCTCAGGTAGCAGGCGCAAGTAGCCTCGCAAATTATCAGCCAAACTTATTAGCTAAGTGCAAGTTCCTAAAAGGCTAGCACGGGTTGCCCGGTGCCCTTGGGGGTGGGGTGCCGCCAGTAGTGTTCAGTGGCATGGAGCCGGTGGACGGTGCGTACCTGGTGCGCGGGGCCAGGGGTACTTTGGTGCAGCTGGTTGGCCAACCCGCTACCTCCCGGCCGCCGCTCGTCACCGGCTCATCGCTATTGAGATTGAGCCCGTGCGGAGACTAATGGTCGCAGGAGTGGCGCGCGATGGTCAGGCCGGTGTGCTGCACCGCGGGCAAAGTCAACTGCTCAGGGGCTCCGTATTAAACGCGGCCGGTAAAGTTAAGAGGTGCCGCCGATGGCAAAGCAGCTTATCAAGGTAAAGCTGCGTAAGTGGCTGGGCAAGATTCAAGCAGCATTTTACTGATGACCGTGACAACGTTTGCGGCTGCTAAAATCGCAGACGTTAGAGGCATTGCCGATGTAGGAGAATGAATTACTAGCCTTATGACAAAAACCGAAGCGCTAACCCTGCTAAAGCATCATAGCTACACGCATAATGACCTGGCCCACCCGGAAACTCAGCGAGGCTTTCTGGGAATGCTGAGGCCGTTTCAGGGGCAGCTTTATGAGGAGAACTTTCAGGAGCTAATGCTAATCTTGAAAGTTTTAAGTCCGTGTTTTAAAAGCGAGCAGGTAGATAAAGAAATTATGGCTGCCTATTGGGGCATTTGCCATCTTGCACGGGCATGGGGACTTGAGCCAGCGGGAATGCTCAGGAGAAATAATCTGTTGACAGGCCAGCAAATCAAGGACTTAGCGGCTTGGATAGATTGCATCTCCGATGCGCTATCAAATCTGCTTGACGGGGCAGAAGACGAGCTGGCTTTTGAAGCGTATGAATTCTATTTGAAAGAAAACAGGCAATAAGGCTTGCTATAGAATAGTCGAACGTTAACTAAAATTTCAATCCGCCTAGCTGCTATTTGCTAAATGATTCGTAATCTTACTCACCAATTCATCTTTTCACCCCTACCATTCACCATGGCAGTCAATATTGAAGAACTACAAGAGCTGCTGAGCCAAGCAGGAGCCGCCGCCGCAAACGAAAAAGACATTCGCAAAGGGCTCACTCGGATTGAAAACTTGGTGAGCAATATCACGAAAGAAGTAGAGAATGTGTACGCGCTCCTCGATGGGGCCAAGGCAACTAAAAAAGAGCGGAAAGTTCGGGCTCCAAGAGAAGCTACTGCAGTGGATGCGGACGCGCCCTACGGCCGTAAAAAGGATGGTACTCCTAAAGCTAAAGCTGGCCGCAGCAAAGTAGCAGCAGTTTAACTAATTGCTTTTATTCCCAAGTTTAATGCCCATTAGCAGTTGTTAATGAGCGTTAAGCTTGGGAATAATTAATTTAGCTAGCCGTAGCTGCTACGCGCCCAAGTGCCTGCGGCGCCGCGTCCGGCAAGCCCAGGCAGGCAGCAAAACGAACCGCGTCGCGCTGGTCCGCTGCCCGCCCCTAGCATCGCTGTGCCCCCAGGCTAAGTCGGATACTCAGTAATGGCACTGATGCGCAGCCTTTCAAATGGCCTGTTATTGCACGCTGGCCCATTCTGAGGTGGGTTGAAGCACTGGTTCACGGTTTTGTAGCCCGGTAGCTATGTCACACATGTTCGTCAGGTGCTTGCTGCGGCCACTGGTGCTGCTGTCTTTGCTAATTGCCCGGCGCAGCTACGGCCAGGCTGTTGCCCCGGCGGCACCCCCGGCCCGGCCGGCCCTGCGTATCCTTGTGGTAGGCGGTGGGGGTGCGCGCGGGGCCTGGGGCGGTGGTTTTGTGCAACACCTGGTAGCCCAGGCTGGCGCACCCTATCAGGTGGTTTTTGGCACCAGTACCGGCAGCCTGATGGCTCCGCTTATCGTGCTCAATGATTTTGCTACGCTAAAACGGGCCTACACTTCCGTCGAGCAGAAGGATATTTTTAATCTAAATCCCTTCAACACTACTACCGGCAACCTGCGGCCCCTAAATGCCGCGTGGCGGGCGCTGCGCGGGAAACCAAGCTTTGGGGAAAGCAAAAACCTGCGCACCTTACTTGATACGTTTCTAACTAAAAAGCGCTACGAGCAAATTCGCAATGCGGCCGGCAAGCTGGAATTTGTGGTCTGCGTGGTGGATTTGAAAAGCGGCAGCGTAGGCTATCGCTCCTCGCGAAATATTACGCAGCCTGAGCAAATGAAAGATTGGATGTGGGCCTCGGCCAACGAGCCACTGTTTATGAGCTATTACAACGTGGCGGATAGTGCCTTTGTCGATGGGGGAGTGCGCGAAAATGTGCCCCTGACTGCCGCGTATCATTATGCCCGCGCCCACAATGTCAATCAGATTGACGTAGTGATTAATAAGCCGCGCGACCCCTTAGTCGATAAAACGTTCGCCAATCGCAGGGTACTTAACGGGCTACTACGGCTAATCGATATTTGGAACCTGGAAGTGCGCAACGACGACCTGCTTATTCCCCGGCTGCTGGCAATGGCCGGCGTACAAAATCTCTTGGCGAAGCAGGTCCCAAAAAATGCCGCAGACCAAGCCAAGAACTTCACTATCAACCTGCACTTTTTTCCAGCTGACCTATACTACAATCATCCGCTGGCCCAAAAAGAGCTGCTCTTTGACAAGGGGCGGATGCTGGCGTGGTGGGCGGCCGGTGCAGCCGGGCAAGAAGATACCGGTGCTGCCACGGTTGTGGCTAAAAACGCGTCGGCGCTGCCTGCTCCCATGCAGTCAATCTCACTGCCGATAGAGGTATTAGACGAGCTATTAAAATAGCTGACGGGCTTTCTCCCGCTTGGTAAGTTAGCACGACGCAGGCGTGGTCCCTTTGAAGCGTTTGCTACCCCCTTCGAGTAGCGGTTCGGGGTAACGCCCTCCCCCGGCCGCCTTAAGCCTTAAGCAGAACCGCAGGAAGTAGGCGCGGCGGCAGAAAGCTTTAAGCCAACCGCAGGATTCTTAGCGTTAGCGCGGCTTGCCATTGCTGGTAAGTGTTTGAATAGTATACTGATTGGTTTGATTAGTTTTTTCCAGTTGCGCAGCAGGACCAGACCTTTGTTGGGCATACGCGCATTGACGGGTTTGCCCGCACCTGGTGGGCTACGCCGTCCGCCAGCGCGGGGTATGACGGCTCCGCCAGGCACGCCGGTCGCTGTGACACCCAATCCTGCTTACGAAAGACCACTCAAGCAAAAAAGCCAACCTCGGTCCTGAGCCGCCGCGACCTCCTCAACGCTGGTTTGCTACACAGATGGCAGACGCCCAGCAGACCCGCCTCCTTTCCCCACTGGTAACTGACTAAATCACTGAACATTATGAAAACGCCTTTACTGGTCCTGGGCCTGCTGCTCACCGGCCTGCAGCTAGCCCACGCGCAGGCCCAGCTACCCAACCCGGCCCCCACCACCTTTACCAAAGAGGAACAGGACCTCCTGACGCTTTCTAAAACCAAATGGACCTGGATGGCCGACAAAAACGTAACGGCTTTAACCGGGCTGTTTAAAGAAAACTGCGTTTTTGTGCACATGGGCGGCAGCTGGGGGAAAGACCAGGAATTGAACGTCATTAAAGGCGGCATGATTTGGTATAAGAAAGCCGAAGTCTATGCCGCGGCCGTGAACCTCTTCGGCAACACCGCCATCCTGCTGAATGACCTTGACCTGGTGGCCGTGGTCGGGGGCAACGAAGTCGTCAATCCCTTCATGGTCACGGAGGTATACCTTAAAGAGGGCGGCAACTGGAAGCTGGGCTCACTCACGTTCTCCCACTTGGCCAGGCCCCTTAAACTGGCCACTACCACGCCGCCGCCGCCGCAACATTAGCCCCGCGCTCGTGGCCTCCAAAAACCAGGCAGTGGCCGCGCTGAGGAACACCTACTGGGCCAACTTTGCCAAGACTGGTAATCCGAATAGCCAGGGGCTGCCCACCTGGCCCCGGTAAGGCACTCAGCAGCAGCTCCTGGAGTTTCGCGCTGATGGCTCTGCCGTTGGGGAGCCCGACCCCAGGAAAGCGCGACTGGACGTAATTGAAAAAGCCGTCACGTCGGGAAACCTACCCTGACTCGGGCAGTCGCTTTTGCTAAACGAAAGTCCTTGATAAACAAGGTTAAGCAGCGTATTAATTACGCAAGCACATGATAAAACAAGCCGGGTCTATCGTTTTATTTTTGCTCGCGCTGTCGCTTTGTCTATCCAGTGTTGCCGCAACTAGACAAATTGTAGGGGTTGACCTGTGGAGCTGGGGGTTTGCCTTGTACAGAAATAAGGACAGTTGAACTGTTATACCAATATGCGCGGTGGCCAAGATTACCCTCAATATGCGTAGAAGCTCGACGGAAATAAGTGGTTCGTTGCAATGCGCCAGGTTGATAATTACGCCCCGTGGCACCAAAAATATCAGACCAGTCTGAGTTATTCCAACTGTATTGCCACTGGACTTGTTCCCGTTCGCCAGTGCTACCAAACTGACCGGCGTTACTGGCATTATGCTCATAATAGTAGGTGTTGTTATAGTCGTCGTACTCACTGGAACTGGTAGCAAGAACCCTTCCGAGAAGTAGTCCAGGTGTGTTTCCTGCGCTTACGCACTGGGACGCACAAATTTTCGGAGAGTTAGACGCTGTGCTACAGGGAAAGAAAGTAGCTAATGGTGTAACAACATGGTAGGTGGTTGAAAAAGTAGCCCCGCTTGAAGAAGTAAAAGTGATGGTGTAGTCGCCTTTTGCGGGTAGTGTTAAAGAGCTGGTACGGACAGTTGACGGGAAAGAGGAAGTAGCGGCAGTCAATGAAAAGTTAAGCGATTGCCCATTGAAGGTTAATGATGTAGTAGTATTTAGATTTGTCCCTTAAAAGTAGAGTTGTACCGCACTACCTACTTCACCCGCGATAGAACGCTTCATTTGAGCATACGCTGTGGATGAACTTCCTCCACCTGTGCTAGCAGCCTGAATCTCTATATAAATAGGATGACTTACTTCTGTTGGAGTTGAACTGGTGCCACTGTAAACGAGCGTACTCAAGACCAGCCGGCAGCGCACCGGCTGGCCTTCTTCGGCCAGCAGGCTGGCTTGGTAGGCGACGGAAATGAAATGTTCCAACTCGGCCAAGGGCGGCAGGCGGGCGGCTTCGGCGGGCCAGCGGGCCAGCAGCTCGGGGGCCAGGAGCAGGTCCCGCACGTCGCCTTGGTAGTGTGGCCCTGCCAGCGGGCCAGCAGCTCGGGGGCCAGGTTGCCGGGGTAGTAATGGGCTTTCATTGCAAGGAGCTAACTGGAAAAGAATTGCCTAGACGGGGACCGGGCCGCCGTCAGCGGTAAGGCGAGTGGCTGTGCGCCATAGCGCCCCCAGCGAAACCAGGCGCTCAAGCCGCGGGGAATTCCTTCGCCGGACGAGGCCGTGGCGCGCGGTGGGCCGCCGGATGGAGGTGGCGCTCGACCGACGCCACCACGCTGCCCAGCGTACGAAACTCGGCTAGCTCCCGGTTCTGAAAATCGAAGTGAAACGCTTGTTCAAGGCAAAGCGCTAATTCGAGCTGGTCCAACGGCCCGAGGTTGTAGTCATGCTCCAGCCGCTGCGCCGGCGCGAAACGAGGGAGACGCACCAGGAAATGCCAACGCAAAATCCGGGTAATGCGCCGTTGAATGGAAGTTTTCATGGGGGTAGGGCGAGCGAAGTGAAAGCGGAATGCGCGTGGCCAACGCCGTCCGAAGCCTGCCAAGACGCGCGTTAAGTGGTTTCGCGCAGGAGCTGCACCAGTTCTTCAAGTTGGCCCAGGCCAATGAGTTCAGCCAGGGTGGCTTCGGCCAGCTCGTAGCTCAGGCCGTAGTCGTAGGGTTGCCGGGGGTCGACCCAGTACAGGCCCTCGGGGTCTTGGTAGATGTAGCCAAAGGCGAGCAGCCGCGCCGTATGCAGCAAGTGGTAGAACAACATGCCCTCGTAGCCAATATCCTGCACCAAGAGCCCCAGCTCACGAAAATGCGGGTAGCAGCGGGCCTTGGTGGGCAAGCTTATCCGGGCCAAGTCGAAGCAGGCGAGCGGGGGCCAGCGGCGCGGTCCGCCCGCGGGGGTCAGACCAGCGTCGAGCAGGACCCGGCCCACTTCGGTGGCGTGGCGGGTTAATTCGTCGGGTTCTACAGGTGGGTACATGGCAGCTCGATTAGAGGGTTTGCGTAATGGCGCCGTTCAGGTACTGCACCAGGGGTTGCAGGCTCCGGTAGACGGTCAGCAGTTGGTTCGTCAAGGAGGCGTCCAGCACCTGCTGGTCCGGCAAGGTTCGGGAGCCGATAAAGCTTTTCAGCCGCAGGTATTCGAGGGCGGGATTATCCGACCGGTAGCCCTTCGGCGGGCGTTTCAGGACGTGGGTTCGCTGCAGTTGGCCCACCTGCTGCCTGAATGCCGGCACCTGGACTAGCTGCTCGAAATCAGGAAGATTATAGTCGATTTCCTGGCGAATGGCGGCCTGCTCGCGGGGCGGCGGCAGGTACAGGCCGCCGGCCAGGAAGCTAGCGCCCGGCTCGATGGCCAGGTAGTAGCCCGCCGTAGGCACGCCCTTGCCGCCGGGGTTAAACCACGCCCCCAGATTGGTTTTGTAGGGCGACTTGTCGGCGGACAACCGCACATCGCGGTTGATGGAGAAGAGGCATTTTTTGGGCTCCAGGCGGGCGCGGGCGAGTTCGGGGTCCAGCGCGGCGAGGCCCCGTAGCACCTGGCTCACCAGCTCCCCGAAATCTGCCTTGGCCGCTCGGTACTCCGGGCGATGGTCGTCCATCCAGTCTCGGCGGTTGTGGGCCTTGAGGTCGGTCAGAAACTGGAGCGTGCTGGCTTGGAGCTTGGAGCAGGGCTAGGGGAGAAAAGGGCTAGTAGCGGGTAATTGCCGGCCGCTGCGCCGACCCAGGCGCCAGCACCAGCCGGACAGCCGTGCCGGGCGGCCAGCCCAAGTGGCCCAGCACCAGCACCACCGTGCTTAGCGTGGAGTCCGGCACCAAGGCGGTGAGGGGGGTAGTGTGCCCCACCAGGCCCACCGGACCCGTCAGGACCCGCAGCGAGTCGCCGAGGCGCAGGCGGGCCGCCCCAGTCGCCAGGACCCGCACCCGCACCGGCCCCCGCGGCGTGAGGCGGGCGTAGGGCGCGCCGGTTGCCAGATACTGCCCCTCGCTCACTTGCGTCCGGCTCAGGTCGCCCGCCGCCGGGGCCGTGGCAAAAACCGTTTGGGGGGCGGCGCCCGCGCCGACCGCTAGTTTCAGCAGCAGCGCGCTGGCCGGCACGGTCTGGCCCTCATTGAAATACGTCCGCACCACCCGGCCCGCCACGGGGGAGCGCAGCACCCGGTAGGGCGCGGCCAGCACCGTGCCGGGCAACTGCCGCGCCGTGGCTAGCCCCGCCGCGGGCCTGGCCGCCGCGGGGTTGTGGCCCGACCGGGCCACGGGCCTTAGCCAGCCCAGCACGAGCAGGCCGGGCAAGGCTAGGGCGGAGGCAATCAAGGCAAGTTTCATGGGGTAAATAGCTTAAAACAAGGCCGAAAACCTGCTTTTACGTCAACTTGCAGGTAGCCGGAAGGGGCTAGCGCGGCTCCCCCGTGGCCTGCCCCAGGGCGGCCTCGGCAATGCGGTAGTCGGCTTTGGCATCCACCAACTCGGCGGCGGCGCGCTGGCTCAGGGTTTGGGCGTCGAGCAAATCGACGAGCGAGAGCAGGCCGGCGCGGAAGCGGTTGTCGTTGAGGCGCCGGTTTTCCTGGGCCTGGGCCACGGTGAGGGTTTGCAGCGCGATGCGCCGGGCGGCCTGATTCAGGGTCAGCAGGTCGCGGCTCACTTCCAGCGCCGCCTGCTGCCGGGCTTCCGTCAGGTCGGCCTGGCTGGCCTGGGCCTGGTAGCGGCGTTGGCTTTCCAAGAGCCGGTTTTCCTGCCAGTGCACCAGCGGCAGGTTCACGCTGACCAGGGCGTAGGCGGGCGCGTAGTTGTTAGCGGGCAGCAGAAAACCGGCTTTTTGGCGCAGATACAGGGCATTGACGCTGGCATTGATTTGTGGCCGGCGAGCGCTGCGCGCCACGTCGATTTGCAGCGAATCGGCCCGGTTGGTCAGCGCCAGCCGGCGCAGGTCGGGCCGCTGGGCCAGGGCCCGCGCCGCGTAGTCGGCCGGGCTGACCAGGGGAAACTCGCCCTCGATGGACTCGGCCAGGCGCAGCGAGTCCGTGGCCGGGCGGCCGATGAGCTGGCGCAAGACCAGCTGGCTTTGGCGCTGGTCGTCGCGGGCGCGCAGCAGGCGCACCTCGGCGTCGCGCAACTGCACCTGGGCCCGCAGCAAATCGGCCTTGTAGCCCGTCCCGGCCTTAAACTTGTTGTCGAGGTCGCGCGCCAGGGCGAGCAGCTGGGCGCAGTTGCCCTCGGCCAGGGCTACCTGCTCGTGCAGGGCCACGGTCTGCCAGTAGGTCTGGTCAGTTTCGACCACCAGCTGCTGCCGGCTGGCCTGCACGTCCTCGGCCGCGGCCAGGGCCGTGAGGCCCGCCAGGGCCGTTTGGGCGCGGAGGCGGCCCCCGGAGTAGATGGGCTGGGTAAGGCCGACCCCCGCCGTCACGCCCTGCGTGTTCAGCAGGCTGCCCAGCCCGCGCACGTAGTAGCTGGTGCTGCTGAAATCTAGCCTGGGCAGGCGGTTGGTTTTAACCGCGTCGCGGCCCGCCTCGGCGGCCAGCTGGCGGCGGCCCGAGGCGGTCAGGCGCTGGTTCTGGCTCAGGGCCAGCGCCCGGCACGCGGCCAGCGAGAGCGGCGCGGCCGCATTCGGCGGCGCGAGGGGGGTAGGCGCGGGCACGGTCTGGGCGTAGAGGCCCGGCGCCAGTAGCGCCAGGCCCACACAAAATACTATTTTCATCAGGGAAAAGGCTAGTGGGTGGCCAGCGCCAAGGCGGGCTGGTCGTGGTCCTGGGGTTCGGCTTCCGCCGGTTTGGGCTGGCCTTTCAGCGTCATATAATAGAGCACCGGCACCACGAACAGGGTCATCACCATCGCCACCATGATGCCGAAGGCAATGACGCTGCTCAAGGGCGACCACAGCGGCGACTTGCTCAGAATCATCGGAATCACGCCCACGGCCGCGGCCGACGAGGTGAGAAAAATGGGCCGCATCCGGCGGTGGGCCGAGGCAATGGCCGCGTCCTTGACGCTGTAGCCGTGCTCGCGTACTAGTTCGTCGGCGTAGTCCACCAGGATGATGCCGTTGCGCACCACGATGCCCAGCAAACTGTTGATGCCCAGGAAAGCCGTCATGCCCAGCGGGTTGCCCGTTATCCAGAGGCCAAACATGGCCCCCGGCAAGCTCAGGAAGAACGTGGAGAGCACAATCAGCGCCCGGCCCGCGTGGCGGAATTGCAGCAGCAGGGTCAGGAAAATCAGCAGGAAGCTCAGCCCGAGCGCCATGTTGGTGTTAGGCCCCGCGTCGCGGCCCGACTCGTCGTCGCCGCCGTATTCCAGGTGCGTGCCGGCGGGCAGCTTGAGCGCGTCGAGTTGGGGCCGCACGTCGCCCAGTATCTGGCTCGCCACCCGGCCAAAGTCGGTGTCGCTGCTCACCGTGAGGGTGCGCAGGCCGTTGCGGCGCACGATATTGCTCAGGTGCCAGGCCGGCACCACGTCGGCCACCTGGCGCAGGGGCACCTTGGTATTGTAGGCCGTCGTTACGTACACTTGGCTCACGTCGCTCAGGTTCTGGCGGTTGCGCTCATCGAGGCGCAGCACGATGTCCAGGGGCTTGTCGCCCTCCCAGAGCGTCGAGACGGGGTAGCCCTTGAGGCTGCCGCCCAGCGTCTGGGCCACGGCTTCCTTGCTCACGCCCACCCGGTCGGCTTCGTCCGCCTTCAGCCGCACGGCCACCCCGAGCGTGGGGTTGCGCCAGTCGTCGCGCACAAATTGGGTGTTGGGCGTGGCCGCGAAAATCTGCGTAATCTGCTGGCCCACGGCGCGCAGGTCGGCGGCGTTGTCGCTCACCACGCGCACTTCCAGCGGGGCTTTCGTTTCCTTCCAGCTCAGGCGGCGCACCCGCACCGCGCCCTCGGGCACCACCTGCTGGAGCGAGTGGCTGTACTCCTTCGCCAATTCCACCGTGGCCTCGCCGCTGACGGTGTTGATGAACACCTGGGCGTAGTTTTCGGCCGGGGCTTCGGGGGCATAGCTCGAATAGAAGCGCGGCGAGCCCGTGCCGATGAAGCTGACCACCTGGCTGATGCGCTTATCGCCCTTGATGGCGGCCGTTACGCGGTCCACGGCCTTTTCGGTTTGGGCCACCGGCGTGCCCTCGGGCAGCCACAGCTCCAGGTTGAACTGGTCGCGCTCCGAATACGGCAGGTATTCAAACTTCACCTGCGAGCCGAACACGCCGGCCAATGCGAGCGACGAAAAGCCCAGCGTGAGCACCAGCTTGGGGTGGGCAAAGCTCCAGTCCACGGCCCGGTTGAAGCGCCCCTGCACCCGGTCAATCACCGAGGGCTTGGCCGCCGGCGCACCGGCCTTTTTGCGGTGCAGCCCCTGGCGAATGGCGAAGTAGCACAACGAGGGCGTGAGCAGCATCGACACCGCCAGCGAAGCCGTGAGCGCCACGGCTACCGTGGCCGGAATGTGCAGCGAAAACTCCCGCGTCAGGCCCGTGTACACGATGGCCGAGGGCAGAAAGGCGAAGATGATGGCCGCCGTGG
>CAXTFI010000035.1:0-31085 GCA_964243255.1 uncultured Hymenobacter sp.
CAGCAGGGGCCCCGCGGCCGGGGGCGGCAGGGCGGCGGGCGTTTGGTGCTGCGCGGCCACGGCGCGGCCGGCGGGCGCAGGCTGCCGGCCCACGGGCTGGTCATGCAGCTGGCTGGGGCCTTGCTGCTCAGCTACTTCCACCAGCGCGGCGGCAGAGGTATCGGTCAGGATTTCGGCCGCCGGGGCGGGCGCTTTGACCGCTTTTTTGGGCGCGGCTTTGGGAGATTTCGGAGCGGGAGCAACGGGAGCGGTAGCCGTTTTTTTAGCCATGCGGGCAAATAGGAAGAACGAGCAAAGGTACGGGAACGGCCGGGCGGGGGTGGCAAAAAACCAGCTTTTCTACGCGGCGGTTGGCCGGGAGCGACTGCGAGTAACAAGCGGGCGGCGGGTTTGGTGCCGTTGCACGGTATTTGCCCGTGGTTCTTGGTAGGTTTGGCCGGGGCGGCGGCGTCCGGCCGCGGCGGCTTCATCTCCTTTCACTCTATGCGTATGACTATGCATCTGCTTTCCGTTTTCAATTCGTGGCGCGCCCTGGGCGCGGGCTTACTTTTGGCCTTGGGCAGCCGGCCCGCCGCGGCCCAGCTGCTCGTTTCGTCTCGTAATCAAACTCATGATTTTCTAACGGTTACGATGGTGGAAGCGCCGACCAAGAACATGGCCAAGCTGCTCATCGCCCCGGCTTTTAATGGCCGTACCGAAGTGCAGCTCGAACCGGCTGGGGGATTTTCGGCCGCTACTATCCTGGAGCGGGTGCGCCACAACAATGAAGTGCTGGCCCAGAGCCTGGGCGAACTGTCGGGGGCCGGTTGGGAGCTGATTCAGGTATCGCCAGCGCCCCTGGTAGTCGACAAAACGGTAACCGCGACCCGCTACCTGCTGCGCAAGGCTAAAAACTGAGTTGCCGCGTATAAGGCACACCTTCCCAAATACCTGGCACCGTCCTTGACAAGGTGGGGTACCTCACCTATTTTTTTCGCTCATGAACTTCCTCCAAAAAACCGCTGCCCTCGGCTTGCTGAGCGCGCTGGCCCTGGCCGCCGCGCCGGCCCAGGCGCAGGTCAATATCAATATTAACACGGCCCCGCCCGTGGTGGTAGGCGCCCCGGCCAACGCCCAGTACTACTACATCCCGGAGGCCAATGCCTACTACGACGTGCCCGCCCGCCGCTACCTGGTGCAGCGCAACGGCCGCTGGAACCGCTACGAGCGCCTGGAGGGTTACGACGCGCGCAACTTCCACCCGCAGTACATCGACTACCGCGGCAACGAGCCCTGGACGTATAGCCGCGGCGGCAACCCCCACGGCCTGCCCCCCGGCCAGGCCAAGAAGATGTATCGGGACGACTACCGCTACGATGACCACGGCCAAGGCCACAAAGAAAAAGGCCACGGCAAGGGTAAGCACTAATAGATTAGCTATAAGTTAGTTACGAGTAAAAAAGCGCCCAGTGGGCGCTTTTTTTGGCTCGCCGCTCAGGCAGTCAGCTTGGTCGATGGAATACGCCTTTTGGGCCTTAAAACTGGGGCGTCCACCGGCCGAGCCTGCTTTGGGGCACCCATTTTGCAGTGGTTGAAGTATCCTGTTCCACATCTCTCTTACCCCCTTTTCTCTTTTCCACCATGAAATTTCGCCCTCAGCTTCTCGCCTTTGTTTTCGGTGCTTTTGCGGCGCTGGCCGCGCCAGCTGCTCACGCCCAGGTTAGCATCAATGCCCAGTTTGGCCACCCCGCCTGGGGGCCGGCCGCGCCGGCCGGGGCCCAGTATTACTACGTGCCCGAAATTGATGGCTACTACGACCTGGCGGCCCGCAACTACATCGTGCAGCGCAATGGCCGCTGGGTGCCCGTGGCCGACGTGCAAGGCTACAACCCCGCCAGCTTTCACCCGGTGGTAGTGAACTACCGCGGCCGCCAGCCCTGGGCGCAGTACAACGACCACCACGCCCGCTACTACCGCCGCCCGGTAGTGGTGCAGCCGGTAGCCCCGCGCCCCGTGGTGGTGCGGCCGGTCAACCGCCGCCCCATCCTGGTGCAGCGGGTTAACCGCCGGGGCCGCATCGTCACGCGCGAAGTGCGCTAGGCAACCGTTCGTGGCCCCCGAAGCCTCGCCCGGTGGGCGGGGCTTTTTTGGTGAGGGCCGGGCAGTAGCCACACAGCTGGGCTCTGCGGCCGCCCCCGTCCAAACCCGGCACTTTACTTGCAGTTACCCAGTTGCTTAGAGTGGCTTCGTTATCAACGCACCGTTTTTAGCAGAAATGAAGTATTAACGTATTGGCAGTCAGATTTTTAATTCTTCCTTTCTACTTTTTACTTCCATTCAGCAAAGCTGAATTCGCCGCACCCTTCTTTTTCGCTTTCCATTATGACCTTCGGCCTTCGTTTTCTTGCTTTCGCGCTGGGCACTGGCCTGGCGTTTGCCGCCCCCACTGCCGCGCAGGCGCAGGTGAGCGTGGGCGTCAATATTGGCCTGCCGCCCTGGGGGCCCTCCGTGCCGCAGGGCACGCAGTACTACTACATCCCGGAGATTGACGGGTACTACGACATCTACAACGGCACGTACATCGTGTTTGATGGCGGACAGTGGATTTCGGTGCCCTACCTCGACGGCTACGACCCCTATTACTTTCACCCTTACCCGGTTAGCTACGTGGGCGCGCAGCCCTGGCTCTACATTGGCACCTACCGCCAGCGCTACCCGCAGTACGTGACCGTGTACCGCGGCGGCGGCTACGGGGGCGGCGGCCGTTACTACGGCCACGAGTACGGCGCGGGGCGGGTATACGGCTACGACCGCGGCGGCTACGGCAACCGGGGGCCCGTGGGCGGCCGGGGCTACGACCGCGATGGCTACGGTGGGCGCGGCGGTAACTTCGGCGGCCAGCCCCGCATGGAGCCCAACCGGGGCGGCGACCACGACGGCCGGGGTGGCTTTAACGGAGGCCAGCCCGACCGCGGCGGCTTTGGCGGCGGCAACCCTGGCGGCCAGCCCAGCCCCGGCCCCGGCCGCGGAGGTTTCGGTGGTGGCCAGCCTGGCGGCGGAATGCAGCCAGCCCCCAGCCGCGGCGGCTTTGGTAATGGCCAGCCCGACCGGGGCGGCTTTGGCGGGCAACCCGGCGGCGGGGGCAACCCGGGCGGCGGCCAGCGCGGCGGCGGCAACCCTGGCGGGGGCAACTCCGGCGGGGGCGGTCGTCGCGGTCGCTAACACTTAAATAATCAACAAAAAAGAGGCCGCTATCAAGCTGATAGCGGCCTCTTTTTTTGCCTAATGAGCAGGCAAATAGGTTGGCTCAGAGCAGGGCCACCCAATCCATTTCGGCGTGCACGGCACTGGGAACGGGCAGCTTACCCTGGCCCAGCAGCTCGGTGATGTAGAGCATATCGGTATCGCGGCCCATACCGGCGGCGGCCAGAATGCGGCCACCTAGCACGTAGAAGGCCAGAAAATCCTGCTGGGCCAGGTCGCCGTGGTAAATAATTTCGTCCCAGTGCGCGGCGTGGCCGGCGTAGCGCAGGCTTTTGCCGTACTGCTGCGTCCAGAAAAACGGCGCGGCGGTGAATTTCTCCCGGTGGCCCAGCATGTTGCGGGCCGCCGCCTGGCCGTGCTGCTGGGCCACGCGCCAGTGCTCGATGCGCGCGGGCTGGCCGGTGGCCGCCAGTGGGAAACGCGCAATGTCACCGGCAGCGTACACGTTGTCAGCGGCTTGCAAATACTCGTTCACGGCCAGGCCACCGTCTTTTTCCAGGGTAAAGGCTTCTTTCAGAAAATCGGTGGCGGGGCGCACGCCCACGCCGAGTAGCACCACATCGGCATCGACGAGCTTACCCGATTTGAGCTCCACGCCCACCACGTGGCCCCGCTCGCCGACTATCCCGGTTACCTCGGCCTGCGTTGCAAACTTCACCCCCTTTGACTCGTGCAGCTGCTGAAACATGGCCCCTATTTCGGGGCCCAGCACCCGCTCAAAGGGCACTTTTCCCTGGGCCACCACCGTCACCTGGCGGCTTTCGGAGATGAGGCTGCTGGCGGCCTCCAGGCCAATAAAGCTGCTGCCGATGATTACTACCTGCCGGGCATCTTTGGTGGCGGCCAGCAGCTGGGTGGCGTCGGCCTGGGTGCGCAGGGGCAGCACGCCGGCCAGGTCGTGGCCGGGCAGCCGGGACAGCAGGTTGGGGGTGCTGCCGGGGGCCAGCAGCAGCTGGTCGTAGCGCAGCGGCGGCTGGCCCGCCAGGCTGAGCTCTTGCCTGGCGAGGTCGAGCCCCGTGGCGCGGCTGTTGGGGCGCCATTCTATTTGCTGCGCCTCGTAAAAATCCCGTTTGCGCAGGGGCAGCGCGGCGGGCTGGGCCTTGCCCGCCAGGTAGGCCTTGCTGAGCTTGGTGCGGTCGTAGGGCACGTCGGCCTCAGCCGATACCAGCACCACGCGGCCCGCAAAGCCCTGCTGCCGCAGCGCCTGGGCCGCAAACTCGCCGGCCGCCCCGCCGCCCACCAGCACGAAGGTGCGCGCATCGGTGGCCGGGGCGGGCGCGGGGGGCGGCGTGCCGCCTACCTCGGCCGTGGGCGTGGCTTCGGGCTTATCGGTGCTGGCGGGCGGGTTGGCGGGCACCTGCACCCAGATGCGCCCCTCGGCCTCGCGCACCGCAAACGTGGGCAGGTCGTCGAGGGCGGGCGGCTCGCACAGCGTGCCATCGGCCACCCGGAAGCAGGCGTGGTGCCAGGGACAGATAACCTTGCCATTCAGCAGCTTACCCTGCTCCAGCGGGGCGCCGTAGTGCGGGCAATGGGCCGCCAGCGCGTGCACTTGGCCCTGGTAGCGGGCCAGCAGCACCGGCGGGCCACCGCCGGGCGTGGCAAAGGTTTTCAGGCCGCCTTCGGGCAGGCTGGCAGAATCGGTGAGGTCGATTTCGGGGCGCATGGCGGGGAGGAAATAAGCTGAGTAATGCAACGCGCGGCCGGGCCGCCGGGTTGGCTGCGCTGCTCCGCAACCGCTTAGCCGGCCGTAGTTTTGAAGCTGCCCCGGCCGGGGCAACTTCTTTTTTTGTGCATGGTCTTCAGCAGTACGCTCTTTTTATTCTACTTTTTGCCCGCTTTTTTGGGTGTCTACTGGCTGGCCCCGGCGCGCCTCAAAAATGTGGTGGCGCTGGTGGGCAGCCTGGTATTCTACGCCTGGGGCGGCCTCAGCTTTCTGGGGCTTTTCCTGGCCTCGGTGGTGGTCAACTTCTTGCTCATCCGGGGCATGGCGGCCACCCCGGTGCGCTGGAAGCAACGTATTTATTTGATAATCAGCATTATTCTCAACGTGAGCATGCTGTTTTATTTCAAGTACGCCAACTTTTTTCTTGATAACGCCAGTGCCGTGCGCACGGCCCTGGGCGGCGCGGCCCTGAGCTGGGAGAAGATTGTGCTGCCCATTGGCATCTCGTTTTTCACTTTCGAGAAGCTGACGTACACCATCGACGTGTACCGGGGCGTGAACAAGCCGCTGCGCTCGTTCTGGGACTTTCTGCTTTACATCATGCTGTTTCCCAAGATGATAGCGGGCCCCATTGTGCGCTTTCACGAGATAGCGGGCCAGCTCACCGACCGCCGCGCCTTCGACACCACCGATGAAAAGCTGGCGGGCCTGTTCCGGTTTGGCCTGGGCCTGGCCAAGAAAGTATTGATTGCCAACGTGTTGGGTGAGCAGGCTGATATTCTTTTCAAGCTCGACCCCGCCGCGCTCTCGCTGCCGGCGGCCTGGCTGGGGGCCGTGGCCTACACGTTTCAGATATATTTCGACTTTTCGGGCTACTCCGACATGGCCATTGGCCTGGGGCGGCTGATGGGTTTCCAGTTCCCCGAAAATTTCAATAACCCGTACATCGCGCGCTCCATCACCGAGTTTTGGCAGCGCTGGCACATCACGCTGGGCCGCTGGATGCGCGACTACCTCTACATTCCGCTGGGTGGCAACCGGGTACGGCCCAGCCGGCTCTACCTCAACCTGTGGACCGTGTTTATCCTGTCGGGCTTCTGGCACGGGGCCGCCTGGAATTTTATTGCCTGGGGCGCTTACCACGGCGTGTTTCTGGTGCTCGACCGGCTGTTTTTGCTGCGGCTCGCGCAGCGGCTGGGGGCGCTTAGCATCGTGCCCACGTTTGGGGTCACGGTGGTGGGCTGGGTGTTGTTTCGGGCCGATAGCCTCGCGCACGGGCTGGCTTACCTACGGGCCATGCTGCCGCTACCCGCCGCCCCGGCCCTCCCGTTTCCGTACCTCACGGGGGAAGTGTGGGGCACGCTGGGGCTGGCGGCGGTTATCTGCTTTGGAGCGGCCTGGCCCCAGGCCGAGCGCGCCGGGCTGGCCGTGCTGGCCAACACGCACTTTACGCTGCGGCAGGCGGCCCTACTCAGTGGGGCCACGGCCGGGCTGCTGCTGCTGGCCAGCGGCGCCATCGTGGGCAGCTCGTTCAATCCATTTATCTACTTCCGTTTCTGATGCGCTGGGCTTCTTTATCGGCAACCGTGGCCGCCCACGGCAAAAAGGTGCTCCTGCCGGCCTTGCTGCTGCTGCTGCTGCTACCGGCCCTGCAAGCCCGGCTCCGGCTGGTACGGGTGCGGAAGCTGGGCGGCTACGTGGCCGACCAGGTGCCGCCCCCGCGGCCTAGCTTTAGCTGGGCAGGCCTGCGCGACAATAGCTACCAAACCCAGCTGGAAGCCTACCTCGCGGCCAACCTGGGCTTCCGGGCCGAGCTCATTCGGCTGCGCAACCAGCTGGCTTACAGCTTTTTCTACACTGCCCACGCCAACCATGTGCTGGTGGGCCGCGACCAGGTGCTGTTTGAGGAGCGTCCCATCTATGCGTATTTGGGCGCCGACTTTGTGGGCGATGCCGTGGTGCAGCACCACGTGCGGCGCTTTCGGGCCATGCAAGACACGCTGGCGCGGCGCGGCAAGCTGCTGGTGTTCGTGGCGGTGCCGAGCAAGGCCTCGTTTATGCCCGAAAACCTGCCCGACTACTTTCGGCAGCAGCGGCCGCAGCGCTCCAACTACCAGGCCTACGCGGCGGCGCTGCGGGCGGCGGGCGTCAATTTTCTGGACTTGAGCCACGCCTTCCACCAATGGAAGGATACGGCTTCGTTTCCGCTTTTCCCGCGCGGGGGCATTCACTGGAGCGTGTACGGGGCCAGCCTGGCCGGCGATACCCTGCTGCACTACCTCGCCCACCACTACCCCCACGGCCTGCGGGCCGTGCGGGCGGGCCGGGCCGCGGTCAGCACCGACCCGCAGAGCAACGACGATGACATCCTGCGGGCCATGAACCTGCTCTGGCAGCCCGCCGCCTACCCCATGGCCTACCCTACTTTTCGGGTGCAGCCGCTGGCGCCCGGCCAGCGCCGCCCCAACCTGCTGCTGATTGGCGACAGCTTTAGCTGGCTTATTATGCATCCCTTTATCAGCCAGGTATTTGATGCCAAGCAAAGCCGCTTTTGGTTTTATAACAGGGAAGTAGCCTGGCCGGCCAAGGCCCCGGAGGGCCCGGACGTCTGGGCCCTCGACCGCAAGCAGCAGTACCTCAGCCGCGACATCATCGTGGTGATGTTTACCGAGTATAACATGCTAAACCTGGACGGCGGCTTCAGCGACAACGCCTATAACCTGTTTACCCCCTACTCACCCGCCGACTCGGCGGCCATCCGCAAGCTGGAGCTGCGCCTCAATGAGCGCCCGGCCAGTAAAGACTACTGGTGGAAGAAATCGAATGAAACGGGCATCCCGGAGCAGCAGCTCCTGCACCAGCGGGCAGTAGAAGCCTACGACTCGCTGCGGTCGTAGCAGACTAGGGTATGTTATTGTTAATCTGATGTTTACTACACACATGAAAGCGCCGACCCTAACTAGGACCGGCACTTTCATGTGTGGCTTATCAAGCAATGGCCGGCCTAAAACTCGGCGTTCTTGGGGAAGCGCGGGAACGGGATAACGTCGCGAATGTTGGTCATGCCCGTCACAAACAGCACCAGGCGCTCGAAGCCCAGGCCGAAGCCGGCGTGCGGCGCGGTGCCGAAGCGGCGCGTGTCGAGGTACCACCACAGCTCGTCTTCGGGCACGTGCATCTCGGCCATGCGGGCTTGCAGCTTCCCCAGGTCCTCTTCGCGCTGCGAGCCGCCGATGATTTCGCCAATACCGGGAAACAGCACGTCCATGGCCCGCACGGTGCGCCCGTCGTCGTCGAGCTTCATGTAGAACGCCTTGATTTCCTTGGGGTAGTTGGTGAGGATAACCGGCTTCTGGAAGTGCTTTTCCACGAGGTAGCGCTCGTGCTCGCTCTGCAAGTCGGTGCCCCAGTCCACCGGAAACTCAAATTTCTTCTTGGCCGACTTTAAAATCTCGACTGCTTCGGTGTAAGTCAGGCGCTGAAACTCGTTGGTAGTCACGAAGTTGAGGCGCGCCAGCAACTCCTTGTCGTAGGTGTCGTTGAGGAATTGCAGGTCCTCGGCGCAGTGCTCGATGGCGTAGCGTACCAGGCTTTGCAGGAAGTCCTCGGCCAGGTCCATGTTGTCGGTCAGGTCGTTGAAAGCCACTTCGGGCTCAATCATCCAAAACTCGGCCAGGTGGCGGGCGGTGTTCGAGTTTTCGGCCCGGAAGGTGGGCCCGAAGGTATACACGCTGCCCAGTGCCATGGCCGCTAGCTCGCCTTCGAGCTGCCCGCTCACGGTGAGGTTGGTTTGCTTGCCGAAGAAATCCTCCGCGTAGTCCACGGCCCCGTCGTCGGTGCGGGGCGGGTGCTCGGGCGGCAGGGTAGTTACCCGAAACATCTGGCCCGCGCCCTCGGCATCGGAGCCCGTGATGATGGGCGTGTGCACGTAGTAGAAGCCGTGCCGGTTGAAGTACTCGTGGATGGCAAACGCCAGCGCGTGCCGGATGCGCAGCACCGCCCCGAAGGTGTTGGTGCGGGGGCGCAGGTGGGCAATCTCGCGCAGGTGCTCCAGCGAGGTGGCTTTCTTTTGCAGCGGATAGGTTTCGGGGTCGGCCGTGCCGAGCACTATTATCTCAGTGGCTTGAATCTCAACCGATTGGCCCTTGCCCTGGCTGGCTACCAGCTGGCCGCGCACGGCAATGCACGAGCCGGTAGTTATCTCCTTCAGGCTTTCTTCGGGAAACTTCCCGGCATCGGCCACTACTTGCAGCGTAGCAAGGCAGGAGCCGTCGTTGAGGGCAATAAATTGCACATATTTGTTGCCGCGGCGGGTGCGCACCCAGGCTTTCACCAGCACTTCGCGGTTGAGGTCGGTACTTTTGAGCAGGTCTTGGATGCGGGTGCGGCGGAGCTGGTCGGCAGGCATAGCAGGTAAGCAAAAGGCAGTTGAGCCGGTAAAGGTATAGCCGCCCCTGGGGTAGCCGCCACTGGCCCCCACCGGAAATTGCCCGTAGTACCTTACGACCAAGGGCGGGCCGGCTACGTATTGTTATTCCTTACCGGCGGCCCGGCCTCCCCGCCTACTTTCGCTTTCCTGTATGCAACGCCTTGATTTAAAGCAACTTCTCTCGCAGCGCCTCTCGCCCCAGCAAATTCAGTTTATCAAGCTGCTGCAAATACCCACGGCCGAGCTCGAAACGCGCATCAAGGAGGAAATGGAGGTAAACCCCGCCCTTGAAGAAGGCGACAGCGAGGAGGCCGACGACCGCGACGACAACACCGACGACGCGCCCGAAGCCGACGACCCCAACGACGCGCTCGACAACGACGAGAATACCCTGGACGAGGACTTTGCCTCCGCCGGGCCCGACGCCGCCGAGCCCCTCGACGATAGCTTTAGCGCCGACGACTACGCCGACGAGCGCCCCGAGCCCGCCGCCGAGCCCGAGGCGCTGGGCATCGACAACGACAACCACGAAATCGACATCAGCGACTACGTAAACGACGATGAGATAGCGGGTTACAAAATGCAGGGCGATGGCCCCGGCGACGAGGAAGAGCGCGAAATGCCCCTGGCCGACAACAGCGGCTCCTTGCAGGATTCGCTGCTCGACCAGCTGCACTTTGCCCAGCTCAACGAGCGCCAGCAGGCCATTGGCGAGCAGCTGGTGGGCTCGATTGACGGCGACGGCTACATCCGGCGCGACCTGGCTGCCATTGCCAACGACCTGGCCTTCAGCCAGAACCTGGAAGTGAGCGAGGACGAGATTGAGGCCGTGCTGCGCGTGGTGCAGCAGTTTGACCCGCCCGGCATTGCCGCCCGCGACCTGCCCGAATGCCTGCTCTTGCAGCTAGAGCGCCGCCACCAGGACGAGGACACCCTGAACGCCGAGCGCATTCTGACCGAAACCTTCGAGGAGTTCACCAAGAAGCATTACCAGCGCATTCAGCAAAAGCTTGACTTAGAAGATGATGAGCTGAAAGACGCGGTGGCCGTTATTCTCAAGCTGAACCCCAAGCCGGGCGGCAACGGCCCCGTGAATGCGGGCCGCGGCAGCGGCGGCGGGGCCCAGTACCTGATGCCCGACTTCATTCTCACCAACGACAACGGCGAGCTAAACCTGACCCTGAACGCCCGTAACGCCCCCGAGCTGCGCGTGAGCCGCGACTACCGCGAAATGCTCCAGACCTACGACAAGGCCGCCAAGAAAGACCAGAAAATGAAGGAGGCGGTGAGCTTTGTGAAGCAAAAGCTCGACTCGGCCAAGTGGTTTATCGACGCCATCCGGCAGCGCCAGAACACCCTGCTGCGCACCATGTCGTCGATTGTGGCGCTCCAGCGCGAGTTTTTCCTCACCGGCGACGACTCGAAGCTGCGGCCCATGATTCTCAAGGACATAGCGCAGCAGATTAGCATGGACATCTCGACCGTGAGCCGGGTGGCCAACTCGAAGTCGGTGCAAACCGAGCACGGTATCTACCCCCTCAAGTTCTTCTTCTCGGAAGGCATCGCCACCGATTCGGGCGAGGACGCCAGCAGCCGCGAGGTGAAAAGCATCCTGCGCGACCTCATCGGCGGCGAGAAAAAAGACCACCCCCTCAGCGACGACAAACTGGAGAAAATGCTGAACGCCCGCGGCTACAACATCGCCCGCCGCACCGTGGCCAAGTACCGCGAGCAGCTTAACATCCCGGTGGCACGGCTGCGTAAAGAATTGTAGCGTGGACTCTGTGGGTCCGCGTGTATCCAATCCTATCGTTCTATTTCAGGAGAAAGCATGATAAGCTGACTGAATTGATTTTTAATCGGCAGTTAGTTTCGGTGATGAATCGAACTAAGTGGCGAGAGCTTGCCACAGTCTTAACATCAAGAAAAGATTTCACTCCAAAGGTGCGCGTTCGCTATGTAGATGGATATGCACCAAAAGGATTCTCTCATCTTGACTGGGAATGGGTAAGATTAGGTGAAACCAGAATTATTGAGAGGCTTGACATTGACCCAATCAAACGTGAACATGTTGGCCAGCTTGTTAAGCAAGTAGAAACTGATTTCAGTGCTTGGGTAAGGCAGGCACTTAATCAGCATTCCATACCGTTTGAAGAATTTGATGGATTCTTTCGCATTAACGCATATCTATTGTCAGCAGAAATCTGAATGCGCTGCCTATCAAAATAAAACCCGCGCTTCACCGTCTGGCTGAAGAGCGGGTTTTTCGCTTTCTTCTTATGAGCCAACGAATCATACTTACCGGCGCCACGGGCATGGTGGGCGAGGGCGTGCTGCTGACCTGCCTGGCGCAGCCCGATGTGGCGGCCGTGCTCAGCATCAGCCGGCGGCCCAGCGGCCACGCGCACCCCAAGCTGCGCGAGCTGCTGGTGCCCGATTTCTTTGACCTGAGCGCCATCGAGGCGGACTTAGCCGGCTACTCGGCCTGCTTTTTTTGCGCGGGCATCTCGTCGGTAGGCATGAGCGAGGCCGACTACACCCGCACGACGCACGACCTCACGCTGCACGTGGCCCAAACGCTGCTGCAACACAGCCCAAACCTGACGTTTTGCTTTGTTTCGGGCGCGGGCACCGATAGCTACGGCACCAGCCGCCAGATGTGGGCCCGCGTGAAAGGCCGCACCGAAAACGACTTACTGCGCTTATTTAGAAGCGCTTACATGTTCCGGCCGGGCTTCCTGCGGCCGGTAGCCGGGCAGCAGCATATTCTGAAGCTTTACCGCTGGCTGGGGTGGCTCTACCCGGTGCTGCGGCGGCTAGCGCCAGCTTCCGCGTGCGCGCTAGGCGAGCTGGGCCAGGCCATGCTGCACGCGGCGCGGCAGGGTGCGCCCAAGCCGGTGCTGGAGGTAAAAGACATTGTGCAGCTGGCTAGGTAGCGCGAAGCGCTGCTTCGTGCGCGAGCGCAGCGAGCAGGCGGGACCGCGCCGATTGGCTTAAACGGCCCACACGCGGGATGCTCGCTATCGCTCGCGCACGAAGCAGCGCTTCGCGCTACTGGCTATTATACCTGGGCCAGCCGCAGCAGCACCTCGTAGTAGGGGCGGCCCTGCGTGCGGGCTTTCAACCAGGCATAAAAGCTAAGTACTTGTAAATCTTCGCGTTCCTCCGATAAAAAGGCCGGAATGCTGGCCACGCGGGCGGCAAAGGCCGGCGTGGTAGCCACGGCCGGGTCGCTGATGAGCTCGTGCACCAGCGCCAGGTAGTGCAGCACCGAGCGGTAGGGGCCACCGGCGGGCACGGCGGGCCGCTCGGCCGTGGCCCCGGCGGCCGGAAACTGCTCGTGCAGCCGCCGCTCAATGGCCCGCAGGCGCACCAGCGCCTGCTCGGGGTTACCAAGCTCCAGCTGGATAAGCAGCTCGCCGATGTTGTGGTTGAGCAGCCATTCGAGGCCCTGGTTTTGCTCCAGCCAGTGGTCGGTACGGTCGAGGCTGATGAGCGTGTGGTTGGCTTTGGCGAAGCTGCCTTCGGCAAAATAATGGAAGGTGAGCTGCAAGCGTGCCGTGAGCTGGTCGGCGGGCAGCAGCGCGGGCTTAGCTTTCAGCGCTTGCTCTAAAATACTGATACTGTCGCCATTACGATTCAGAAACGCGTAATTAGCGGCCAGCAAAAACGTGAGGCGCGGCCCCACCTCCGTAAACTGCCGGCTGGGCGCGGCGGCCAGCACGGCCCGCGCCTGCTCCAGGTAGGCCACCGACTCGGCGAAGCGCCGGGCGCGGTACAGCGCGTGGGCCAGCATATAGAGCAGCCGCAGCTGGTAGCCGCGCTGGGCCGGCGCAAAGCCGTGGCGCCGCGCCATCAGCTTATAGCACCGCTCGATGAAGGGCGCAAACGTGGCAAAGTCGCCCCGCGCCAGCATGGCGTGCCGCGCAATGCTCAGGAGCCGGCACAGCAGCGAGGGCGAGCGGGCAAACGCTTCTTGCAAGTCGTACTCAATCAATATGTTGCGCAGCAGCTCATCGACCGGCACGGCGCCGCGGCCGTGCACGCGGGCCTGGCGCAGGCGCTGACGCAGCAGGGCATCGGCAATGCCGGCGCGCTCCTCCTCGTCGGCGGCTTTCTTGTTGCGGTGGCGGCGCTCGATTATCGCCTCCAGCGGCTCGGCGTGGGGCGAGTGGGCGTACTGAATCTGCACGTTGTACACGGCGTTCAGGGGCTCGTACTGCTCGTTGTCGAGGGCCAGCTTTTCGGCCTTGCGCAGCATCGACCAGGCCAGGCGCGGCACGCCGGCCCCAAACAGGTACTGGGCCAGCGTGAGGTGGCCGCGCACCGGGGTGGCGGCCGTGGCATCGTGCTGGCGCTGGCGCAAGAGCAAAAAATCGGTGAGCTGCCGATATAGGCGCTTGCGCAACGCGTAGTACGCCACGGGGTTAGGCTCGTCGGGGTAGAGCTTTTTGATGAGCACTTCCGAGTCGTATTCCTTGGGGTGCAGCAGCAGGGCCAGCAGGCGCAAATCCTGGCGGCCGGCGGGGCGGCGGCGCTGCCACTGCATGTACTGGGCCAGGTCGCGGCGGTCGTCGGGGGCCAGGGTTTGCAGGGTCAGGCGGAGGTCGTCCATGAAGGGCAGGTGGATTGGAATACCGAAAGTAAGGGGCCTGCCGCTGAGAAGCCTGCCGGCTCCCAACCTCCTGCTTATCGGCGCCGTACAAGCCTCACAACCCACCCTTTTCCTTTTTCACTCATGGACATCAACGATAACAAGGTCAACGACCAAACCGAGCTGCAAGCCCGCGGCAACTGGAACGAAATCAAAGGCGCGGCCAAGCAGAAGTGGGGCAACCTCACCGACGACGACCTGACCTACACCGAAGGCAAGCAAGACGAATGGTTTGGCGACCTGCAAAAGAACACCGGCCACGCCATCGACGATATTAAGAGCTGGTTTCACAACACGTTTAGCTCGGACGCTGACACGACCAACCAGAATCGCAGCTAACTAGCTTTTACTGCTTTGTACAAAGGCCCCGCTCCTACCCTGGAGCGGGGCCTTTTCTCTGGTGAAGCTGGTTTCTCCCAGCGCCCTTATTCCTGGCCCGCCCCGAAGCAGCATGAGCTACCAAAGTCCCCGCGGCTGCGTATGCTACGAGCCTCGTTGCGCCCCCGCGCCTGCCTATGAAACCCAACTCGCTTGAAGCGCTGTATGCCAAGTTTATTCCCGTGGCGGGCGATGCGCCGCCCGATAGGCAGCGCGAACTAGGGCAGTTCAACGTGTTCAGCTTGGGCAGCCTGCGGCCCGGCCAGCACCACCGCCCGCCCACGCCCTTCAACCGGCAGGCGTTTTACAAAATCAGCCTCACCCACGGGTCTGGCCGCTTCGAATTCTCGGACCAGACCCTGGAGGTGGGGCCGCACACCTTGTTTCTGGCTACGCCGCGCACTGCCTACCGCTGGGAGGCGCTCGATGCCGGGCCCACGGGCTACTTCTGCATCTTCACCAACGAGTTTTTGCTGCCCACCAAGGGCGGCACGCTGGTGGAGGAGCTGCCGGTTTTTCGGTCCGGCGCGCACCCGGCCGTGCCGCTGGCTCCGGCCGGGTGCGCGGCCGTGGAGGCCATTTTTGAAAAAATGGTGCACGAAATGGCGTCCGACTACACCTATAAATACGACCTGCTGCGCACCTACCTGGTCGAGCTGATTCACGTGGCGCAGAAGCTGCAGCCCCCCCCACCCCGGCCCTGGCCCCCGCCGCAAGCCGGGTAGCCGGCCAGTTTGCCGAGCTGCTGGAGCAGCAGTTTCCGCTGGAAGGCCCCGCGCCCGCCCCGCGCCTGCGCACGGCCAAAGACTACGCCGACCGGCTGGCCGTGCACGTCGTGCACCTCAACCGGGTGCTCAAGGAAGCCACGGGCCACACCACTACCGCCCTCATTGGCCAGCGGGTGGCCCAGGAAGCTAAGCTGCTGCTGAAGCAAAGCACCCAGAACGTATCGGAAGTAGCTGACCAGTTGGGTTTTACCGATGTAGCGCATTTCTGCACGTTTTTCAAGCGCCAAACCGGCCTCACGCCCAGCGACTTCCGGCGGTAGGCCGCGTGTTTGATTGGCGCAGTAACTGGTTTACCTGGCGCAGCAACGGCGTTCACCACTCGCCGGACCTTTGCCGGGCACAACCGAAGCCGCGGCGCAAACGCCCGCGCTTCGGTTTGTAACTCACCCTAAACCAGCTTATTATGCGCGTTTTTGTAACCGGCGCCACGGGCTTTATTGGCGCGGCCCTCATCCCGGAATTGCTGCAGGCGGGCCACCAGGTGCTGGGCCTGGCCCGCTCCGATAAGGCCGCCCAGGCGCTGCTGGCGGCCGGGGCCGAAGCCCACCGCGGCTCGCTCGACGACCTCGACAGCCTGGCGCGCGGGGCTGCCGCGGCCGATGGCGTTATTCACCTGGGCTTCGTGGTCGACTTCGACAACTTTGCCGCCGCCGTCGAAACCGACCGGCGCGCCCTTGAGGCGCTGGGCAACGCCCTGGCCGGTACCAACCGCCCCCTCCTTGGCACCGAAGGCGTGCTGGCCCTGCACGCGCTCGGCCGCCTCGCCACCGAGCACGACGCGGTGCCCGTAGCTTCGTTCCGGCAGTCGGAAGCCGCCACCCTGGCCCAGGTAGCGAAAGGCGTGCGGGCCTCGGTGGTGCGCCTTGCACCGCTGGTGCACGACAACAGCTACTGCGGCTTCGTGGACCTGCTGGGTCAGGCGGCCCGCCAAAAGGGCGTGGCCGTGTACCCCGGCGCCGGCCGCAACCGCTGGCCCGCCGTGCATCGGCTCGATGCCGCCCACCTCTACCGCCTGGTGCTGGAGCAGGGCGTGGCCGGCGCCAGCTACCACGGCGTAGCCGAGGAAGGCATCCCCATGCGCGAGCTGATGACCGCAATTGGCCGCCAGCTAAGCCTACCCGTAGCCGCTAAATCGCCCGAAGAAGCGACCAATTACCTGGGGCCAATTGCCTACTTCACCGCCCTGGATGCGCCCGCGTCGAGCGCGCTCACCCAGCAGCAGCTGGGCTGGCACCCCAGCCAGCCGGGCCTGCTGGCCGACCTGGAACGGGGTTCCTATCTTGGTGGCTAGGCTGATTGGCAGGCCAGTATCACGGTAATAAGCACGCGTACAGATACGTATGCGGGTTGTATCAGGCGCGGCGGTGCAACTACTAGTCGGCTTAGCTCAATTACTACTTATCGCAAACCAAGCATTTAAAGCAACTCTCAGTTAAGGCTCGCCCTCCGCGCGTAACCCCATCCTAACCTAAGAACCACCTAATCCCACAAGCTAGCGGCTACCCGATACGTATTCGCATGAGCCTCCACAATATCGGCGATACGCTCGGAGTAGCCGCCGCCCATGCACACCACCACGGGCAGGCCGCGCCGGTGGCAGGCCGTGAGCACCAGCTCGTCGCGGCGGCGGCAGCCGGCGCGGCTCAACGCCAGGTGGCCGAGCTTGTCGGTGGCCAGCACATCGACGCCGCTGAGGTAAAATACAAAATCGGGTTGCACCTGCTCATCAAGGAGTTGGGGCAATATATCGGCTAGCCGGGCCAGGTACTCGGCATCGCCGAGGCCATCGGGCAGCGCCAGGTCGAGGTCCGACACCTCCTTGCGGCCCGGAAAGTTGCGCGCCCCGTGCATCGAGAACGTAAACACCCGCGGCTCGTGCCGAAACAGGGCCGCCGTGCCGTTGCCCTGGTGCACATCGAGGTCGATAATCAGAATCTGGCGCACCCGCGCCGGCTCGTGGGCCAGCAGCCAGTTGGCCGCCACCGCCTGGTCGTTGAGCAGGCAAAACCCTTCGGGCCGGCCCGCAAAGGCGTGGTGCGTGCCCCCGGCAATGTTCAGGGCCACGCCACCGCCCGCCAGCACCCGCTGCGCGCAGCCAATAGTGCCGCCGAGCAAAGTCATTTCGCGGGCGGCCAGCGCCGGGCTCCACGGAAAGCCACTGGCCCGCTCTTCTTGCCTGGTGAGCTGGCCGTGCAGCAGGCGGTGCAGGTAATTGGCTTCGTGGGTGAGCAGCACGTCGGCGAGCGGCGGGGCCGTGGGCACGAAGAAATCGCTGGCCGTGGCCGTGCCCTCGTGCAGCAGCTGCTCGGGCAGCAGCTCATACTTCAGCATCGGAAAGCGGTGGCCGGGTGGCAGGGGCAGCAGGTAGTTGGGGGCAAACGCAATATCCATAGGGACGGCCCCACGCGGTGGCCAAAATAAAACTAAATGGGGAACCTGCTCAACGCTCAAAAATGTAGTTAGCCGCAGATAGGGCAGGCTAATTCGGCGATGCTAGAGGGGTACTGGACGAGTGCTTAACAAATTACCTCTCTTTAAGAAATCCAACTTGCAAGTCCAACCGTAGCTTTGCCCTAGCCCTGGTTAATTTGTAATTTCCCACCTTTCCGCTTTTCGCTGTTCAGATGGCTTCCCCGCACATTAGCTCTTCCCACCGCTCCTCGTCCCACCCCTACCGCCGCTCCTCTTTCAATGGCGCCAAGCAGCTTAAGGCTGCCGGGGCCTCTACGCGGCGAATGCTGCTGCTGGTGGGGGTGCTGGTAGTGGCGCTGCTAGTGACGCTGGGCGTGGTAGCCTACCACCTGGCCAACAGCCCCCAGTAGCCGGCCCCGGCGGCAGCCGCTACTCATCAAGCAGGCTTCCGAACACGCTGCCCAGCACGGTGCCGCTTTCCTTTTTGGCATTGCCGCCCCACGGGGCCAGGGCCCGAATCAGCTTCTTGATGGGCATAGACTGAATCCAGACGCGGCCGGTGCCGCGCAGCGTGGCCAGCAGCAGCCCCTCGCCCCCAAATATCATCGACTTGAGGCCGCCCGCCCGCGCCACGCTAAACTCGATGCCGGGCTCAAACGCCACTACGCAGCCCGTGTCTACGCGCAGCAGCTCGTTGTGCAGGCGCTTTTCGATGATGGTGCCGCCGGCGTGCACAAAGGCCTTGCCGTCGCCGGTCAGCTTTTGCAGAATGAAGCCCTCGCCACCAAAAAAGCCGGCTCCCAATTTCTGGTTGAAATGCACGCTGATTTGGGTGCCCCGCGCGGCAGCCAAGAAGCCGCTGCGCTCCACAATGAGCCCCTGGGGCATGGTGCTCAGGTCTATCGGAATGATGGTGCCCGGATAGGGAGCCGAAAAAGCCACCCGGCTCTTGCCCACGCTGCCCCGGTGGGTGAAGTGCGTCATAAACAGGCTCTCGCCGGTGATAAGCCGGCTGCCCGCCGCAAACAGCTTGCCCAGCAGGCCCTGGTCGGGGGCCGAGCCGTCGCCCATCTTGGTTTCAAAGGCGATGTTTTCCTCCATGTACACCATCGCCCCGGCCTCGGCAATCACGGTTTCCTGCGGGTCGAGCTCTATTTCAAGCACCTGAATGTCGGAGCCAATAATGTGGTAGTCCACGTCGTGCGAGCGCATAGCCAGGGGAGTTAAGGTGAGGCGCAAAAGTAGCGCCGGCCCCAAATTACCAGCTTCAGCTATACTTGCAGCCGCGGGCCGCGCGTTTAAGCGGCGCTCCTATCCTCCTTTGCGTTGGCGTATGCGCGTGCTGTTAGTTGCCTTGTTGAGCGTGGGGGCTACGGCCTGCGCCTCGCGCCTGTCCGGCGGCCCGCGCGGCTTCTGGCACGCCAATCGCCTCGACCGGCGCGGCGACCCCACCGGCCGCTGGCACACCTACTACGACGATGCCCACGCCCGGCCCCACACCCTGGGACACTACCGCCACGGCCAGCCCAGGGGCCGCTGGCGCTACTACAGCCCCACCGGCGGCCTGGTGCGCCAGGAGCGCTACCACCGCCACGGCCTCAGCAACCTCACCTACTACCACCCCAACGGCCAGGTGGCCCGCCAGGGCCAGGCCCGCGTGGCCAACGAGCCCGACGGCCTGCACTTCTACTGGTTTGGCGAGTGGCTCAACTATTCCGAAACCGGCATGCTGCAAAAAATAGAAACCTATCAAAACGGCCGCCTCGTGGCTACGCGCCGCGTCATCAATTTATAAAGCAGCACGCCGTCGGAACGTCATGCAGACCGCAGGGAAGCATCTCGCGTGCAGCAGTACTCAATGCCGTTGCAACGAAGCGAGCAAGATGCCTCCCTGCGGTCTGCATGACGTGCTAATGACTTTCTCAACATTTGCACTATAACTAACTCATAATCAACGGTTTACTCAGGCAGCTCGCGCCGGGTTTCGGCGGCCTCGTCGTCGTCGGTGGCGGCGGGCTTTTTGCGCTTGGCCTCGCGGCTGGTACGCTTCATAAAGTCCTCGTCGGTTTCTTCGGGCTCCTCGGGTGGGCCGTCGGTCACGGGGAAGTTTTCTTCGTCTTCGCGGGCCAGGCGGGCCTCCTCGGCGGCGGTGCGGGCCTGGGCATCTTCGCCAAACTGGCCCTCGCGGTGCACAATCTTCTTGTCGCGCACGTGGCGGCCCAAAAACTGGTTTATCTGCTCGATAGAATAGTTAGAGGTGATTTCGCCCAGCGGATTCACGCCAATCTCAAAGCCTTCCAGCTCTTTGTGCACGCGGGCTTTCTTTTCGGGCTCGGCGGGCTTCTGCTTGGGTTTGGTGGGTTTCTTAGCCATCTCGGTTTCACGAAGTCATTAACGGTGAGCAACTACGGGCCTACGCAAAAGGCCGCGCCGTAGTGCATACGGCGCGGCCTTGGGTTGGGGTTTACCTGGGGGTTACCCCAGGTGCGCAATGGCGGTGCGCAGGCGGTCGGCTACCTCGCCGGTGCCCAAAATGGCTAGTGTTTCAAACAGGTCGGGGCCGGCCGCCGCGCCGGTCACGGCCACGCGCAGGGCTTGCAGCACCTGGCCCGGCTTGAGGCCCTGGCTTTCCACGGTTTGGGTGAAAATCGCTTTCAGCACCTCCGCGTTGCTGCTGGGCTCCGAGCTGGCGGGCAGCGCGTCGGCATAGGCGGCCAGCGCGGCGCTCACCGTCGGGGTCCACTTCTTGCTGACAACCGTTTGGTCGTACTCCGTCGGCACCTCAAAGAAATACCGGGCTTCCTGCCAAAAGTCCTGCGGGAAGCTTACGCGCTCCTTCATCACGCCCACAATCTGCTCGGCCTTGGCCTGGTCGCAGGTTAGGCCGTGCGCAGCCAGGGCCGTGAGTAGGTAGGGCGCCAGCTCGGCATCGGTCTTGGCGCGTAAGTAGTGCTCATTGAACCACTTCACCTTGTTCTGGTCAAACTTGGCGGGCGACTTGCTCACCCGGTCCATCGAGAAGGCCTGAATGAGCTCATCCATCGAGAAGATTTCCTGCGCCGTGCCGGGATTCCAGCCCAAAAAGGCCAGGAAATTGACCAGCGCCTCGGGCAGGTAGCCTTCCTCACGGTAGCCTTTGCTGAGGGTGGGCTCGCCGGTTTCGGCGTCGGTGCCGCGCCACTCGGTGGCAAACACCGGGAAGCCCAGCCGGTCGCCGTCGCGCTTGCTGAGCTTGCCCGTGCCGTCGGGCTTGAGCAGCAGCGGCAAGTGGGCAAACTGCGGCATGGTCTTCTCCCAGCCCAGGTAGCGGTACAGCAGCACGTGCAGCGGCGCGCTCGGCAGCCACTCTTCCCCCCTGATAACGTGCGAGATATCCATCAAATGGTCGTCCACAATGTTGGCCAAATGGTAGGTCGGCATGCCGTCCGACTTCATCAGCACCTTGTCATCAATAGCGCTCGAATGCACCACCACCCAGCCCCGAATCATGTCCTGAAAGCGCACTTCCTCCTTGCGCGGCACCTTGAGGCGAATCACGTAGGGCGTGTCGTTTTCGAGCAGCGTTTTCACTTCGTCCTCGGGCAGGGTGAGCGAGTTGCGCATCTGGGCGCGGGTGATGGAGTTGTACTGCGGGTTGGGCACCTTGGCGGCCTGCAGGCGCTCGCGCATCACGTCGAGCTCCTCGGGCGTGTCGAAGGCGTAGTAGGCGTAGCCGTCGCGGATGAGCTGGTCGGCATATTCGCGGTACATGGGCTTGCGCTCGCTCTGGCGGTAGGGCGCGTGCGGGCCACCCTTCCAGGGGCTTTCGTCCAGCTCAATGCCCACCCATTCGAGGCTCTCGCGGATGTAGTCTTCGGCGCCGGGCACAAACCGATTCTGGTCAGTATCCTCGATGCGCAGTATCATGGTGCCCCCCAACTTGCGGGCCAGCAGGTAGTTATAAAGCGCCGTACGGACGCCGCCAATGTGCAGCGGCCCCGTGGGCGAAGGTGCAAAGCGCACCCGAACAGGTCGGTCAGTCATAGTGCAAAGGTAGGGGCGCGTCGCACGCGCCCGGTCATCAGGGTCCCGTCAGGTGCGGCGCGCTGCCCTAACCCGCCGCGATGCAGCCGGGCGCGTGCAACGCGCCCCTACGACCCCACCGCGATGCAGGAGATTTCCACCTCCACGTCGCGCGGCAGGCGGGCCACCTCCACCGTTTCGCGGGCCGGGGCCGTAGCTTCGTCAAAGTACGTGCCGTATATCTGATTGATAATGCCGAAGTTACCTAAGTCTTTTACGAAGATAGAGCACTTCACCACGTCGGTCAGCTGCAAGCCTCCAGCCTTCAGCACGGCCGTGAGGTTTTGCAGCACCTGGTGGGTTTGGGCGGCCACGTCGCCTTCGCCCACGAGCTGGCCGGCGGCGCTCAGCGGTATCTGGCCCGACACGTACAGCGTGTTGCCCGCCTTAATAGCCTGCGAATAAGGCCCAATGGGTGCGGGGGCCTGGTTGGTAAGAATAATCTGGTGGGGCATCCTGTAAGTGAGTACGTGAGCAGAAATGGTTTAAGTACAAAAGCACGTCATGCTGAGCTTGCCGAAGCATCTCGCTCGCGTCGTTGGACTACTAAACCCAACTGGCGCGAGCGAGATGCTTCGGCAAGCTCAGCATGACGTTCTTTTAAGTTCAATTAGAACCCCTACTCCACCGTCACCGACTTGGCGAGGTTGCGAGGCTGGTCTACGTTGCAGCCGCGCAGCACGGCAATGTGGTAGCTCAGCAGCTGCAGCGGAATAACTGACACCAGCGGCATGAGCACCTCCGAGGTAGCGGGCACCTCAATCACAAACTCGGCCATGGCCGGAATGGTCGTGTCGCCCTCCGTTACCACGGCAATGATGCGGCCCTTGCGGGCTTTCACCTCCTGAATGTTGCTCACCACCTTCTCGTACGAGCTGTCCTTAGTGGCGATAACCACCACCGGCATGCTCTCGTCGATGAGGGCGATGGGGCCGTGCTTCATCTCGGCGGCGGGGTAGCCCTCGGCATGGATGTAGCTGATTTCCTTGAGCTTAAGCGCGCCTTCCAGGGCCACCGGGAAGTTGTAGCCCCGGCCCAGGTACAGGAAGTTGGGCACATCCTTAAACGTCTCGGCAATCACCTGAATCTCGGCGTCAAGTTTCAGCGCTTTCTCTACCTTGGTCGGAATGTTGTGCAGCTCGGTCGTCAGCTCGCGCAGGCGGGTGTCGGAAAGCGTGCCCTTGCGCTGGCCAATGCACATGGCTAGCAAGGTCAGCACCGTTACCTGGGCCGTGAAGGCCTTGGTCGAAGCCACCCCGATTTCGGGGCCGGCGTGGGTGTAGGCCCCGGCGTCGGTGGCGCGGGCAATGCTGCTGCCCACCACGTTGCAGATACCGAAGATGGTGGCTCCCTTGCTCTTAGCCAATTCCAGGGCGGCCAGCGTGTCGGCCGTTTCGCCGCTTTGCGAGATGGCCAGCACGATATCGCGCTCCGAAATAACCGGGTTGCGGTAGCGGAATTCCGAAGCGTACTCCACTTCGACCGGAATGCGCGCCAGGTCCTCAATCAGGTACTCGGCCACCAGGCCCGCGTGCCACGAGGTGCCGCAGGCCACAATGATGATGCGCTGGGCATTCACAAACTTCTGCTCGTAGGCCCGGAAGCCCGCCATGTTGAGGTGGCTGCCGCCCAGCTCCAGGCGCCCGCGCATGGAGTCGAGGATGGAGCGCGGCTGCTCAAAAATCTCCTTGAGCATAAAGTGCTCATAGCCACCCTTTTCGATGCTGTCAAGCTCCAGCTCCAGGCGCTGGATGTAGGGCGTCTGCACCACGTCCTCGCGCGAGCGGATGGCCAGCTGCCCATCCTTGATAACGGCCAGCTCGTAGTCGTTCACATACACCACCTCGTTGGTGTACTCGATGATGGGCGTGGCATCGGAGGCCACAAAAAACTCGCCTTCGCCGATGCCAATCACCAGCGGCGAGCCCTTGCGGGCCGCAATGAGCTGGTTGGGCGCATCCTTGCTCAGCACCACAATGGCGTAGGCCCCCACCACTTCGTGCAAAGCCAGGCGCACGGCCTCTTCCAGGGTGCAGTGGTTATTCGTCTGAATATCCTCGATGAGGTTGACGAATACTTCCGTGTCGGTATCGGAGTGAAACGTGTGACCCTGCTTTTCCAGGTGGGTTTTCAGGGCCGCGTAGTTTTCAATAATGCCGTTGTGAATGATAGCAATCCGCTCCGAGGTAGAGTAGTGCGGGTGGGCATTCACGTCGTTGGGCTCGCCGTGGGTAGCCCAGCGGGTGTGGCCCATGCCCACGGTGGCGTGGGTGTCTTTGTCAATCAGGAAGTTTTCCAGCTCCGCAACTTTCCCCTTTTTCTTATACACGCTCAACTCGCCGTTGAGCAGGGCCACGCCGGCCGAGTCGTAGCCCCGGTATTCGAGGCGATGCAGGCCTTTAAGGATAATGGGGCAGGCCTCACGATGGCCCAGATATGCAACAATACCGCACATGTGCAGAGGGGGTAAAAGTAAATTTTTAAGATAATTACCAATCAGTTGCCCTTATAACAGGCTGGGTGCGGGCACAAGCAATTTTATAACCAAACAAGCGTAGGCACCGCGCTAAACCAGTATAAAACAATACCGGCCGCCAGCTTCGCCCAAAGCGAGGCCAGCGGCCGGTACGGGAGAGGCAAAGTTAAGAAACAACCCTGCAACTACGCTTACTGCTTAAGTCCAACTTCTAATTGGCCAGCTCGTCGTAGAGCGCCTGGTACGAGGAAAGCAGATTTTCGTCGGTGGCTACCTGGCTCAGGCGGTTGTGCAGCGCATATTCCTTGAACAGGCCGTTGAGGTTGTCCGAGAAATCTTCGTCCTGGCGCACTACCGTGTCGGCGTACTCCATGCCCAGCTTCACAAAGCCTGAGAAGTCAGCCGACTTCAGCGAGGTCAGCATCTGGTCGTCGATGTCAAGCATCTTGGCTTTATCCACCAAGTTGCCCTCAAATTTATCCAAAAACTCGTTGTTGTAGACCGTGAACACCGACTTGGCATCCTTAAAAACCGGGTCTTTTTTATAAGTCGTTTTCAGATACAGCGGAATGAGCGAGGTCATCCAGTCGTTGCAATGCACGATATCAGGCGACCAGCCCAGCTTCTTCACCGTTTCGAGCACGCCCTTGCAAAAGAAGATGGCGCGCTCGTCGTTGTCGGCGTAAAACTTGTCGTTTTTATCCACCAGCGCCGACTTGCGGTGGAAGTAATCCTCGTTGTCGATGAAATAAACCTGTAGCTTCGCGGTCGGAATGGAGGCTACCTTAATTACCAGCGGCTTCTCATCGTCGCCCACCGCAATGTTGATGCCCGAGAGGCGCACCACTTCGTGCAGGCGGTTCTTACGCTCGTTGATGATACCGAAGCGAGGCACAAAAATCCGAATTTCGGCACCCGCCTCCTGCATGCCGGCCGGCAGGCGGCGCAGCAGCTCCGCTACCTTCGTGGTCTGGAGGAACGGGTCAATTTCGGTGGCCGCGTACAGGATGCGCAACTTCGACATAGCTAGTGAACTAAAGGATTTGAGAACGGGCCACAGATTGGCTCCACAAAAATACGCATTTTTTAGTGAATTTTCAATAAAATTTGCTCAACCCCTCTTGTTTTATTGTTTAGCTTAATGCACGTTTTTAGTACCGCCGCCGAGTTGCGCGCCTACTCGGAAGCCGGCCGGTGCGCCGGCCGCCGCTTGGCGCTGGTGCCCACCATGGGCGCCCTGCACGACGGCCACCTGCAACTGGTGCGGGCCGCGGCCACGGCCGGCTACGAGGTTATCGCCAGCATCTTCGTCAACCCCACCCAATTCAACAACCCCGACGACCTGCGCCTCTACCCGCGCCTGCCCGCGCAGGATACGGCCCTGCTGGCCGGGGCCGGCTGCGCGGCGCTGTTTATGCCCACCGTGGCCGAGATGTACCCGCAGCCCACGGCGCTGCACTTCGACTTTGGCCCCCTGGAGCGGGTGATGGAGGGCGCGCACCGGCCCGGCCACTTCAACGGCGTAGCCACGGTGGTGAGCAAGCTGTTTCACCTGGCCCGGCCGCACGCGGCGTACTTCGGGCAGAAGGATTTTCAGCAGGTGGCCGTGGTGCGCCAACTCCTGGAGGACCTGTCGTTTGACCTAGAGCTGGTAGTGTACCCCACGGTGCGTGAGGCCGATGGCCTGGCTATGTCGTCGCGCAATCGCCGCCTGAGCCCCGAGGCGCGGGCCGTGGCGCCCCTGCTCTACCAGGTGCTGACCCAGGCCGCCACGCAAGTGCAGCAAGGCGTAGCGCCGGCCCAGGTGCAGGCGCGGGCAGTGGCGGCGCTGGCCGCCGAGCCGCAACTCACGCCCGAGTACTTTGAGGTGGCCGATGCGCTGACGCTGCAGCCGGTGGCGCAGTATGAGGCGGGCCGCGGCGTGGTGCTGTGCGTAGCGGCCCACCTGGGCGGCGTGCGGCTGATTGACAACGTGGTGGTATAGCGCGAAGCTTTCGCTTCGTGCGCGAGCGCAGCGAGCAGGCGGGGCCGCGCCGACTAGCCCAGACGCGAGATACTCGCTGCGCTGTGGCGCAAGCTAAAGCGTACGCCACAGCGCGCTACTGCCTTGCCTGGCCGTAGTCGATTTCGGTGTTATCGCCCAGGTTCAGGCTGTGGTTCAGGCCTTTAAAGGAGGCGTCGGAGCCCACGATGCAGTCGCTCATTACGGCGGAGCTTAGCTCGGAGTAGGAGCCGATGATACTGTCGCTGACGATGGTGTGGCGGACGATGGTGCGGTCGCCGATGGCCACGTTGGGGCCAATGATGGCGTGCTCGATGCGGCAGCCCACCCCAATGCTGACCGGCGGAATGATGACCGTGTTGGGAAACTCGGGGTAGGCGCGCACCTGCCGAAACTCGGGCTGGTCGAGCAGGCGGGCGTTGGCCTCCAGCAGCGTTTCCTTGCGGCCGCAGTCAAACCAGTTGTCGACGGCGACGGTCTGCATGGGCTCGCCTTCCTCGATGAGGTGCATGAGGGCATCGGTGAGCTGGTATTCCTCGTGGGTGCGGCGGCCGGTTTCGATGAGCCACTCCAGCGACTGGGCCAGCTTTTCGGCGTTGGCAATTTTGTAGAGGCCCACCAGGGCGTAGTTCGACTTGGGAATGCGAGGCTTCTCTACTACACGGCTGACCTCGCCGGCGGCGTTGGTTTCGACCAGGCCGAAGAGGCTGGGCGTTTTTACTTCCTTCACGGCCAGCACCGTGCCGGGCTGGCGCAGCAGGGCCGGCAGGTCGATGTCGACGATGGTATCGCCGAGCAGGATGAGCACGCCGTCGGGGTCGTGGCGGAAGGTGTCGCGGGCCACCCACAGGGCGTGGCCCAGGCCCTCACGCGGCTCCTGCACCACAAACGTGACATCGAGCTCGGGGTAGTGGCGGCGCACGTACTGCTCGATTTTTTCGCCCAGGTAGCCGATAATAAACACGAACTCGGTGAGGCCGGCCCCGCGCAGGCGGTCGATGATGTGGCCCAGGATGGTATTGCCGGCCACGGGCACCAGGCTTTTGGGCTGGGTGTGGGTGTGGGGGCGCAGGCGCGAGCCGATGCCAGCAACGGGAATAATGGCTTTCATGAACAAAGAGGGCAAAGGCGGAAAAAGCAGAACCGTACAACCGTTATCGGGCAACTGCGTACTTTGCGCCGGTCGGGCACCATAACCGCCACCCTTGGGTGGTGGTTGTGGCCGGTCGATTCTTTTCTTTCTCACCGCTGAGCCTCAAAGCTAGAGCGCAGCACTTAGAAACCTCTTCTTCCATGAAACGCCTTCTCCTCTACTTCGCCGCGATGGTGACGCTGCTCTCGCAGTCGTCGTGCGGCTACAATGGCATGGTGCAGCGCGACCAGGCCGTGAAAGGCCAGTGGGCCAACGTGCAAAGCGCCTACCAGCGCCGCTCCGACCTCATCCCCAACCTCGTAAACACGGTGAAGGGGGCCGCCAACTTTGAGAAATCGACCCTGGAGGGCGTTATCGCCGCCCGCGCCAAGGCCACGAGCGTGCAACTCAACGCCGACCAGCTCACGCCCGAAAATATTGAGAAGTTTCAGGCCGCGCAAAGCCAGCTTTCAAGTGGCCTGGGCCGCCTGCTGGCCGTGAGCGAAAACTACCCCGAGCTGAAGGCCAACGCCAACTTCCAGGAGTTGCAGGCCCAGATTGAGGGCACTGAAAACCGCATTAACGTGGAGCGCAACAAGTTTAACGGCAGCGTGAACGACTACAACACCTTCACGCGCTCGTTCCCAAATAACCTGTTTGCCGGCATGTTCGGCTTCGCGCCCAAGGGCTATTTTGAGGCTGATGCGGGTGCCAAGGAAGCGCCCAAAGTCGATTTTGGCGACGCGGGCGGCGGCAACACGCCAGCCGGTAGCAAGTAACTTTTTAATTTGGAATGAGGAATGAAGAATGAGGAATTGCCACTAGGGTAATTCCTCATTCTTCATTCCTCATTCTTCATTCAAGCCCATGACTCACCCCCTCACCCCCGCCCAGGAGGCCGCGCTGGTGGCCGCCATCAAGGCCGCCGAGCTGCGCACGTCGGGCGAAATCCGGCTGCACCTGGAGGATAGATGCCCCACGCCGGAGCCGCTCGACCGCGCCGCCCAGGTGTTTGCGGAACTGAAAATGCACCATACCAAGCTGCGCAACGGGGTGCTGTTTTACTTGGCCTGGCAAACGCGGCAGTTTGCCGTGGTGGGCGATGCGGGCATCAACTCGGTGGTGCCCGACGATTTTTGGGAGGCCGTGAAGGAAACCGTAATGGACCACTTTCGGCAGGAGCAGTACGTGCCGGGGCTGGAGCGCGGCATTCGGCTGGTGGGCGAGCAGCTGCGGCACTTTTTCCCCTACGACCAGGCCACCGACGTAAACGAGCTGGACGACGATATTTCTTACGGCGACAACGCGCCTACTCCCCGCCGATGAAAACGATGCTTATTTCTAAGCCGCGCTTGGTGCTGCGCCCCGCAGCCTGGGCCTGGCTATTGGTGCTGCTGAGCCTGAGTTTGGGCTTGGCGGCCCGCGCCCAAAACGTGCCGCCCCGCCCCAGTCCGCCGCGCCTCGTCAACGACCTGGCCGGGCTGCTGCAGCCCCAGGAAGTGGCCGCGCTGGAGCAGAAGCTGGTGGCCTACAACGACAGCACGTCGTCGCAGATTGCTGTGGTGACGGTGCCCACGCTCGATGGCAACGACATTGCCGACTACTCACAAAAGCTGTACGAAAGCTGGGGCATCGGCCAGAAAGGCAAAAATAACGGCATTCTGGTGCTGGTGGCGGCCCAGGAACATACGGCCCGTATCCAAACGGGCTACGGCCTGGAAGGCGCCGTGCCCGATGCGCTAGCCAAGCGCATCATTAGCAATGTGTTGGTGCCGGCCTTCAAGCAAAACCAATACTACGCGGGCCTCGACCGGGCCACTGATGCGCTCATTTCGCTGGCCAGGGGCGAGGGCTACAAGGGCGACCCCACGGCGCAGCGCGGCTCCCGCGACCGTTCGGGCTCGGGGCCAGGCTTGTGGATACTTATTGGTATTCTGGTGCTGTTTTTCATCCTGCGCTCGCGGGGTGGCGGCGGCCGGGGTGGGCGCGGCGGCGGCTTCGTGGCGCCCATCATCTTCGGCGACTTCTCGGGCGGCCGGGGCGTGTTCGGCGGCGGCGGGGGCGGCTTTGGGGGCGGCGGAGGCGGTGGCTTCGGCGGTTTTGGGGGCGGCAGCAGCGGCGGCGGCGGCGCCAGCGGCAGCTGGTGATTTCAATTAGCAATGAACAATGAGCAATGAACAATCAGGTATATAATAGCCAATTGTTCCTTGCTCACTGTTCATTGCTAAGTACTTTATAGGCTGGCCGCTCATAAAAGGGGCGCAATAGCCGCACTACTTCCAGGGCGTCGGCGAGGGCTTCGTGGGCCACGTGCGGCTCAGGGTCGCCGAGGCGGGCCTGGCAGATGAGCATGGACGGCAGGCGCGAATCTTTGTGCCAGTTGAGGTAGAAAGCGGCCGGGTCGAGCACGGCGGGGTCGGCTTTCACCAGGGTGCCCCAGCCGGGTAGCTGGCGCAGAAACAGCAGGTCGAACGTACCCACGTTTTTGCCAGCCAGCGTGATGCTTACGCAGTCCTTTTTATCGGGTTTGAAGCCATTGGCCAGCAAAAACTCGCGCAGCTGGGGCAGCACCTCGGCCGGCGCGCAGATGTCGGGGGCGTTGGCCTTGGTTTTGTCGGCCAGTTCCACCAGCAGGCGGGCGTTGAGGGCCAGCGCGCCGGGCGTGCCGGTGAGCTCGCGGTAGCGCAGCGCGCGCCGAAAGGCGGGCAGCTCGGCCAGCGGCGTAGTAGCCGTGCGGCGGGTGTCTTCCACCACGGCGGCCAGCTCCAGCACTTGGTGGCGGAGCGGGTCGGAGCCACTGGTTTCGAGGTCGAGCGAGACGTAGCGCATGCGGGTGGTAAATGAGTAGCTGAGTAAATGAGTAAGGTCAGTAGCGGCTACCTACGAAAGTTTGCCACTACCAGCTATACTTGCTACTACCCACTTTACTCATTTACTCAGCTACTCATTTACCGTCTTCCCAGCGCAGGTCGTTGAGGCGCAGCTGCAAGGTGCGCTGACCGCGAAACTCATTCATTTCCAAGGCATAGCACACACTAAAGGGTGCCTCGGGGCTTTCGAGCAGGCGGGGCAGGTAGTGACCCAGGCCAAAGCCAATGGCCTCCAGCACCAGGCCGGGCGACTGGCCGGGCTGCATAAGCCGGATTTTGAGGTGGCCGGCCTGGCCCACGGGGCGCACCGAGCCGGGCACCGCCCGCACGTCGTGCGTAGCAAAAATGGGCGCCGGGTTGCCCGGCCCAAACGGCTCCAGGCGGCCCAGCTGGGTCAGAAAGTCTTCGGTAAGCTGGGTGAAATCCAACTCAGCATCAATCTCAACGGGGCGCACGGGCAGCTGGCCGGCCGGCAGGCGGGCGGCTACTTCGCGCATGAATTGCGCCCGGAAAGCCGGCACGTTCTCGATGGGCAGGGCCAGGCCGGCGGCGGCCTTGTGGCCGCCAAACTGGCGCAGCAGCGGGGCGCAGGCCTCCAGCACCTCGTGCACGTCGAAGCCCGATACCGAGCGCGCCGAGCCAGTGGCCAGCCCGTCGCGCTCGGTGAGGATAACGGTGGGACGGTAGTACTGGTCGAGGCAGCGCGAGGCCACAATGCCCAGCACGCCCTGCGGCCAGTGGGCCTGGTAGAGCACGGTGGCGGGCGCGGTAGCCCCGTCGGGGTCGGCGGCGATGAGGGCCAGCGCCTCCTGGGTGGTGCGGGCGTCGGAAAGCCGGCGCTCCTGGTTCATGTGGTCCACCACCTCAGCGGTGTAGCGGGCCTCCTGCTGGGTGGCGGCCAGCAGCATATTCACGGCCCGGTGGGCGTCGCCCATGCGCCCGGCCGCGTTGATGCGCGGCGCAAAGCCAAACA
>CAXTFI010000036.1:0-31071 GCA_964243255.1 uncultured Hymenobacter sp.
CGGCGCTAGCGATCATGCTCCTACGCTTGTGCACGAAGCAGAAGCTTCGCGCTACTCAAAAAAACCTGGGGCGCCAGACAACGGCCGGGCTTAGGCCCGTGTCTATACCCCTGACGCACTTTTTTCACCCACCCCTCATGTTTTTCTTCCTAGCCAGGCAGTGGCCTATTGGCCTGCTACTGTGCTGCTTTTCTCTGCTTGGGCTGGCCCCGGCCGTGGCTCAGCAGCGCCTGCCGGGTGCCCCGGCCGCCGCGGCCGCGCCGCGCCGCCAGCTGGCCGCCCAGCGCACGGCCGCCCCCCTCAAGCTCGATGGCTTGCTCGATGAGGCCGCCTGGGCCGGCGCGCCGGTGGCCAGCCAGTTTATTGAGCGGCGGCCCAGCCCCGGCCGGGCCGAGCGCCTGCCCACCGAAGTGCGGGTGCTTTACGATGATGCGGCTATGTACGTGGGTGCCAAGCTGCTAGAGGCTGGCTCCGACAGCATTAAGCGGGAGCTGACCCAGCGCGACAACGTGGGCAATACCGATTTCTTTGCCATTTTTATCGACCCCTACCGCGACCATCTCAACGGCTACGGCTTCTTTGTGATGAGCACCGGCGTGCAGATGGATACCCGCTACTCGCCCGCCAACGGCGAGGACGGCGCCTGGAACGCCGTGTGGGACAGCCGCGTGGCCCCGCTGCCCGATGGCAAGGGCTGGAGCGTGGAAATGCGCATCCCGTACTCGGCGCTGCGCTTTGCCCAGGCCCCGGTGCAAACCTGGGGCGTCAACTTCATGCGCCAGCGCAAAAAAGACAACCAGCAGCTGTTTTGGAGCGAGGTGAAGCCCGCCGTGGATGGCTTCGTGAACCAGTGGGGCGAGCTCACCGACCTGCGCGACCTGCACCCGCCGCTGCGCCTCTCGCTCACGCCCTACGTGAGCAGCTACGTCAACCACTACCCCTACCACGAGCAGGGCAAAAAAAACACCAGCACCAGCTTCAACGCCGGGGCCGACGTGAAGTGGGGCATCAACGAGAGCTTCACGCTCGATGCTACCCTAATCCCCGACTTTGGCCAGACTATCAGTGATAACCAGGTACTTAACCTCTCGCCTTTTGAGGTGCAGTACCAGGAAAACCGGGCGTTTTTTACCGAAGGCACCGAGCTCTTCAACAAGGGCGGCCTGTTCTACTCGCGGCGGGTGGGCGCGCAGCCGCTGGGCTTCGGCGACGTGAGCGGGCAGCTGGGCAAGGGCGAATTCTTGTACCGCAACCCCGGCGTGACGCGCCTGCTCAACGCCACCAAGGTGTCGGGCCGCACCAGCAAGGGGCTAGGCGTGGGCGTGTTCAACGCCGTGTCGGCGGCCAGCTACGCCACGGTGCAAGACTCGGCCAGCGGCCGGCAGCACGAGGTGCTGACCCAGCCGCTGACCAACTACAATATTGTGGTGCTCGACCAGAGCCTGCCGCACAACTCCTACGTGTCGCTCATCAACACCAACGTGACGCGCGCCGGCACCGCCTACGACGCCAACGTGACGGCCGGCGTGTTTCGCTTTGCCGATAAGAAGAACCAGTACGCCTTCAACGGCCAGCTTAACTACTCGCAGCGCCGCGGCCAGAACATGTTTTCCGAAACCCCGGTGAGCGACCAGAACGGCTACAAATACTACCTCAACTACGGCAAAGTGTCGGGCAACTGGACCTGGAACGTGGACCACGGCATCGAGTCGGACACCTACAACCCCAACGACCTGGGCATTTTGTTTGGCAACAACAACGTGAGCCAGTCAGCCACCGTCAATTACAACAAGTACCAGCCGTTTTGGAAGGTCAACAACCTATATACCACGCTGGGCGTGTACCAGTCGCTGCTGTTTAAGCCGCTGCTCTACCAGGATGCGGGGCTCTACAGTAGCGTCAATACCACGTTCACCAAGAGCTTTTTAACTACGGGCTTTAACTTAAATATTGACCTGGCCAAGCACGACTTTTACGAGCCGCGCACCGCGCCGCTGGGCGGCTACTACGTGCGGGTGCCCACCAGCGCCAACCTGGGCTACTTCGCCTCGTCGGACTACCGCAAGAAGCTGGCCTACGACGTGAACGCCGGCATCCGGCTCTACGCGCGCGACGGCCGCCTCGAGCGCCCGCGCCGCGTTGGCTATGGCCTCACGCTGAGCCCCCGCTACCGCGTAAGCGACAAGCTGAACTTCCGCTACACGTTTGATTACGGGTTGAAAGTCAATCAGGTAGGCTACGTGAACGATGGGCTTGACCCCACGCAGCCCATCGACCAGCTCTACGGCTACATCCTGGGGCCCGACCCGCTGCTGGGCCGCCGCAACGTGGCCACGTTTACCAACACGCTCACCACCAACTACACGTTTACCAACCGGCTCTCGTTCACCATGCGCGTGCGGCACTACGTGAGCACGGTGCGCTACTTCGCCTTTGCCCGCCTGCACCCCAGTGGCCCCGAAGAGAACCTGCCCGGCTACCAGCGCAACCACGACAACAGCTTCAGCGCCTTCAACGTCGATGCCGCGCTGGTATGGTGGTTTGCGCCCGGCTCGCAGGTGAGCCTGGTGTGGAAAGACGCCACCGCCAGCTACCTGCAAGGCGATGAAGCCACCCCGCGCTACTTCGCCAACCTGGCCAGCGTAGCCAACACGCCGCACAATAACAACGTGTCCATCAAGGTGTTGTATTACCTGGATTACCTAAGCCTGCGGCCCCGGCGGGGGTAGGGCGGGGCCCCTTTTGGCCGGGTGCCAAGCACTGCGTAGCTTAGCCTGCGCAAGCTTATGCTGCACTATACTTTCGGCCCTATGCTACCGCGTTCCGCAATGCGTAAGAAGCTACTGCCCGCGCTGCTGCTAGCCCTGCTAACCCAGGCCGCTGCCGCCCAAACTACCACCACGCCGCTCGACTCGCTGCGGGCGCGCGCCAGCCACACGCTGCACGCCAAGCGCTACGCCGAGGCCGCCGCGCTCTTCCAGCAGCAGGCCCAGGCCGAGCCTTACCAGTCGAGCAAAGCCAGCGCCTACTACAACCTGGCCTGCGCCCAGGCGCTGGCCGGCCAGCCCCGGCCCGCGCTGCAAGCCCTGGCCACAGCCCAGCGGCTGGGCTTTCATAACGTGGGCCTGGCCCGCACCGATACCGACCTGACCAGCCTGCGCGCCACCCCCGAATACGCCAAAATAGTGGGCCGCATGGAGCAGGCCGAAGCCCGGCTAGCCGACCCCCAAAACGCCCAGCTCGTCACCAGCGATATCAACCTGTTTTGGCGCGCCTACGACCTGGCGGCCAAAGACCCGGCCCACGCTGAGGCCATCTACCAGCGCGAATATTTTGACAAGGGTAGTGCTGGTTTGCAGGACTATTTTCAGCTCAAGATTGAGTCGGCCAAGGCATTTGTGGAAAACCAGCGCGCCAAGCCCGCGTTTTACCGCTCTATTCGGGCCAATACGCTGCACATTGCCACCTTCACCGCCCAGATTCGGGCGGGCTTCGTCAAGCTAAAGCAGCTTTACCCCGAAGCGCATTTTCCCAATGTGTACTTCGTGATTGGGTGCTGGACGTCGGGCGGCACTGCCTCGGGCAACGGCATGCTCATTGGGGCCGACCAGAAGTGCCGCACCCCCGACGTGGCCCTGGGGGAGCTGAGCCTGTGGGAGCGCAACAATTTTGGTACCCTCGATGGCCTGCCGGGCCTCGTGGCGCACGAGCATATTCACTATATTCAGAAGCAAAGCAACGACCCCAGCCTGCTGAAAGGGGCCATCAACGAGGGCATGGCCGATTTTATGGCTGGGCTGACTACTGGCCAGAATCCGAACCAACGCCTGCAAGCCTATGGCCTGGCCCACGAAAAGGAAATTTGGGCTGATTTCACCAAAGAAATGGCTGGCAAAAGCTGGAAAAACTGGATTGCTAATAACCGCCAGGAAACCGCCGATAAGCCCGCCGACCTGGGCTACTTCGTGGGCTACCGCATCTGCCAGAGCTACTACCAGGAGATGGCCGATAAGCAGCAGGCCGTGCACGACATCCTGAATATCAGCGACTACCCCGCTTTTCTGGCCAAAAGCCGATACGCCGAAAAGCTGGCGGCGCAGGCGGGAAATTAAGAGTTAGGAAGGAGGAAGGAGGAACTGCCCAGCTAATAATTTCTCATTATAAAATATTAATTGCTTGACTGCAAGCAGTTTAGGCCAGCACTAGGCGCAGGCTGGCAGCAGCGCCGAGTCGTTAAGGGCGAGCCAGCTAGCGCTCAACAACTCGACTGCAGGGACCCGGCAAAGCGGAAGAAGCAGCCAGGAGCAAAGCGCACCCGCCCACCCGCGCCGGCAACGTTGCCGACAACGATTGCGCAAAGAAAAGCCTGCCTCACGCGCGTTAGCGGGGCTAGCGGCGCTTATTTGCGGCTTGCTTCTTCCCACCCTTTTTCGTTCGACTGTATGCTGCTAGGTTTTGGGCTGCGCCACGGGTTTTTACTTGCTACTATGGCTACTGGCTGGGTTTTGCGCTTAGCCGAGCCAGTAGCGCCGGCTGCGCTGCTGGCGTTTCCGGGGGCCGAGGGCGCGGGGCGCTTTGCCACGGGCGGCCGCGGCACGGCGGCGGTGCCCACTACGGTGCTGGAAGTTACTAACCTACTGGATGATAACCAGCCCGGCTGCCTGCGCTACGCTATCCAGCTAAACGCGAAAAAGGCCCCGGCGCGCACCATCGTATTTCGGGTGGCGGGCACCATTCACCTGCTTTCGCCGCTCACTATCAACAAGCCCAATACCACCATTGCGGGCCAAACTGCCCCCGGTGGCGGCATTTGCCTGGCCGACTACCCAGTGCAGGTGCACGCCAGCAATGTGGTGGTGCGCTTCGTGCGCTTTCGGATGGGTGATAAGAACCAGAACCAGGGCTTTAAGGATGGCGCGGGCGGCGACGATGCCTTTGGCGGCACCCATAACCACCGCCTCATCATCGACCACTGCTCGATGAGCTGGAGCACCGACGAGGCCTTTTCGGTGTACGAGGGCGACAGCACCACCTTGCAGTGGAACCTCATTGGGCCGCCGCTCAACTACTCGTACCACTTCGAAACCGGCGATAAGGACTACGAGCACCACGGCTACGGCGGCATCTGGGGTGGGCAGCACGCCAGCATGCACCACAACCTGTTTGTGCATTGCAACAGCCGCACGCCGCGCTTTAATGGCAGCCGCTACACCCACGCGGCGGGCTACGAAAACTGCGACTTCCGCAACAACGTCATCTACGACTGGGGCGAGAACAACGTGTATGCCGGCGAAGGCGGTAACTACAACATTGTCAACAACTACTACAAGCCCGGCCCCAGCACCAGCCCCGCCGTGCGCGCCCGCCTGCTGAACCCCTACAAGCTCACCAAGGGCAGCAACCCGCTGCCCTACGGCAAGTTCTACCTGGCCGGTAACTACCAGGAGGCCAGCGCCGACGTAACCGCCCACAACTGGCGCGGCGTGGACATGAACGAAGGCACCCGCGCCGACACGGCCCTTTCGAAAGTCACCGTGCCCTTCGACCTGGGCCCCGTGGCCACCCAGCCCGCCGCCCAGGCCTACGACCTGGTACTGGCCGACGCCGGGGCCACCCGCCCCCTGCGCGACACCCTCGACCAGCGCCTGGTGCGCGAAGTGCGCACCCGCACCGGCCGCATTATCGACGTGCAGGGCGGCTACGCCCACGGCACGGCCTATGAAGTTTCCCAAAAGGCCTGGCCGGTATTGAAGGCCGGAGCCGCGCCCGCCGATACCGACCACGACGGCATGCCCGACGCCTGGGAAACCGCTCACCAGCTCAACCCCCAGAACGCCGCCGACCGCGCCAAAGCCGGCCCCGGTGGCTACCCCATGCTGGAGGTTTATTTGGCGGAGCGGGCTGGGAAGTAGCTTGAAAAAAACGTCATGCAGACCGTAGGGAAGCAGCTCGCTTGCAGCAGTAATTCCAATTGTCAGGATTACTGCTGCCCGCGAGCTGCTTCCCTGCGGTCTGCATGACGTTCTAAGTCAACTTCCTATTCCGCCTGCCATAGCCCGTGGAAGCCCAGCGGGATATTGTGCGGCAGCCGCAGGCGGGCCAGGGTGCGCAGGTCGGCGGCATCGGCCACGAGCAGGTCGGTGGTGCTGGTGGTGGCGTCGAAGCGCAGGTAGGTGAGGTAGCCGTCGTCTTCGGCGGGTCGGGGCTGGCCGGGGGCCGCCCGGCGGGGCACCACCACGGGCTCGCTGCACAGCGTGGCGGGCGCGTGGGCGTGGCGCACCTCGCCGGTGTGCACATCGAGCTTGAGCAGGTGGTCGAGCAGGGGCCGGGGCGAGCGGGCGGGCCGCCCGATGGTCCAGGTGTAGCGGTAGGGCTGGCCCAGGTGGTCGGGGTGAATCTCGGGCAGCTCGCCCTCGCAGTCGCCCAATGAGTGCCGCGCCACGGTGCCGGCCGCCAGGTCAAGCCGGAAGCGCACAAACCGCGCCTGCGGCTGGTCATCGGGCAGATTGCCCGCCAGGTACGCCTTAATGCTGGCCGAATCGGGGTAGTTGCCCAGCAGCAGCGCGTCGACCACCAGCGTGCCATCAGTATCCTGGTAGCCATTCACGAAGTGGAAGGCGAAGCCAAACTCGGTGTGCAGCCGGTACACCGTACCATCGGGAGCCACCACTACCACCTGGGTCGGCTGGCTGGTATCGACCTTAATGGAGGCCGCCGGCGAAGTCAGCCCCGCAAAGGCCCTAAATACGTCGAACGCCACCGGCGTGAGAAAGAAAACCTGGTGCCCGCTGGCCGTCAGCACAAAATCGTGGGCAAAGTGGGCGTCGGCCAGCGGCAGCACGCGGGCCACGCGCGCCACCCCGGCGGGGCTCACCTCATACAGCACCAGCCGGTGCTGGGTGCCCGCCACGGTACCAAAATTGTGCAGCACGCCGGTAGTAGGATGCACCTTCGGGTGCGCCGAAAACGGCATTTCGGGCGTGATACGCCGGTCGAGCCACCCAAACGGATTGCGCAGCACCCCGCCGTAGTCGAAGCGGCCCAGCGTAGCCAGCGAATCGGGGTCGAGGGCGTGGGGCAGGCCGCCTTCCCACAGCGCCAGCAGGTGGCCGCCGTGCGCTACCAGGCTGGTATTGGCGGTGTTCTTGAACTGCGTTTTGCCAAAATTAGCCCGCAGCCCGCCCGGCAGGTTGGTGCCAAAGCTGCGGTAGAGCATCTTATCAGCGGCTTCCTCGGCCACAAACTCGTCGGTGCGCACGTAGCGGTTGCGGTACGTAACGCCCTGCCCATCAAAGCGAAAACGCGCCACCATGCCATCGCCATCAAAAAGGTGGTCGTAGAGCACGCCGTGCTGCTCGAAGTGGCCGTTGCCGTTGCGCAGCAGCGTGCCCACGAGGTCGGGCGGCAGGCGGCCCTCCACTAGCTCCAGCGCCACATCGTCGTGCTCGGGCGTGCGGCGGCGGTTGCCTTCCAGGTAAGTGAGCAGGGTGGGGTAGTGGCGAACGGGCATTGGGCGCGGGGCAAGGTGCGCGCAGCTAACGAGCACTGGCCGCAATAAGTGACACCGGCGCCCTTACTTCGCGCTATGCAGCTTGTCTCCGTGAATACTGCTCTGCCGCAAGACGTGCCTTGGCAGGGCAAAACCGTGCGTACCAGTATTTTCAAGCAGCCCGTGGCGGGACCGGTGGCCGTGCACGCCGAGCACCTGGCCGGCGATGGGCAGGCCGACCTGCGGGTGCACGGCGGCCCCGACAAAGCGGTGTACGCCTACCCGCAGGAGCACTGGGCCTACTGGCGGCAGTTTCTGCCCGCCGCCCAGCTCGTGCCCGGTGCCTTCGGCGAAAACCTGACCACGGTGGGTTTGCTAGAGGCGGAGGTGCGCGTCGGCGACTGCTTCCAGCTGGGCACGGCCGTGCTGATGGCCGTACAGCCCCGGCGGCCCTGCGTGAAGCTGGGCATCCGCCTGGCGCGGCCCAGTATCGTGCGCGAGTTTGAGCTGGCGCGCCGTAGCGGCATCTACTTTCGGGTGCAGCAGCCGGGTACCTTGCAGGCTGGCAATGCGATTACGCTGGTGCAGGCGTCGCCCTACGCGGTTACCATGCAGGACATGGTCGATTGCCTGGCTCCTGGTCCCCATGACCTGGCCAAGGTGCGGGCGTTGCTGGCAACTCCTTATCTATCAGCCTCCTGGCAGCAACGGCTAACGCACTTGCTTGCCAATGCCGAGAGTAATGAGGCCACTTGGGGTCAGTGAAGCGATTTCCATCCTAGCTTGCCGCCAATGAATCGCTACCTGCTTCCGTATCTTCTCCTTCTTCTCAGTCTATCCGCCGGGGCTCAGCCTGAAACTGGGCACTGGGTACTTGTTCGAATAAACCAGCAGTTGAGTATTAATTTTCCGAAGGGAGCTCAGGAAATGGATATCCCAGCGACCCTCACGGCCGCGGATGCGCCCAACCAACACAACCCCCAAGCACAGGCATCGCGGGCCTTTCGAGGTGAAGATGCGGCTGCTGTATATGCCGTAATAATAGTGCCTTTTTCTGGCAAGTCGCAGGTACCTAGTGATTTGGCGAGCCGCGAAGCTTACTATGAGAATCGCTTGGCTCCGATGCTAGTGGCCCGTGCGCACGGCGAGCTACTAGCGCACAGCAGCAGCGAAAAGAACGGCGTTGACATCCTGACAATCAAATTTCGCGCGCTTGGCACCGGCGGAAGGCCAGTTATTAAGTACATGCAAATATTTACGATAGGCCGCTCAATTTACGAGCTGTTCTTCGCGCCAAAAGACGGTATCGGAGAAACCTGCGTAGCCGAGCGTCACCGCTTCCTCGACACGGTAGTCATTACCCCACAAAAGAAATGAGTGAGCCCCTCACGGTGTACCCGGCAACTGCCCCGCTGCTCCTGGCGTAAGCTGCCTCGTGCCTACCAGCCCAGTAATTTAGGGTAGCCGTTTCACCACCAGCCCTTCGTTGGTTACGGCGTAGCCGGCCGAGGGCGTGGGGAAACACATGCTAACAAAGAAGGTAGGCGACGTGCTGCCCGTGCTGGCCAGCGCATATTCGGTCGCCCAGCTCTGGCCCCCGTCGCGGGTGTGCTCAATGATGGTGCCGGCCCGGTAAAATTCTTGAGCACGCACGAAGGCATAATTGCCATCGGCCGGGGCAACTAGCTGCTGCCAGGTCTGGCCGCCATCCAGGGTGCGGTACAAGGCCGAGGTTGGTTCCGAGCCGGGAGGGCACGGGCCGGGGTCACAAATAAGGCCGGTGCTGGTTTGCACAAAACCCACCGAGGCATCCAGAAAAGTGGCTTGCCTAATGAGGCCGTGCGTCCAGGGCAAGGGCTGCCAGGTTTGGCCCTGGTCGGTTGTTTTGAGCACGCAGTTACCCGTCGCGTAGCCCGTGGTAGCGGTCGGAAACTGCACCTGGCTTACCCAAGAGCCCTGCTGGGCGTCGGCCCACGCGGCTTGCCAGGTGCTGCCCCCGTCGGTGGTCCGGTTGAGGGTGTGGCTGTAGGCCGCAACGCCCACTTGGGCGGTAGGAAACGAGATAGCCCCGTCGAGATACCCCGTGCTCGGTAGCCGCTGCCAGGTTTGGCCGCCATCCTGGCTTTTATAGACAAACCGCGACTTGGCCCCGCGCACCAAACTCAGCGGCAGGTCATCGGCTACCCCGTAGATAAGCTGCTCGCTGACAGCATAAAAGCTCCGAAAGCCATTGACCGTTTGGGTCGGCGCTAGGTCGAGGGCGGCCCAGGTACTGCCGCCATCGGTGGTCCGTAGCAGACTGCCAAAGCTGCGGGTGCCGGCGGCCGGGGCCTTGCGGTAGCCACCTACCACCCACCCCGCTTGCGCGTTGGCAAATACCGCGCGCTCGACGCCGCCGAGCGACTGCCCTGTCGGCTGCTCGGCCCATAAAGTTGGCAAAGCTGGCGTGGCTTGGTCGCGGTGGCAGCCAGCCGCAGTAGCTAGCAGCACCGCACAGGCAACGGGATAGTGATTTTTCATGGGGCTGAATAAAGAAATACGAAGCTGACGCACTATTTACGCCTAAGCTACCAAGTTGATACCTAAAAGGTTAAAGAAGTTGCACTGCGCCTGATAAAGTGCGTGCAAGCAAGGCCGCCACCTGCTAGGTAGCTGCGCCTAGCCGATACCCAGCAGCTGCCCCGCCGCCGCCCACGGCGTGAGCTGCCCCTCGGCTACGGCGGCCCGCACGCCCGGCAGCGCGCGCTGCACGCCCGCCCGGTCGTAAAACTGTGCCTCCAGGGCCTGGCGCACGGCCTCATCCAGCCACTGCAGCTGCTGCTGGGCGCGGCGCTGCTGCCAGTAGCCGCTGGCCTGGGTTTGGGCGGCGTACTGCTCAATGAGCTGCCAGGCTTCGGGCAGGCCCGCGCCGCTCAGGGCCGAGCAGGTGCGCACGGGCACCGCCCAGCCCGAGGCGGCGGGCGGAAACAGGTGCAGGGCGCCTTCGTAGTCGCGGGCGGCGCGGCGGGCGGCTTGCTCATTGCCCGCGTCGGCTTTGGTAATGAGCAGGCCATCAGCCATTTCCATGATGCCGCGCTTTACGCCCTGCAGCTCGTCGCCGGCCCCGGCCAGCAGCAGCAGCAGAAAGAAATCGACCAGGCCGTGCACGGCTACTTCGCTCTGGCCCACGCCCACGGTTTCGACAAAGATGACGTCGTAGCCGGCCGCCTCGCACAGCAGCAGGGCCTCGCGGGTGGCGCGGGCCACGCCGCCCAGGCTGCCGCTGGCCGGCGAGGGCCGGATAAACGCCCGCGGGTGCAGCGTAAGCTGGGGCATCCGGGTTTTATCGCCCAAAATGCTGCCGCCGCCGCGCGGCGAGCTGGGGTCTACGGCCAGCACGGCCAGCTTCTTGCCCAGCTTCTCCACCAAATACAGCCCCAGCGCCTCAATAAACGTGCTTTTGCCCACGCCCGGCACGCCCGTGATGCCCAGCCGCAGCGCGCCGCCGGTGCGGGGCAGCACCGCTTGCAGCACCTGCTGCGCCAGCGCCTGGTGAGCCGGCAACGTGCTTTCTACCAGGGTGATGGCGCGGGCCAGGGTGCCGCGCTGGCCCGCGGCGAGGCCCTGGGCATAGTCGGCGGCGGAAAGAGCGGGAGCAGGCACGGCCGCAAAATACGCACCCGGCTGGCGGTGCGGCCGCGCCGCGTGGCTGCTAGCCCCTGCCATTGCGCGCGGCCGCCAGCCACTTTGTGGTAGGAATGATAGCTTAAATCAGCTCATTGTCCACACGCGCAAGTTGGCCCGTCGTGCGGTAGCCGTAGTTTTACGGGCAGCACGCCCACGCTTCCGGCGTTGCCCTTGCCTATGAAAACCCGTTTTGCCTGGCTGCCCGCCGCGCTGGGGCTGCTGGCCGCCGCGCCCGCGCTGGCCCAAAATGAGCTGAGCAACTTCTCGGCCACTGGCCGGGGAGGCGTGGCCACCACCTTCGCCCTCGACTACCAGGCGCTGGGCATCAACCCCGCCAACCTGGGCCGGCAGGGCACTAGCCTCGTTTCCTTCACGGTGGGGGAGGTGGGCGCGGGCGTGGGCTCGCAGTCGCTGACCAACAGCCAGTTCAAAAAGCTGATTTTTCACCCCAACGACGCGCTCACGGCCGCCGAGCGCACGTCGCTGGTGGCCAACTTTAATAGTGCCAACGCGCTCAATATCAACGCCGATGCCACGGCTTTTGGCCTGGCCGTGACCCTGCCGCCGGGCCTGGGCGGCCTGGCCGTGTCGGTGCACCAGCGCCTGAGCGGCCACGTGGCCCTCAACCAAAACAGCGCCGATATCATCGTGAACGGCCAGCAGGCGGCTATTGTGCAGCAGTACTACGACGCGGTGGGCAACCCGCGCGGCGGCAGCCCGCCGCCGCTGCTCTCGGCCGCGCTCGACGGTACGCAGCTGCAACTAGCGCTTACCAACGAGTTTAACATCGGCTACGGGGTGGAGGTGTTTAGCGTGCCGGGCGTGCTCAAGCTCACGGCCGGGGCGGGCTACCGCTACATCCAGGGCATTGGGGTGGCCGATGTGCGCATTGGGGGCGGCAGCCTCTCGGCGTACTCGTCGCTCTCGCCAGTGTTCGACATCAACTACGGCAGTCTGGCCAGCAGCCCGTCATTTAACTATCGGAGCGGCAATAAGTTAGAGCCCGTGGGCCACGGCAATGGCTTCGACCTGGGCCTGACCGCCGAGGTGGGCAAATTCATTCGCCTGGGCGCGTCGGTTACCGACCTGGGCTCCATGACCTGGACCGGCAACGTAGTCACGGCCACCGACCAGAACCTGACTTTTCCGCAGTACAGCGGCCTGTCAACCTACGACGTGGTGCAAAACATCGTTAACCAGTTTGGCGACAAAGACAAAACGCTCTTCACCTACCAAACGGCCCAGGAGCGCCGGGCCGACCTGCCCACCAAGCTGCGCCTGGGCGGCGGCGTGCGCATCTCCGAGTTTCTGGAAGCTGGCCTCGACGTGACGGTGCCGCTCAATCAAGTGGCTGGTAACCTGCCCACTACGTTCATCGGCGCGGGCCTCGACTACAAGCCCGTGCACTGGGTGCGCCTGAGCACCGGCCTAAGCGGCGGCGCAGGCTATGACCTGAGCGTACCGCTGGGCCTCACTTTCGTCACGCCCGTGTGGGAGGCCGGCCTCAGCACGCGCAGCGTGCTGGGCTACTTCTCCGAAAACAGCCCGTATGCCTCAGTAGCCCTTGGTTTTCTGCGCTTTAAGATTGGCAAAAGCTGATTTTTCAGTTACCAGGTAGCCATTAACAGGTAACCGCCGTTCTGCCAGCGCCAAATGCGCCAGCGAAACGGCGGTTACCTGTTAATGGCTAAATAAGAAAACGCTACTTCACGTCCACCACTTCCACGTCGAAGGTGATGACTTTATTAGCCCCAATGCTGGTGCCCGCGCCATTGGCCCCGTAGGCCAGCGCCGACGGAATGAGCAGCGTGGCTTTGTCGCCCTTGTGCATCAGCGACACGCCTTGGTCAAAGCCCAGGATAACCTGCCCGGCGCCCACCGTGAAGCTAAGGGGCGTATTACCGTGCTGCGAGGAGGCATCGAACACCGTACCGTCGAGCAGCTTGCCGGTGTAAAGCACCGACACCGTTTTGCCGGTGGTGGCCTGCACGGCCGTGGGGTTGGTGGTGCCCGGCACAAAGTACAGGCCCGAGGCCTGCTTCTGGGCAGTGGTTATCTTATTGTCAGACAAGTACTTGGTGATGAGCGCATCGTCGGTGAGTGTGAAGCTGACATCAACCAGCTCCACTTCAAAGCGAATAACTGAGTTGGCCGGAATGGCCGACGAGCTGCCGCTGGCCCCGTAGGCCAATCTCGATGGAATGAGCAGCACGGCCTTGTCGCCGACGTGCATCAGCGAAACACCTTCGTCGAAGCCCGGAATGACTTGCCCGGCGCCCACCGTGTAGCTGAAAGGCACGTTGTTGTGCTGCGAGGAGGCATCGAACACCGTGCCATCGAGCAGCTTGCCGGTGTAGAGCACCGATGCGACCTTGCCTACCGCGGCTGGCGTGGCGGTAGCATTGGTAGTTACGGGCACGAAGTATAACCCCGAGGTCTGTTTTTGCGCGGTAGTTATCGAATTGTCAGCCAGGTACTTCTTGATGGCAGCATCGTCCACGGCGGTGTAGTCGGCCGCTGGCTCATCGTCTTTTTTGCAAGCCGTGGTGAGTAGGCTCGCCGTTAGCAGCCACAGCAACACCGTGGGCAAGCGGCGCAATTTCCCCAGAAAAAATGAGTTCATAGATTGGTTTTTGTGCAAAAATAACCCCGCCGCCCCGCACTTGGGAGGCAGGCCAAGCGCTAAAGGTTGCGTTGGGGTTAATTATCCGCGTCCTATCCGCCCCGGCCGTTACGGCTCTACCACAAAGCCCGGCAGCCCGAGCTTGCTGCGGCGGCCGCCCAGCTTGAGGCCGTCGTCGACGTAGCCGCAGGCTGGGCCGCTGGTATTGGGCTGCGCAATGACGCCCAGGAAGGAGTTATCCTCGCGGGCCACGTAAATCTTGCCGTCGGGTCCGCGCTGCAAGGCCCCGATTTTGTGGTTGGAGGAGTGGCCCACCGACACGGCGGCCTTGGTTTTTAAATCAAATTGCAAAATTTGCGTCTCGCTCACGCTCAGGGCGGCTTTGGGGTCCTTGGTATCGCCGTTGCAGGTGCCGTAGAGCAGGCGGCCATCGGGCGAAAACTCGACGCCGTACGCCTCAGTGTACGGCCCAAAGCTGCGGGCATTGCGCACCTTGCCCGTGTTGCGGTCAAAGTCGTAGACCTCAAACCGGTTGCTTTCGCGCCAGATGGCGGCGGCCAGCCTGGTGCCATCGGGCGAAAACTTGAGCGCCCCAATGGCGTTGCGGCCGGGGCCGGCGTTCATGCTGCCCACGTTGCTGAGGATGGGCTTGCCCGAGCTCACACCCTCAGCCGTGACGAGGTAGGTAACAAAGGCGTTGGAGTTCCAGCGGTGGGCCACCACCCACACGTCGCGGCCGTTGGGGTGGCGCACGGCGGCCAGTTTCTCCGCTACCGGCGTGATTAATAGCAGGTTGGCGCGGGGCACGTCGCCGAGGCCGTTGGCGCGGGTCATGTCTACTACCGAGTAGCGCAGGCCGTCGGGGCTGCCCTGCGGGGCCACCGTGAAGATGTAGAAGATATTGCCCGAGCCGGGGTCGGGCACGATAAGGGCCGACTGCGTGCTGCTGCCACTGCCCATGAGGTGGCGGCCGCCGGGCATGGGCTGGTGCTGGCGGTTCCACACGGTTTGGCCGTCGGTGTAAAAAAGCAGCTCGCCGCGCTTGGTGGTGGCCGTGGCGCAGCCCTCATAGGTGGTCATGGCCCCGTCGAGCAGCGGCGTGGGCGTGCCGCTGCTAAAGTCGAGCCCGGCCTGGCGGCCAAAGTACCAACGGTCGGTAGGGCGCTGGGCCTCAACCGCTTGAGCGAGGGCAGTAAAGCAGAGAACAATGAAAAGGAGCCGGTGCATCAGCAATCAGGGATAGGGTACGGGTGGCTTAAACGAAAAAACCGGGCCAGTTAGCCTACCAGCCGGCAACTTGCCGCGCCGGTAGCCAGGGCGCGGCGGCGGCTGGCCCGGCGCGCCGCATCTTTGCGCCCCATGAACCCCGCTACTCTCCTCGACTTTCTCGAAAACCTGACCCAGCACAACGAGCGTGACTGGTTCCAGCGCCACAAGGCCACCTTCGACCACTTGCGGGCCGATTTTGAGCAGGATGTAACCTACTGGCTGCGCGAATTGGCGCAGGACGAGCCCGCCCTGGCCAGCCTGGAGCCCAAAAAGTGCATCTTCCGCATCTACCGCGACGTGCGCTTTTCCAAGGTGAAAGTGCCCTATAAAACGCATTTTTCGGCCTACTTTGCTGTGGGCGGCAAGCAAAGCGAGGGGCCGGGCCGCTACATTCAGGTGGGCCCCCACGGCCAAACGCTGGTAGCCGGTGGCATCTACGTGCCCACCAAGGAGCAGCTGGCCGCCGTGCGCCAGGAAATCGACTACGCGGCCGAGGGCCTGCACGCGCTGCTGGCTACGCCCACCGCCCGCCAGCTCTTCCCGCACGGCCTAGCCGGCGAGCAACTCAAGAAAATGCCGGCTGGCTACGAGGCCACCCACCCCGAGGCCAGCTGGCTGCGCCACAAGAGCTTCCTGCTCAGCCACAACATTCCCGACGAGGAGGTGCGCAGGCTCAGCCCCGAGGCGTTTCGGGCGCAGGTGCTGGCAGCCCTGCGCGGCCTAGCGCCGTTTTGCGATTGGCTCAGTTTTAATGATTAATCATTAATCATTAAAAATTAATCACTTCCTCTTCGTGGCCGCTGCGCAGCAAGGCGCTCATTTTCTTGCCGTTGCCTTCGGCGTTCACAATGTTCATCTGGTCGGAAAATAGCTCCAGCAGCATGTCGTGCTGAATGAGCAGCTCCTTGGTGGGTCGAGGCAGCGGCACCTTGGCGTAGAGCCAGTAGGCGTCTTTTTCGGCTTGCAGGCCCAGGAACTGCACGTCGAGCGGGCGGCGCGGCTGGCGCGGCGCGGCGGGTAGGCTCAGCTTAAGGTGCTGATGCAGATAGAGTTCGGCCAAGGGTAGTGCGCCCGGCGAGCGCAGGTCCACGGCTTTAGCCTGGCCCTGCGAGAGCGCCCGGCCAAAGTCGTCAGTAAAAACCTTCAGGGCTAGCTCTACCTGCTGCTTCTGCGGGTTGAGCTTGAGCTCCAGAATGCTGGTGTGGTAGGCGTGGCGGGTGCCCGCCGCGCCCGGCAGCCCCAGTAGCAGGCTTACTAAGATGATGAATGGGCGCATAGTAACTGAAAATAGGTTGTTTCTAAAGGCGGCTGTCATTGCGAGCATAACGAAGTGGAGCGCGGCAATCTTTCCTGCACGTATGGGGTATTAATCCAACGAAAAAAGGAAAGATTGCCGCGCTCCACTTCGTTACGCTCGCAATGACAGCCGTTCTTTGAGTTAAAAGAATCTAAAACAATTTCATAACCTGCTTAATGACAATAACATACGCCATCAGCGCCAGAATCAGCATGGTGCCCACGCGCTGGGCACCTTCCAGAAATTTCTCTGACGGCTTGCGGCGCAAAATCATCTCGTAGAGCAGAAACAGCACGTGCCCGCCGTCGAGGGCCGGAATGGGCAGCAGGTTCATGAAGGCCAGCACCATGCTCAGCGTGCCTACTAGGCTCCAAAAGTGCGGCCAGTTCCAAACGCCGCCGAACTGCTGAGCTATCTCTACGGGGCCGCCCAGGCTTTCGGAGGCCGAAGCTTCGCGCTTGAGGATTTTACCAAACGCCTTGGCTTGCAGCGTGATAACGCTAAAGGCCTGCTTGGTACCCTGCGGCACCGACTGCCCCATGCTAAAGTAGCGGGTGCTGAAATTCAGCTCCGGCTTGGGGCGAACGCCGATTTTGCCGGCCGCGCTCACGGCCACGGGCAGGGCCAGCGACTGGCCGCCGCGGTCCACGGTGATGGGGATGGTCTGGCCCTTGTAGCGGGGCAGGGTGCGCAGCAACTGGTCGTAGTACTGAATGGGCGTGCTGCCAATCTGGGTGATGCGGTCGCCCACCAAAATGCCAGCCTTGGCGGCGGGGTTGCCGGCCACTACCTCGGCCAGGGTGAAAGGCGAGCGGGCTTCCACGAACAGGCTGTCGCCCTGCTTGTTAAGCCGGTCGAAGAAGTTTTTGGGCAGCTTGGGCAGGTCGATGAGCTGGCCGCCGCGCTCCACGGTGTAGTACGTCTCGTTGCTGAGCAGCACGTTGGGGTCGTACACGTCGTTGAACTCGGTGAATGGCCGGCCGTTGATTTTTACAATCTGGTCGCCGTCGCGGAAGCCGATGTCGCGGCCCAGCTTGGTGGTCACCACCCCAAAGCGCGCCTCGGTGGCGGGCAGGTAGCTTTCGCCCAGCTTGTAGGTGAGGGCCGTGAAAATGGCGATGCCCGTGAGCACGTTCATGATAATGCCACCCAGCATCACCAGTAGGCGCTGCCAGGCGGGCTTAGCCCGAAACTCATCGGGCTGCGGCGGGCCGGCCAGCGCGTCGGCGTCCTGCGTTTCGTCCACCATGCCGTGGATGGCCACGTAGCCGCCCAGCGGAAACCAGCCGATGCCATACTCCGTGTCGCCCACTTTCTTCTTGAGCAGGCTGAAATTCCAGACGTGCGGCAGCGGGAACAGGAAGTCAAAAAAGATGTAAAACTTCGTGACTTTAATCTTAAAAAGCTTGGCGAAGGCGAAGTGCCCAAATTCGTGCAAGCCAACCAACAGCGAAAGGCCCAGCACCAGCTGGCCAATCATAATGAGAATTTCCAATTTTTAATGAAGAATGAAGAATGAAGAATGAGGAATTGCTAAAATGAAGCGAAGAATTACCTGGTTGCTAATTCTTCATTCTTCATTCCTAATTCCCCATTAAGCTACCGGCCATCCGCCGCGCTTCGGCATCCGTAGCGGCGTAGTCGGCCAGGGTTGGGGCCGCAAGATACGGCACCCTTTCCAGGCAGTCGGCCACAATATCGGCCATGCCCAGGAAGCTAACCTGGTCCTGCAAAAACGCGGCCACTGCCACTTCGTTGGCCGCATTGAGCACGCAGGCGGCAGTGCCGCCGCGCCGCATGGCCGCGTAGGCTAGCGGCAGGTGGCGAAACGTAGCCAGGTCGGGCGTCTCGAAGGTGAGGGTGGGATAATTGAGAAACGAAAACCGCGGAAAATCATTCCGCAGCCGCTGCGGGTAGCCCAACGCGTACTGAATGGGCAGCTTCATATCGGGCACACCCAGCTGCGCTTTCAGCGAGCCGTCGGCGAACTGCACCAGCGAGTGCACGATGCTTTGGGGGTGCACCACCACGTCAACCTGCTCATTAGTAAGGTCAAACAGCCATTTGGCCTCAATCACCTCCAGGCCCTTGTTCATGAGCGTAGCCGAGTCGATGGTGATTTTGGCCCCCATCGTCCAGTTAGGGTGCTTCAGGGCCTGGGCCTTGGTAATGTGGGCCAGCTCGGTGGGGCCGCGCCCCCGAAACGGCCCGCCCGACGCCGTGAGAATGACCTTCTCAATGGGGTTCAGCTCCTCGCCCGCCAGGCACTGAAAAATGGCCGAGTGCTCCGAATCGACGGGCAGCAGCCGCACGCCGTGCTCCTGTACCAGCTTGGTAATCAGCTCGCCAGCTACCACCAGCGTTTCTTTATTAGCCAGCGCAATGTCTTTGCCGGCCCGGATGGCGGCCACCGTGGGCGCCAGGCCCGCGTAGCCAACCAAGGCCGTGAGCACCACGTCTACGTCGGGGCGCTGCACTACTTCGGTGAGGGCGGCCGCGCCAGCCAGCACCTGGGTTTCGGGCTGGCTAGCCAGGGCGGCTTTCACCTCCAGGTAAAACTCATCGCCGATGACCACGGCCGCCGGCCGAAACTCCTGGGCCTGCTGCACCAGCAGCTGCCACTGCCGCCCCGCCGTGAGCACCGCCACCCGAAACCGGCCGCGCTGCTCGCGCACCACCTCCAGCGCCTGCGTGCCAATGGAGCCCGTGGAGCCCAGCAGCGCCAGGCTTTTGGGGGCAGATGTTAAAGAAATGGAATCCACCAGATAAGTAGGGTTGGGAATAGAAGCTCAAAGGTACGGCCAGCCCCGCACCTGCCTAAGCTCGTCCTTATCCTTACGGCCCGGTTACCCGTAAAGAAAGCTCGGCAGCACTACGGCTCCGGTTTCCTTTTCCACTAGCTTCTTTCCATATGTCAGTTAAGCTCAAACCGCTCGACCAGCAAGTTATCGTTATTACCGGCGCTACCAGCGGTATTGGCCTGGCTACCGCTAAAGCCGCCGCCAAAGCTGGGGCCCGCCTCGTGCTGGCCGCCCGCTCGCAGCCCGACCTCGACACCGTGGCCCGCCAGCTGGGCGGCCGCGTAGCCACCGTGGCCGCCGACGTGGCCGACCCCGCCGCCGTGCGCCGCATCCACGAAGCCGCCCACGCCAACTTTGGCGGCTTCGATACCTGGGTTAACAATGCCGGTGTAGGCATGTGGGGCAAGCTGGAGCAAGGCAACCTGGAGGATTTTAAACGCCTCTACGACACCAACTTCTGGGGCATCGTCAATGGCTCGCTCGAAGCCATCAAACACCTTAAAAAGCACGGCGGCGCGCTCATCAACCTGGGCAGCGTGGTAAGCGATGTGGCGGTGCCCGTGCAAGGCATGTATGCTTCCAGCAAGCACGCCGTCAAGGGCTTTACCGACGCCCTGCGCATGGAGCTAGCCGACGAGAAAGCCCCCGTATCGGTGACGCTCATCAAGCCGGCCGCTATCAACACGCCCTTCCCCGAGCACGCCCGCAACTACCTGCCCGAGAAGCCCAAGCTGCCCCAGCCGGTGTACGCCCCCGAGGAAGTAGCCAACGCCATCTTGCACGCCGCCGTGAACCCCATGCGCGACGTGTTTGTGGGTGGCGGCGGCAAAATCATGAGCAGCGTTAATAAATACGCCCCCGGCGTCATGGACTGGGTGGAAGGCAAAACCGGCGTGGCCCAGCAAAAGCAGGAAGGCACTAAAGCCGTAGACCCCGCCGGCTCGCTGCACCGCCCCAATGGCCCCCACGCCCGAGTGCGCGGCAACAACCCCGGCCACGTGATGGAAACCAGCCTCTACACCCGCGCCCGCCTAAACCCGGTAGTGGCCGGCGTGGTGGCCGCTACCACGTTGGCGGCTACTATTGCGTTGTTTGCGGGCAAGAAGGAGCAAGCCGGCCAGCTTGCTACAAGCAAGAAGCCACTGGTGCCCGCCACTGACGAGTAGCCAGCGCGAGGTTTCGCGAGGTTAAAAGAGGTTTCGCAATTTAGGATTTAGCGCAAGGTTTCGCGGAGTAAAAAGAGGTTTCGCACGGTAGTTGAACAACTCGTTCAACTACCGTGCGAAACCTCTTTTTACTCCGCGAAACCTTGCGCTGGCTAGGTTAGCTTATCCAGCGCGGCCCGCAGGCGCGGCAGCGCCGCCTCAATGGAGGCCTGCGACTCGGCCCCCACCGACAGCCGGAACCAGGGCTCCGACGCCTCCGCCCCGAAGGCGCTGAACGGTACCACCGCCAACCCAGCTTCAGTAAGCAGGTAGGAGGTGATTTCTTTGGTCGTCGCCAGCACTTCGCCGGCTGCCGTGGTGCGGCCCAGCGCATCGATGCGGGCAGTGAGGTAGATGGCCCCGGCCGGCACAATGGCATCAACGGGGTAGCCCTGCGCCCGCAGCTCTTTTAAGCCGTGGTAGGCAGCGTCGAGGCTGGCCTGCAAGCCCGTTTTCAGCGCGGTCAGGAAGTTATCGACGGCCGTTGTCTGCGGCAGCAGCGCGGCCGTGGCTACCTGCTCGGCCTTGGGGGCCCAGGCGCCAATGTGGCCTAGTAGGCCTTTCATCTTGTCAATCACCAGCTTAGGGCCAAACGCGTAGCCCACGCGCACGCCGGTTGCGGCAAAGCACTTCGAGATGCCGTCGATGTACACCACGTAGTCGCGCAGGGCGGGCCGCAGGCTCACGGGGTCGAAGTGCTGGGTCTGGCCGAAGGTCAGCAGCCAGTAAATCTGGTCGTACAGGATGTAAAGCGGCTTTTCGTCGGGGCCCCGGCGCTGGTTTTCGGCCAGCACCAGGTCGCAGATTTCCTCCAGGCCTTCTTTGGTAAACACCGTGCCCGTGGGATTGAGCGGCGAGCACAGCGCCAGTAGCGTAGCCCCGGCCAGCTGCGGGGCCAGCTCGGCGGCGGTGGGCATAAAGTCGTTTTCGGGCTGCGTGGGCACGGCCACCTGCTGCGCGCCCGAGAGGTGGCAGTAGTGGTTGTTGTTCCACGAGGGCACCGGGAACACCACGCGGTCGCCGGGGTCTACCAAAGCCAGGTAAGCGGCGTAGATGAGCGGGCGCGAGCCCCCGGCCACCAAAAACTCATCGGCCGGCGAATAGGTGAGGCCCAGGCGGTTGCGCAGGAAATCGGCGGCGGCCTGGCGCAGGTCGGCGGTGCCGGCGGCCGGCGGGTAGTTGGTCTGGCCGGCCTGGTAAGCAGCCATTACCCCATCGCGCAGCTCGGCCGGAATGGGAAACAGCTGGGGGTCAAAATCGCCAATGGTGAGGTTGCAGATGGTTTCGCCCTGGCGAATCTGCTCGCTCACGGCGTTGCCAATTCTAATGATTTCGGAGCCGCTCATCTGGTCGGCCAACCGGGAAATGCGCATGAGGTAGGAAGTAGGGAAGAAGGCACTAAAGAATCCTAAAGGTACCGATTGTTGCGGACGCCAGCTGAGCAGGACCGCCTTTTTGCGCCTAACATCGGTTTATTACCGCCCCGGCTTCCACGGGTCTTTGCCGCTAAAAATCTGCTTCAGCGTGTACTTTTTCGCCTCCTTCGCCGTGAGCTGCCGCGCCCACGGCACCCGCGCCGCGGGGTTGGCCCCTGCGCCCATAGAGCGGTATTCGGCATAGTAAGCAGTTTTCTCGTTTTCGGCGTTTTTCCAGTTGTCCCAGCCGGCGGACGCCATATGCCCACCCAGCTCGCAACGCAGGTACACTACCTGGGCGTTGGGCCGCCAGGGCCGGCCGAGGTATACTTTCTTGGCCAGCGTGGTGTCGGCTATTAGCTTACAGTCCAGAAAGACAAACCCATAGGCTTGCCCGGCCGGCGTGGAAGCGGCCGTCACAAACGAGTTTTTCTTGCTTTTAATCACGCAGTGGTCGAACACCCCAATGCCGGCCCCAAAAATAAAATCGGTGGTGCCCTCAATGTAGCAGTCTTGGTAATACTGTCGGCTGCCGCCGGTGGCCAGCAGCAGCACATCCTGGTTGCCCACCAGGCGGCAGTGCCGGAAGCGGGCCCGGTCGCCCTCCACGCTCAGCGCCACGGCCTGGCCCGCCGTGTAGCCGGCCGCGTTCTCAATCGTCACGTTTTCAGCCGTGAAGTCGTTGGCCTGCACCAGTACCGAATACGAAGTAGGCGTGGTAATGCCAGGCATCCCCACGTGGTCGGCATAGGTGATAATCGTGCTGGCCGCATCACTTCCGCGCAGCACTAGGTGAGTTTTGAGGGTCGGTACCGTCACTTTCTCGCGGTAGGTGCCGGGCTTAAGCTGAATAATAACCGGCTGCTCCGATTGGTTGGGCGCGGCATCAATAGCCGCCTGCAACGTGCGAAATTGCCCGCTGCCATCGGCCGCTACCACGAGCGGGCCGGCTTGCTGCGCTTGCGCCAGGCCCGCACTCAGCCCCAGGCTGAGCAACAACAAAAGCTGCCTCATGGTGTGGTGGGCTGAGTAGCGGCCCCGGAGGGTGTAGCTATCATATTCTTAGCCAGTGCTTTAGCCAAATGCTGCTCAACCAGGGCAATATGCTGAGCTTTTAGCTCATTAACAACTAGTTGCGCCATTTTGCGGGCACCCAGCTCGTTGAAGTGGGTGTTGTCGTTGCGGCCCAGTGGGTAGTTGGGGTGGTCGCCGGGGGCCAGCTGCATAAACAGCAGCTTGGAGTCCTCATCGCCCAACTTTTGCAGCAACTCGCGGCTCAGCCGGTCGAGGTCTACCAGCGGCACCTTGGCTTCGGCGGCAGCGGCGGCGGTCAGCGCCGAGTAGGTAACGTGGGTTTCCTTCACGTGGCCCTCCTTGTCAAACTGCCGCCGCGACACCGGCGTAATCAAAATCGGCACAGCCTGCTTGCTGCGCGCTTCAGCCACGAAGCGGAGCAGGTTGCGCCGAAAGTCGGCCGGCGGCGTGTAGCGGTCCACTTTGTCCGGCGACTCGTCGTTGTGCCCAAACTGAATGAGCACGTAGTCGCCCGGCCGCAGCGCATCGACTACCGGCTGCCAGCGGTTCTCGGCCAAAAACGTGCGGGTGCTGCGCCCATTCTGCGCCCGGTTGTCCACCACTATCGTAGAGTCGAAAAACGTAGTCAGCGGCATTCCCCAGCCCGTTTCGGGGAAGGTAGCGGGGATTTTATTGGCCATCGTCGAATCGCCAATCAGGTAGACCTTGGTTTTGTGCGGCGGCGCGGGCGGGGCAAATGCCAGCAGACCCAACAGGCCCAGCGAAGCAGCTGAAATGCGAATAAGCATGGGAAGAAGGATGGGAAAGGCTGCTAAATTCCGGCCGTAGGTAGCTAAAAGCTACCGCGAACTGCGCGCTCAGGCATGATTATCTGCGCAATCGTTACCGACAACGTTGCCAGCACTGAAAAGTAGGGCGCAAAAAAACCGGCCTCCCCAATAAGGGAAGGCCGGTTTTTTTTAGGCGGGGGAAAGCGCAGCTTACGCAGCTACTTCTTTCACGATGTCGCGGCGGCGCTCTTTGATACGAGCTGCTTTGCCCGACAGGCCACGCAGGTAAAACAGGCGAGCCCGACGCACTTTGCCGCGGCGGATTACCTCGATTTTGTCGATGTTGGGCGACAGCAGCGGGAAAATCCGCTCGGTGCCGATTTGGTTGGAAATCTTGCGAACGGTGAACGTTTCGCCGTTGCTGCTGGGGTTGCGGCGCTGCAGCACCACGCCCTGGAACTGCTGAATGCGCTCCTTGTTACCCTCACGGATTTTTACGTGCACGATAATGGTGTCACCGGCTGCAAACTTGGGAAAGCTGGCGCGGCGCTCCTGGCCTTCGGCATTGATAAAGTCGAGTAGTACGCTCATGGCGAAAAAAAGAATTACGAAGTAGGCAGCGCCGCTGCCCGCTGGTTGGTATTTTGCGAAACGGAGCGCAAAGATAGAAAATTAAGCGCAGAAAAGCAAACGCGGCCAGCTTAATTAACTGGCTGCGGCTGGATTAATGCAACAAATCGGGCCTTTTGGCCTGGGTGCGGGCCAGCGCCTGCTCGTAGCGCCATTCCTCAATTTTGGGCGTGTTGCCCGAAAGAAGAATGTCGGGCACGGCTAGCCCCCGCCACTCGGCCGGCCTAGTATATACAGGAGGAGCCAGCAGGTCGTCCTGAAAGGAGTCGGAGAGGGCTGATTCTTCGTTGCCCAGCACACCGGGCAGCAGCCGCACTACGGCATCGACCAGCACCGCGGCACCCAGCTCGCCCCCGCTCATCACGAAATCGCCGAGGCTGATTTCGTGCGTAACGTAGTGGTCCCGAATGCGTTGGTCCACGCCCTTGTAGTGGCCGCACAGCAGGATAACGTTGCCCAGCAGCGAAAGCCGGTTGGCTAGCGGCTGGCGCAGCACCTCCCCATCGGGCGTGAGGTAGATGATGGCATCGTAGGTGCGCTCGGCTTGCAGTTCGTCAATCCAGGCGGCAATCGGCTCCACGCGCAGCACCATGCCGGCCCCGCCGCCAAACACGTAGTCGTCGAGCTGCCCATGCTTGTTGATGGCATAGTCGCGCAAGTTGTGCACGCGGATGTCGGCCAGGCCCTTGTCCTGCGCCCGTTTCACAATAGAGTGGGCGAAAGGGCTTTCGAGCAGCGCCGGCTGGCAGGTGAGAATATCGAACCGAATCACGGGTTTGAGAAGGTAAACGTGCGGTAAGCTTTAGCTTGCCGGGTGTTATTACCCGAAAACGGCAAGCTAAAGCTCACCGCGCAAGCTAATCGGCGTTCGGGTTTTTGTGGGCGCCGGGGTTCAGGTAGATGTCCAGCAAGCCCTCGGGCATGTTGACAAACAGCTGCTTCTTCTCCATATCGGCGTGGCTCACCAACTCATCTACTACTGGCAGCAGCACCTCCTGGCCCTGGTAACGCATGGCAAGCACGTCCTGCTGCGGAAACTCGTAGAAATTCTCTACTACGCCCAGCGCGCCTTCTTTCTCGTCAATGACTTGAAAGCCAATGACATCGTGAAAATAGAATTGCGCCTCACCCAAGGCGGGCAGCTCGCTCAACGGCAGCCAGAGCTTGGAGCCGCGCAACGGCTCGGCCTCCTCAATGCGCTCGATGCCGCGCAGCTTGAGCAGCACGCGCTGGCCCGCCTGCGGGTTCACGCGCTCCACGTGGTAGGCGGTGAGCTTGGTGGGAGCGGTAGCCAGGGCCAGGTACACGGTTTTGAGCCGGTCGTAGGTCGAAGCATCGTCCACGTCCAGCTGCGTCACCATCTGGCCTTTCAGGCCGTGCGGCTTCACGATAAAGCCAAGCTCAAAGCATTCGTCGAGCGTCATGCGTGGGGAGAAAGAGGGTAGTTGCGAGAAGAAAAGTCCGGGTCAAAAAGAACGTCATGCTGAGCTTGCCGAAGCATCTCGCGTGAATCGTTGGATACTAACCCAATGTCAACACGCGAGATGCTTCAACAAGCTCAGCATGACGCCTGAGTGCGTTGCCGCACGAGAACCTACGCGGCGGCTTCGGCCGAAGTCTCGGCGGTTTCCGTCGTGGCTTCGGGAGCCTCTTCGGCGGCGGGGGCGGCGGGCGTAGCGGCAGCCAGGGCTGCGGCTTGCTTCTGCGCCAGGGCAGCCGTGCGGGCCTCCTTCACCTTGGTTTCGGCGGCTAGCGCGTTAGCGCGAGCTTCGGCTTTGGTGTCGGTGAGGCCGGTTTTCTTGGCTTCGATTTTGTTGGTTTTCTCGTCCAACCACGTCTGGTAGCGCTGGTCGGCAACTTCCTGGGTCAGGGCACCTTTCACTACCCCCAACTGCAGGTGGCGACGCAGCAGCACGCCGCGGTAGGCGAGCATGGCGCGCACCGTTTCGGTAGGCTGGGCACCGTTCATCACCCAGTAGAAAGCGCGGTCGCCGTCGTAGGTAATGGTGGCGGGGTTGGTGTTGGGGTTGTAGGTACCGAGCTTCTCGATGAAGCGGCCATCGCGAGGGGCGCGGGCGTCGGCTACTACGATGTCGTAAGTCGCGGCCTTTTTGCGGCCACGGCGGGCGAGGCGGATTTTAACTGCCATAAACCTTGGGGGTTATGCGACGCAACTCGTGCGTCTGGGTGAAGGGTATTTCGGGCCGCAAAGGTACGGAGAAAGCACCGGTAACCGAATAGGCGACTTAAAATAAAGTGAATGGTCTACTGCTGGGTCTAGTGGCAGGCACTCAACCCCATAACGTTTCCACTTGGTTTATTAAAACGCTTGGAAGGGGTAAATGAGTGGAAGGGTATCTTATTGACAAGACTCCTAGTGATACTTAGGGGGTACTTCGCTGCAAATAGCTTGCTTATTCAGGAATTAGCCTTAAATTTTAGGTCAAATTGCGAGTTCATGGTAAACGCGTTATCCCGAAGAGGCTTTTTAGCTAAGAGTGCCGTTTTGGGGGCGGGGGCCTACCCGGCTATGCTGGCCCTCAACCTGTTGCCCGCGGCCCCGGCGCACGCCTTCGAGTTGCGGGCGGGCAATGGGCAGGGCAAGCACGTCGTCATACTGGGGGCGGGGCTGGCCGGAATGACGGCCGCCTACGAGCTGCGCAAGCTGGGCTATCGCTGCACCATTCTGGAGGCGCGGCCGCGCAGCGGCGGGCGCTGCTGGAGCGTGCGACGCGGGGCCACGGTCGCCGAAAGCAATAACCCATCGCAAACGGCGAGCTTCGATAATGGGCTGTACTTCAACGCGGGGCCTTCGCGCATTCCGCATCACCACCAGCTTACCATACATTACTGCAGGGAGCTGGGCGTGCCGCTGGAGGTGTATAATAACGTGAATGAGAACAGCTACTACTTCGCCGAAGGCCAGGGGCCACTGTCGAACCGCAAAGTGCGGGCCCGCGAGATTCACAACGACATGCGCGGCTACCTAAGCGAGCTGCTGGCCAAGACCGTGACCCAGCAGCTCGACGCCACGCTTACCGCCGAGGACAGCGCCAAAGTGCTGGAGTACCTGCGCGCCGAGGGTGGGCTGGACCTGGATAAACTCTACAAAGCCTCGGCCCGGCGCGGCTACGTGCGGGCACCCGGCGCGGGCAACCAGGCTGGCCAGCTGGCCGACCCGCACCGGCTGGTCGATATCGTGCGCTCGGGCCTGCTCGACCCCGATTTTTACAACGTGGCCGAGTATACGTATGAGCTGCAAATGACGATGTTTCAGGCGGTTGGCGGTATGGACCGCCTGGCGCAGGCCCTGGAGCGGCGCGTGGCCGATTGCCTGCAGCTGGGAGCCGAGGTGACGACGATTCAGAACCAGCCCCAGGGCGTGAAAGTGGTGTATAAAGACCAGCGGGGGACCCACGAGCTGCTGGGCGACCTGTGCATCTGCACGCTGCCGCTGCCGGTGCTTAGTAACCTGAGCCACAATTTTTCGGCCGACGTGAGCCGGGCCATCGATGCGGTGCCCTACATCGCGGTGGGTAAAATCGGCTTGCAGTTCAAGCGGCGCTTCTGGGAGGAGGACGAGCAGATTTATGGAGGTATCACGCACACCAACAACGAGTTGACGCAGATTTTTTACCCTTCTTATGATTACCTTAGTCAGAAGGGCATCCTCATTGGCTACTATAATTTCAATGAGAAGGCCCAGCGCATGAGCGAGCTGACCTACGCCCAGCGCGAGCAGCTGGCGTTGCAAAAAGGCCAACTTATTCACCCGCAATACCCTAAGGAGTTTGAGCAGTCGTTTTCGGTGAGCTGGCACAAGCAGCCTTACAGCCTGGGCGGCTGGGCCTTGTACGCGCCCGCCGAGCGCCAAACGCACTACCAGGCCCTGCTGAAGCCCGAAGGCCAGGTGTACTTCGCCGGCGAGCACACCACCTACCTCACCGCCTGGATGGCGGGCGCGTTTGAGTCGGCGCGCAGCGTAACGGCGGCCGTGCACAGCCGCCTGAGCGCGCAGCGAGTGAGCTACCCCACGGTGAAGAACTAAATGAGTACTAGTTGTTTGTCAATGAGTTAAAACTTTCCCTTTGCGCCATGAAAAACCTGATGAACCGCCGCAGCTGGCTGAAATCGGGTGCGCTGCTGGCCGGCAGCGTATCCTTACTACCCCCGAGCGTGGCGGCGCTGGCTGCCTCGCGTCCCGCCGCCCCTGCTGCGCCGCAGTCCCTGGCCAACCTACTGACCGATGCGGAAGTGCTGCGGGCGGCCCCAGGGCAGCTGCGGGCGCGTCTCTCGGCCAATGAGAACCCGTTTGGGCCCTCCGACAAGGCCAAGCAGGCCATCACGGAGTCGTTGGCGAGCTGTTACCAGTATCCGATGCAGGCGCGCGATTTGGTGCAGAAAATTGCGGAGTACGAAGGCCTTACGCCCGAGCATATTTTGCTTGATGCGGGTTCTAGTCCGCTGCTGCTGGCGGCGGCCATGCACTTTGGGCAGCGGGGGAGCATTATTACCGGCGACCCTTCGTACGCCGACCTGCCCCGCAAGGCCGAGAAGTTTAAGGCCCCCATTGTGGCCGTGCCCCTGACGGCCGACTACAAGCTGGACCTCGATGCGATGGAGCGCAAAATCGACGCCCGCACGGCGCTGGTGTATATCTGCAACCCTAATAACCCCACTGGTACCCAGCTTGATACGGCCAAGCTCAGGGCGTTCACGGCGCGGGTTTCCCCAAAAACGCCGGTGCTCATCGACGAGGCGTATATCGACTACCTGCCCGACCCGCGCGGCGCCTCGCTGATGGCCGCCGTGAAGCAGGGGCAGAACGTGCTGGTGGCGCGCACGTTTTCCAAGCTCTACGGCTTTGCGGGGCTGCGCGTGGGCTACCTGGTGGGCCAGCCCGAGTTGATTAAAACCTTGAGCCAGTTCGCCCAGGGCCCCATGAGCATTTCGGCCCCGGCCATTCGGGCGGCGGTGGTCAGCTACCAGGACCAGGCGTTTATGCAGGAGGCACTGGCCAAAACGCTGGCCTCCAAACAGTTTTTGTACGATACGCTCAAGCGCGAGGGCTACGAGTACATTCCGTCGGTGACCAACTTCGTGCTGTTTCCGCTCAAGATGGATGGTAAGCGCTTTGTGGAGGAAATGGGCAAGCGCGGCGTGAGTATTCGCAACTGGGAGTTTGGGGGCAAGCAGTGGTGCCGCGTCAGTATCGGGCGCATGGATGAGATGCAGGCATTTGCCGAGGCGTTTACGCAGGTTTCGTAAAAGCGTGTTTGTCAATTAATTAGCCTGTATTATGCGAACTTCCCTACTCGCCGCCGGCTTGCTGCTGTTGGGCGGCAAAGCATCGGCCCAACCCAACCCGCGCCCGCTCACGCTTGACGAATACCAAAAAGCTAAAGGCTTTCAAATCAAGGACTTGGATGCGGAGAGCTACGTCAAGTTTGACAACGCCTATATCTTGGACCGCTACGAGGCGCGCAAGCCCTACTTCATCACCGGCGACGATGGCCTAAAAAAGCGCATCGACCTGTATAAGCTCGTGGCCAAGGCCGGAATGCAGGAAATTGGCACCATGATTTTCTACACCACCGAGCAGGGCAAGCGCTACCAGGCGCTGCTGCCCGACTTCACGGCCGACGGCAAGGTGTGGGAAAAGTACTTCGAGGACATTCACGCCATCGACAGGGAAGAGAAAAACTTCGTGCTGAAGCTGTCCTACGTGCTGTCGAAGGAAATGAGTTTCCAGCAGTTCAAGAACCTCAACCAGGGCAAGGACCTGCGCGCCGAAGCCGGCACCTACGGCAGCGACATCTGCTTTCCGGGCCACCAGTTGGTGGCCCTGGCCGATGGCAGCCACAAGCCGCTGCGCCACATCGTGCCCGGCGACCAGGTGCTGACCCTCGACCCCGTGAGCTGCCAGCTTGCCGCTACCACCGTGCAGGCACTCACCACGCACGCCGCCCAAAACTACGCCCTCACCCGGCTGGAGCTAGTGGCCGTGCGTGAGCAGCGCAGCGCGGCCGCCACCCACGCGCGCCTTACCAGTAAGGTGCTGGAAACCACTCCCAACCACCCCATGCAAACTGTCAGCGGCCTAAAGCCAGCCGGCGCAATTGAGCTGGGCGAGCAGATACTGTGCTTTAACGCTGCTTCGCAGGCCTACGAGCTCTATACGGTGCTGCGCAGGCAGGAAAGGGCCGGGGGCGAGCAGCCGGTTTACAACATGGTGGCGGGTGAGGGCAGCACGTTTGTTATTAATGGGGTGCTGGTAGGGCAGAAGTAGTAGTAGCTTATAAAGCATTGGTAAACAATAAGTTGTACCTAACTTATTTCAAGAAGTTACAGAAATAAAATAAGAACGTCATACTGAACGCAGGGAAGCATCTCTACCACTTCGTTGAACCGCCCAAACAATTCGGTAGAGATGCTTCCCTGCGTTCAGCATGACGTTCTGGTGGTCAGTGGCTTCCTAGTAACACCTCCATACCAAAAAGAAAGGGTGGCCTCAACTAAGGCCACCCTTTCTTTATTAATGATTTGGCGAAGGGCTAAGCAGCCTGGGCCAGCTTCTTGGTGCGCTGCTTGGGCTGCACGTTCTTACGCTTGATTTTGATGATGCGGGCCTTGTCCAAAGTCCAGATTGCCACGTAGGTGGGGTCAAATTCCCACCACTTCACGCCGAAGTTTACGCGCATGGGTAGCTTGTGGTGGTTGTTCTGGAATAGCTCGCCGAAGGCTAGGAAATCCAGCGCCAGCGTGTTTTTACTCTTGTCGTTGTTGTCGAAGTTCTGGTAGCCGTACTTGTGGCCGCCCCAGTTCACGATGGCCCCGTGGATGGGCCCCATCAGGAAGTGAATCGGCAGCA
>CAXTFI010000037.1:0-30683 GCA_964243255.1 uncultured Hymenobacter sp.
ACCCCAACCTGCGCCTGCTGGGCATCGGCATTCAGGCCGACCGCAACCTGCTGGCCGCCATGGACAAAGTGGTGGACGACGACGGCCAGGTGCGCGACGACGCCTCGCCGCTGCTGCGCCAGGTGCGCCAGCAGCTCATTCAGCGCCAGGGCCAGCTGCGCAAGCAAATTGCCAGCGTGCTGCGCCACGCCAAATCGGAGGGCTGGATTCCCGGCGATGCCGAGCCCACCATCCGTGGGGGGCGCCTGGTGCTGCCCGTGATAGCCGAGCACAAGCGCCGGGTGCGCGGCCTCATCCACGACGAGTCGGCCTCGGGCCAAACGGTGTTCATTGAGCCGTCGGAGGTTTTTGAGTCGAACAATGACATCAAGGACCTGGAGAATGCTTACCAGCGCGAGCTGATTCGCATTCTCACCAGCCTCACCGACCAGCTGCGGCCCCACCTGCCCGACCTGCGCAAGGCCTACGGCTACCTGGGTTTGCTCGATTTCATCCGGGCCAAGGCGCGGCTGGCCCGCGAGCTCGACGCGCAGCTGCCCGAGCTCAGCAGCCGGCCGCTCATGCGCTGGCGCGGGGTGCGCCACCCGGTGCTCACGCTCACCTTCAAGGAGCAAAACAAGGCCGCTGGCAAAGACGCGGAGCCGCGCCAGGTGGTGCCGCTCGACCTGGAGCTAACGCCCGAGCAGCGCATGCTGGTTATTTCGGGGCCCAACGCGGGCGGTAAGTCGGTATCCCTCAAAACGGTAGGTCTGGTGCAGTACATGCTGCAGTGCGGCCTGCTTATTCCGTGCGACGACTATTCAGAGGCCGGCATGTTTGAGGACATCTTGCTCGACATTGGCGACGAGCAAAGCCTGGAGAATGACCTGAGTACGTATTCGTCGCACCTGCTGGCCATGAAGCAGTTTGTGACCGTGGCCAACAAGAAAAGCCTGGTGCTGATTGACGAGTTTGGCACCGGCACCGAGCCCAGCCTGGGCGGCGCCATTGCCGAAGCCGTGCTGGAGCAGCTCAACCAGGCCCGCGCCTTTGGGGTGATAACCACGCACTACACTAACCTGAAGAACTTTGCGGAGAAAACCGATGGGCTCGTGAACGGGGCTATGCGCTACGACCCCGAGCGCCTGCAGCCGCTCTACCGCCTCGAAATCGGCAAGCCGGGCTCGTCGTTTGCCATCGAGATTGCCCGCAAAATAGGCCTGCCCCGGCAGCTCGTGGAACGCGCCACGCAGCTGGTGGGCAAAGATAAAATTCGCTACGACCAACTACTCGAAGGCCTCGAACGGGACAAAACCGAACTCGAAACCAAGCTCCGCGAAACTGAGAAGCTGCAAAACGGCCTGCGCAAATTTACCCAGGAATACCTGGACCTGAAGAAGCACCTCGACGACACCCGCAGCGAAACCCTGCGGGAGGCTAAGCAGCAGGCTAAGAAGCTGTTGCAGACGGCTAACCAGCAGATAGAGTCTACCATCACCGAAATTCGGCGCAGCCAGGCCGACAAGGAAACCACCAAGCAGGCCCGCTCCACCCTCGAAGCCTTCGTGCGCCAGGAGCTGCAAGTAGAGCCGCCCAGGGCCCGCCCCACCCGCGAGCTGGCCGAGGCCCACTCGCTGCTGGCCGGCGACCGCGTAGCCATTCTGGGTCAGGACGGCCACGGCGAAGTAGTGAGCGTGAAGGGCAAAACCGCCGAAGTGCTGTTCGGGGGCATGAAAACGCTGGTGAAGGTCAGCCAGCTCGAAAAGCTGAGCCGGGCCGAAGCGCGCGAGCGCGAGCAGGTGGCCCGCAAAACCGCGGCTGCCAACAACGGCGGCCCAAGCCTCGACATTACCGGGCGCATGGCTGGCTTCAGCCCCACCCTCGACCTGCGCGGCGAGCGCGCCGAAGACGCCCTCACCAAGCTCATGAGCTTCGTGGACGATGCCGTGATGCTGGGCATCCCGGAGATAAAAATTCTGCACGGGCGTGGCAACGGCGTGCTGCGCCAGGTGGCGCGCGACTACCTGCGCCGCACCCGCGCCGTGGCCAGCGTGGGCGACGAGCACGCCGACCGCGGCGGCGACGGCGTAACGTTGGCCGTGCTGAAATAAGCGAGATAACGCGTAGTAGCAAGTTCGCCATGCACCCACTTCGTGCTTACATCCAGCGCTTTGTCGCGCTCACCGACGCGGAGTGGGCGCCGCTAGCCAGGGCACTGCGGGCGTGCCACCTGGCCCGGCACGGCCACTTTGTGGAAGCCGGCCAGACGCGCGCTGCTATTGCGCTGGTACTTAGTGGGGCGCTGCGCCTGTATTACCCCCGCGCGAGCGGCGAGGAACGCACCACGTACTTTTTCTTTGAAAACCACCTGCTCGCCGATTATCCGAGCTGCCTTACGGGGCAGCCCAGCCAGTTCAGCATCCAGGCCCTGACCGATTGCGAGCTGGTGGTATTTGACTACGCCGTGCTGCGCCGGCTCTACGATGAGTGGCCAGTGTATGAGCGCTTTGGCCGGCTCGTAGCCGAGTATCATTTGTTGGGTACCGATGCGCGCTTGGCCGAGCAATTGCTGCTCTCGCCCGAGGAGCGCTACCAACACTTGCTGGTCAGCGGTAAAACGAAGATTCTGGAGCGTATTCCGCAGCACCTGGTGGCCAATTATCTGGGTATTACGCCCGTATCGCTGAGTCGCATCCGGGCGCGGCTGGCTGCCGAAGGGCGTTAATTTTCTTAGCTTTTGTTATCGTGCAGGGGATGGGGGCGGCGGGACCTTTGAAAGGTTAAGTACTTAGCCTTCACTACCCCATGAAAACCCTGCTCACCCTGGATGAAGCGGCTTCGCTGCTGCTCGCGCTGCTTATTTTTGCCCACCTGCCCTACGCCTGGTGGTGGCTGCCGGCCTTGTTTCTAGTGCCTGACCTTGCTATGCTCGGCTACCTGGCCGGCCCGCGGCCCGGAGCTTATTGCTACAACGTGGTGCACCACAAGCTGTTGGCCCTTGCGCTGGGTGGGGCCGGCTGGGTACTGGGCCAACCGCTGCTGCTGCTGGCCGGGGTTGTCCTGCTGTTTCACATTAGCCTCGACCGGTTGCTGGGCTACGGCCTCAAATACCCGTCGGGCTTTGCCGCTACGCACCTGGGGCGCGTTGGCCGGCCACCGGCGGCCGCCTCACAGTAGCAGCACGTCGATGCGGTGGGCGTGCACCCGGCTCAATGCTTCCGACCACGAGAAAACCGTGAAATTGCCGTCCTGCGAGGCCACCAGTGCCACCGCGTCGTGCTGGTCGTGCACAAACTGGGCGGCGGCCAGGTGGCGGGTGCCGCCGTTTTTGGCGGGGTGCAGGATGGTGGCGCTGCTGCCCACCACGGGCTCGGTGAGCACGATTTCCGCCACCGGGGTGCCATCGGTGTGGCGGGTTACCTTGGCCCCGAAGGCCAGTAGCTCGTAGGCGCGGGTGAGCACGGTGGCCCCGTCCACGGCGGTGTAGCCGCCCACTATCCCAATGGCAGCCAGCAGGTTAGTCTGCCAGTTGCGGTGGCTGCGGTCGGCGGCGGTAAGCAGCTCGGCAATGCCCGCGTAGGCCGGCACTACGGGGTAGCCCAGCGGCTGCACCACCGAGGCCCGCCACGCCGCCGAGCCGGGCGGCACCAGCAGCAGCAGGCCGCCGCGGCCGTGGGCGCGCATGGCGCGGGCCAGCTCCAGCAGCACATCCACGGCCCGGCCGCCGGGGGCCGCGGCCGGGCCTGGAATAGCCGGCAGCGAGTCGCGCAGCGCGGGGTAGTCGGCCAGGCCCTGGGTTTCCTCATCCACTACCCTTATCTGGTCGCCCCGCAGCACAGCCACGTTGACGAATTTGCCGAAGCCGTCGGCCCGGCGGTGCTTGGCCACCAGCAGGCCGGGCTCTACCACTTCCAGCACAAAGCACACGGCCGGCACCTGGCTGGCCGTGCCCCAGATGTAGAGGCCCTCCGCATCGTAGCTCACCCCCAGGTGGATGCCCGGATGCTCCACGGCCGGGGCCAGCTTGATGAGCACCTGCGGCGTAAGGCGCAGCCGGTGCCCAAACAGCAGCGGCTGCCCGGCCTCCGCGGGCTCGAGCAGCGCCAGCGAAATGCGCGGCGGCCGGCCCTCCTCCCGCCGCAGGCTGGCCCAAAACGCCACGTCGATAATGGCTTCGAGCAGCGCCGCCGGGGGCGGTGGGGGCGGGGGTGGCCCGCCCCGCCGCGCGGTGTTGGTGCGGTGCAGGGCAAAATGCGCGGCGAGGGCCGGGGCCACCATGCGGGCCGCCAGGTAGGTAGGTTCGGAAAGCATAGGCACGAAGGCGCGGCCAGCGGCTTAACGCCCGCCGCCACTGCGAAACACTAGAACAAGAACCAGCCAAAGTTGCTTAGTCCGCGCCAAAAAGGGCGAGTTGGGTAGGATAAGAAGAAATTACTTTGAAATACAAAGTTCTTTACAATACATTTGCCGTGCGCTTCACCTAGTGATGTGTGGTACTAGCCAGCTCGTTGGGTTAGTGGGAGTATTACGCGCTTAGTCTGCACAACATCAGCTCATAACCAGCTCATTCGCAGTATTTTATGTACAACATGCTCCATTCCAAGTGGCTACTGCTGCTCAACACCTTGCCGCTGCTGCTACTGGCTGCCTTGTGCTACGGCGAGTTCGCGGTGATTGAGACGCTGCTGCCGGCCGCGAGCGTGGCCGTGTGGCAGCAGCTGGCGCTGGGGCTGGCCGGCCTGGGCGGGGCCACCCTGCTGTACGCGGGCTGGGAGTGGTGGCGCGGGCATCCGCTGAGCGCCTGGTACGCGGGCGCGGCACTGCTGGCCTACACCAGCTACCTGGCCTGGTACACGGCCAGCGCCGACGTGGTGCTGCCCCGCGACGTGCCGCGCTGGATGGTGCCCACCGACTTGCTCCTTTACGTGTGGACCTTCGTGATGCCCACGCTGGCCCACGCGCTGCTGGTGCTGGTGGTGCGCAGCGTGCCCGACACCCGCCCCCGCTCGGCGCTGCCCAGCCTGGGGCTGGCCGTAGCCGTGCCCCTGGGCGCCTGGCTAACGCTGTGGCTGCTAGATACGTTGCTGGGTAGCTGGGGCCACAGCTTTTGGCTGAGCAAGCTGTTTCTGGTGGGTGGGCTGGTGCTGGGGCCGCTGGCGTTCCTGTTTTTCCTGGTACGCGGCGTCTACTTGCTGACCCTGCGCCGGGACGATAACGAGTTCAGTATCATCTGGAAAGTGCTCATCGCCTTGGTGTTACCGCTGCTGGGCCTGCTCGTGAATGCGGGCCTGCTGCTGGGCGGGCTGGGCAGTCAAAGCGGCATTTTTGGCAATTTCAACACGCCGTGGTTTTATGCACTGGCGGTGCTCAACGGGGGGCTGCTGTGCGCGCCCGCCCCGGCGCGGCCGGGCGGGCGGCTGGCGCTGCTGGGGGCGCGCAGCGTGCTGCTGGGCTACACGGGCTACTTTTTTCTGGTGTTTTTGCCGTTTTTGCCGCTGTCGCTGCTGGCGGTTATCGCCATTGGCACGGGCTTTTTGATGCTCACGCCGCTGGTGCTGCTGGTGGTGCACCTGCGCGTGCTGGCCGACGATGTGGCGGCCGTGCGGGCCCACTTTGCCGGCTGGGTGCCGCGGGCCGTGCTGGTGGGCGGCGCGGCGGTGCTGCCGCTGCTGCTCACCGCCGACTACTACCACGACCGCCGGGTGCTGCACGCGGCGCTGGCCTACGTGTATGCTCCCAACTATGCCCAGCCCTACGACCTCGACGCGGCGGCCCTGGCCCGCACCCTGGCCGTGGTGCGCCAGCACAAAGACCACAACCGCGACCTGTTCATGGGCAGCCAGCAGCCGTTCTTGTCCACGTATTTCAACTGGCTGGTGCTGGATAATTTGCTGCTGTCGGAAAGCAAGCTCACGACCCTCGAACGCGTGTTTGGGCCGCAAAGCCCAGGGTTAACTACTTCGCCTACTGCGAGTTTTGTCAACAACGTGCCCGTGCCCGCCACGCCCACGCTGCGCCAGCTCACGGCCCGCAGCAGCTACGATGCCCGCCAGCAGGCCTGGGTGAGCTGGGTGGAGCTGGAAGTCGGCAACGCCGACCCGGCGCAGCAGGCGGGCGAGTACCGCACCACGTTTGCGCTGCCGCCCGGCTGCTGGGTGGGCGACTACTACCTCGACATCGACGGCCGCCGCGAGCTGGGCATCCTGGCCGAAAAAAAGGCCGCCGACTGGGTGTATACCCAGATTGTGCACCAAAACGACCGCCGCGACCCCGGCCTGCTCGCCTATGCCGGGCCCGACCAGCTGCGCCTGCAAGTGTACCCGGTGGTGGGCACGGCCGCGCGCCGCACCGGCGTGCAGCTGCTTCATAAAGAGCCAGTTAACCTGGCCATCGACGGGCAAACGGTGACGCTGGGCCGCGCCGGCCCAGCGGCGCCCAGCCTGGCGCCGGTAGCCACGCCCGGCGGCGCGGTGGTGTACCTGAGCGCGGCGGCCAAGCAGCAACTGCCGCTGGTGCAGCGCCGGCCCTACTACCATTTTCTGCTCGATGCCTCGGCGGCGCAGGCTACTAAGAAAGAGGCTTATAAACAGTGGGTTACTCAATTTTTGCAGCAGCACGAAAGCGCCGCCCCGGCCCGCTTCACGCTCGTGAATACCTACGCCACGCCCGTGGCGGCCGGGGCCGACTGGCGGCAGCAGCTCGATGCCTTTGCCAACGCGGGCGGCTGCTACCTCACCGGGGCCGTGCAGCGCACGCTGGCCGAAGCCCAGCTGCACCCCGCCGCCAGCTACCCGGTGCTGGTAGTGGTCACCGACTCGCTGGCCGGCACGGTGCTAGCCCCCGACTTTGCCGATTTGGCCCCGGCTTACCCCGAAAGCGACGCCTTTCTGGTGCTGGGGCCGGGCGGCCGGGCCGCAGTGCACTCGCTGCGCACGGCGTCGGGTGAAGTGGTGCAACAAGCTGTTAATCAAGAGGAAATAAAGCCCGCCGTGCGCGCCTGGCCCACGGCGGCCCAGCCCCGCGCGTACCTGCCCAACGACGCCCGGCCCAGCGTGGTGCTGCGCGAGCCGGCCGCCGCGCTGGCCGCCCCCACCGGGCCGGCCTCGCGCTGGCAAACCGGGCTGCTGCTGCGCGGCTACGCCCAGTGGCAGGCGCTGCACCCCGCCGCGGCCGATGCCCAGCACCTGGCCTTCATTCAAGCCAGCTTTCAGCGCCGCCTGCTCACGCCGCTCACCGCCTTTTTGGCCCTCGAAAACCAGGCCCAAAAGGCGGCGCTCCTGCGCAAGCAGGCCCAAACCCTGGCCGCCAACGCCAGCCTCGACGCCCAGGAAGTGGAGCCGCCTAGCGCTGCCACCAGCGCCGCCACCGCCGTGCCGCTCGACGACTACGCGCCGTGGCTGCTGCTGCTGGGCGTGGGGCTGGGCACCTGGTGGCTGCGGCGGCCCCGGCTGGCGGGGTAGGGGCGGGTGAGCCGGCCGCCGTATGTTTGCCCGGTCATCATGCTATCCTCATCCTCATGAATCCCTCTGCCCGAACCGCGCCCCAGGGGCCCTCCGCCGCGTTTATTATCGCCTCTTGGGTGGCGCTGCTGGCCGGCATGTTTGCCTACAACATCGGCCTGTGGAACGCCCAGATGGTGCTCAACGAGAAGGGCTACTACTTCACCGTGCTCATGTACGGGCTGTTTTCGGCCGTGTCGGTGCAAAAAAGCGTGCGCGACCGCCAGGACGGCATCGCGGTTACCAACCTCTACTATGGCCTGAGCTGGTTTTCGACGGTGCTGGCCATCGGCCTGCTGGTGGTGGGCCTCTGGAACGCCACGCTCACGGCCAGCGAAAAGGGTTTCTACGCGATGGCCTTCTTGCTGAGCTTGTTCGCGGCCATTGCGGTGCAAAAAAATACCCGCGACACCCAAGGCGCGCCCCGCCCCACCCGTGAGGAGCCCCCGCTTAGCTAGCTGGCTCACAGGTAGTGCGCCGCTGGTAGCATTGCTGCTGGCGGCCTGCCTGTCGTTCTGGCTGTCGCCGGCCCCGCGGGGCCAGCCCGACGTCGAATACTGGGGCGAATACGTGCGCCTGGCCCCCGGCCTGGGCTTCGTGGTCAACCACGACAGCCACGGCTACCTCCTGGTGGCGCAGGAGCCGCGCCGGCTGCTGCTGCCGCAGGAGGTGCGGCAGTCGCGCCCGCTCTACGCCCTGCTGGGCGCGGCGGCGGGCTACCCGCTCACGGCGGCGCTGCGCCTGGCCGGGCAGCACGGCCTGGTGCTGCCCTTCTACCCCGAGGACCCGCGCATTGCCGGCTACTACGCCGGCTTCGTGCTGCTCAATGGCCTGGCGCTGCTAGCTAGTGCGCTGCTGCTGAGGCACTTGTTTAGCTTGCTAACGGCGGGGCGGGGCGCAGCCTGGCAGTTCTACGCCCTGGCCTGGGTGCTGGTAGCTAACCCCATCACGAAAGCTTTTTTCTGGACGGCCCACCAGCAGATGTTTGCGTTTCTAGTGCCGCTCTTTTGCCTGGCGCTGGCTTTGGAGGTGGGGCGCCGCCAGTTGAGCGGCGGCCAGCTGGCCGGGCTGGCGCTGGCGTTGGGGCTGCTGCCGCTGGTATACGGCAGCTTCATATTGGCCTGGCCCGCCCTGGCTTATGGAATAATATGGGCCGCCCGGCGGCTACCGGCACCCCGCCGGCGCTGGCTGCCGGTAGCGGCCCACCTGGCGCTGAGCGGCCTGCTTTTCGGCCTGCCCACCTTGCTGTGGATTGCCTTGCTGCGCACCCAGGGCACTACCTATTATAACCACGAAGCCGCGCGCTTTCACCAGCTGGTGTGGCTGCCCGAGGCCTGGCCGCTGCCCTGGCCTGAGTTTCTGGGCGTGGTAGCGGCCAAGCTGCAAGCCTACGCGGCCAGCATTCAGGTAATGGGCTGGTGGCTGCTGGGTGGTGCCGGGCTGCTGGGGGCTACCTGGTGGCGGCTGCGGCCCGGCCGCCAGCCGCTGCTGCCCGCCGCCACGGGGCCGGCGCTGGGCTGGGTTTTTGGGTGCTTCGTCTTGTTCTTCGCCTTGCTGGGCTACTACCCCGAGCGGCTGGCCTACACGCTGCTGCCGCTGGTGCTGTGCCTGCTGGCGGGCCTGCTGCCGCACTGGCCGCCGCGCTACGCCCGGCCCGCGGCGCTGGCCGTGGCGGCCGGCTGGCACCTCTACGTGCTGCTCAGCTACGGCCCTTTCTCGTAGCCGGGAGGCGCTTTGGGGTGGTTTTCGGCCAGCGCGGTTTCGGAGATAGAGCACAACCCCGCCCCTACGTGCCACCCATCAGCACGTCATGCAGACCGCAGGGCAGTATCTCGCTCGGGGTAGTAACTCAATCGTTTAACGGTTTTGGTTAGTATCCCGAGCGAGATGCTGCCCTGCGGTCTGCATGACGTTTAGCCGTATGCAATGGCCTTATTGCCAGTGCTTTACAAATAAACACTAAACGTAGTGCCCTCGCCCAGCTGGCTCTCAACCTCGATGTGGCCGCCCTGGGCCTGCACCAGGCGGTTGACCAGAAACAGGCCCACGCCCGTGCCCGGCGCGGCCTCGGGGTGGAAGCGCCGAAACAGCTGAAACAGCTCGCCCCCGTGGCGCGCCAGGTCGATGCCGAGGCCATTGTCCTGCACGGTTAGCACGGGGCGGCCGGCGGCCAGCCCCGTGCGCAGATGCACCTGCGGAACCCGGTCGGGGTGACGGTACTTGAGGGCATTGGCGAGCAGGTTGAGCAGGATGGTGCGCAGGTTGCGCGGGGAGTAGCGCAGGGTGGGCAGCTCGTCAAAGTAAGTGATTATAACTGTCTTGCTGCTAGTTAGTTGTGGGTGTAATGCTTGCGAAATTTCGGCTACTATATTAGCTAGCGCTACTTGCTCCACGGGCTCGGCGGCGGGCTGACGCTCTTCCTGCACCACAGTGGCCAGGTCGGCGATGGTGGTGGCCAGCACGCGCAGCGAGTCGTCGGCCAGGTGCCACATGTGCGGGGCGGCCGGGTCGGCAAATGTGGCCGTGGCGCGCAGCTCCTCAAACAGCCCCCGCAGGTTGTTGACCGGCTGCTTGAGGTCGTGCGAAGCGGCGTACACGAAGTTGTCGAGGTCGGCGTTGGTGCGGGCCAGCTGCTGGTTGGCGGTGGTCAGCTCCGCGTTTTTGGCGCTCAGGGCGTGGCGGGTTTCCTCTACCAGCTCCAGCGACTCGCGCAGCTGCTGGTTCACGGCCTGCAGCTCGAGGTGGTAGCGGGCCTGGTACTGCCGCCACTCGTTTTTTTCGATGGCGTGCCACACGGTTTTGGCCAGCAGCTCGGGGTCGAACTGCTGCTTGACCAGGTAGTCGAGCGCGCCCGTATTCAGGGCCTGCACGGCCAGCTTTTCGTTGCCGCCGCCCGTTATCATCACCACGCACAGCGTGTTGGGCGGGGCCAGCTGCTGCAGCTGGCGCAGCAAGGCCAGGCCATCAATATCGGGCAGGTTGTAGTCGAGCAGCACGCAGTCGGGCTGCCTGCGGGCAAACAGCGCCGCCGCTTCCTGCCCCGAGGCGGCCTCCACCAGCACTACCCGCTCGTGGCCCAGCTGCTTGCCCAGGTACCGCCGGTACAGCTGCCGGTCCTGCTCATTGTCATCGACCAGAAGAATCGTCTTCACCTTCCGCTTTTGCTGAGGGTAGCTCCTTTAGTTCAGCGTGGGTAGCTCGGAGGTGCCCAGCCAGTAGTTGATGGTGAGGCGGATTTTTTCTTCCAGCGCGCTGTACTCAATGGGCTTGGTCAGGTAGCTGTTGGCCCCCAGGCGGTAGCAGTCCTCAATATCGCGGGCGCTGGACGAAGTGCTGAAAATAATGACCGGAATGCTGTGCAGCCGCGGGTCCTGCTTGAGCGCGCTCAGCACCGCCCGGCCGTCGGTGCCCGGCAGGTTGAGGTCGAGCAGCACAATGGCCGGCAGCGTGGCCGGCCAGCCCACGGCCTTGCCGTAGCCTTTGAGGTAGGTGAGGGCCTGGTCGCCATCCTCGCAGCGCAGCACGGGGTTTTGGAGCGCGTGCTTGCGAAAGGCGCGCCCCAGCGCGGTGAAGTCTTCGGCGCTGTCCTCGACTACTAAAACGGGCTTCAACGGGCTGGTAATCACGGCTTAGGTCAATTAATTAGTCAATGGATAGCTGCCGGGGCAGCGAGAAATAGAAGGTGGCGCCGTGGCCCAGCGCCGAGGCCACCCACAGGCGGCCACCGTGCTTTTCTACCATTTTTTTGGCGATGGCCAGCCCCGCCCCGGTGCCGCCGCCATACTTGTCCTGGGCATGCAGGCGCTTAAATAGCTTGAAGATATTGTCGTGGTGTTTGGGGTCAATTCCAATGCCGTAGTCCTGTACGTAAAACACGTGAAAATTGGCTGAATCGACCGGCGCGCCCGGTACCGCCGCGCCGTCGGCCACCAAGCCAATAGTGACCGCCTTGGTGGGCTGTTCGCTATACTTTATCGCATTGACTACTAAATTGTTGAATATTTCCTGCAGCCACACGTATTCGCCCAGCACCGTGGGGAGCGGGCCCCGCACGTCGACCGTGGTGTGGGTTTGCTCCAGGCGCGGCAGCAGCAGGTCGAGCACCCCGGCTACCACCTCATTGAGGTCTATTGGCTTGAATGCCAACTCGATGCGCCCCACCTGCGAGAGCTGCAGCAGGCCCTCAATCAGCCCTTCCATGCGCTGGCTCAGGCGCACCAGGGTCTGGAGCTTGCTCACGCCATCGGCATCAAGCTGGTCGGCGTAGTCTTCCAGCAAAAAAAGCGAGTAGTTATGAATGCCCCGCAGCGGCTCCTTGAGGTCGTGCGAGGCCACGTAGGCAAACGAATCCAGCTCGTCGTTGCTGCGCTCCAGCTCCGTGTTGAGGTGCTGCAGGGTGCGGGCGCGGGCCTGCAGCTCGTTGAACACCTGGAGGCGCACGTTCGAAATATGCTGCCTGATTTCCTGGGCCGCCGCAAGTTCGAGGGGCTGCCAGGGCGTAGCCGTGTGCTCGACCAGCTGCTTCCAGGCCTCAAACGACTGGCGGGGCGACAAAAACAGCGCGCCGTCGGCCAGCTGCTGCACTTTTTCGTGCTGGCCGGCCCAGGTCACGGTTTGCACCACTTCGGGCCGAAACCAGAGCAGGTAGTTGCCGGGCGCCTCAGCCAGCGCCGCCGCCAGCAGGCCGCTGGCGGTGCCCCGCACGGCCCGCCCCGCCGGGTTGAGGCTGGCGTAGGAATTAGTGTGAAACACGTCTTGCCGCACGTTAGCTTGCAGCCAGGCCAGGATTTCCTCAATCTGGACGCGGCTGGGCGTGTTGCCCAGCGTAACTACCTCGCCCTCAAAGCAAATGGCCGCGCCGCCGCACGCCAGCACGTCGGCCAGGGTGGGCGAGTGCTTATACAGGCCTTCGACAAAGCTCGGCGTGGCCGAAACGTGCTCAAACAGCTGCGCCTGGCGCTCGCGAATGTGGAGCTGGTAGGCCAGCTCGTCCTGCTTTTGCTTGGAGCCCAGCAGGGCCGAAAACGTTTTGGCAATGAACTGGCACAGCTCGCGCAGCTCGTAGCTCACCAGGCGGGGGGTGAGGTGGTGGCAGGTAATCATGCCCCACAGCTGCCCGCCCTCAATGAGCGAGAGCGTCATGGTGGCCGCCGAGCCCAGGTTGTGCAGGTACTGAAGGTGAATGGGCGACACGCTGCGCAGCACCGCGTAGGTCATGTCGGGCGGGCGGCTGGCGTGGGCGGCGCGCGGCGCCACCAGCCGGGCCGGCAGGTAGCTGGCATCGGGTATAAAGCGCAGCCAGTTAAGCAGATACATGGCCCGCGCCTGCTGCGGAATGTCGCTGGCCGGGTAGCGCAGCCCCAGCCAGGGGGCCAGGTCGGGGCGCGTGGCCTCGGCCACCACCTCGCCGCTCTCATCGCCCGCAAAGCGGTAGATGGCCACCCGGTCGAAGCCCGTGATGGCGCGCACCTGCGCCACGGCCTGCTCGCAAAACTCGGCCACCGAGCCGGCGCTCAGCATCTGGCCCAGCGCCGCGTTGAGAAAAGGCAGGTCGAGCGTGGCGGGCCCGCTTTCCACCACCGGCTCAAACTCCAGCCACAGCAGCCCGTCGTGGCGGTGCATGATGAGCTTGTAAAAGGGCTGCCCCGCCACCTGCTCCAGGCGCACGCCCAGCAGCTGGTGCGCCTCGGTGAGGCGGGCAAAGCCCGCCGCTACCTCGGCCGCGCGGGCGGGGGCCAGCAGGCCGCCCAGGCCCGCGCCGAGCAGGTCGGCGGGGCTAATCCCGAGCAAGTCAGCCGTGTTATCGCTCACGTAGGCCCCGCGCCGGGTGCTTTCGTCGAGGCACAGCAGAAAGCCGTAGGGTTGAATAGCCCCCGGAATGTGAATCGGCTCGCGGTCGCAGTTGGTTAGCGTAGTGGCCTGGTCAGGCAGGCGCTCGTCGGAGTGGCTCACGGGCGGGCCAGCCAGGCGGCCAGCGTTTGAAAGGTGACAATGGTCGACTGCACCACCTCGTCTTCCTGGTCGGGGGTAGCAGCGGCGGCCAGCAGGTGGCAAAACGACTTCCAGCGCGGGCCGGTGAGGGGCCCCGCGCCGGTAAAAAAACGACCCAGGTCGATGCCCGCCCTGGCCAGCTGGCGGGCCAGCACCTGCCCGCCCAGCGTCGAGCCTTCGAGCACGTACATGGCGCCCAGCAGCTGGGGCAGGGTGCCCAGCGGCGGCAGGGCGGGGCACAGCGGCAGCTGGCCGGGAGCCACGCGCAAGTCGGTCACAATGAGCGGTGCACGCAGGCGCGCGGGTATTTCCCAGGCCGGCCCCAGGGTGGCGGCGTGGGCTTGCAGCTGGGCTTCGTAGGGCTGCATAAAGCCGTACATCTTGCTTAAAAACCGCGCAGTAGCCGCCGCGCTGGGCGTGCCCGCCGCCAGGGCCTGGTTGAACTCGTTTTGCTCCACGGCGTCGTGGTAGGGGCGGGTTTCGGCGCGCAGGCGGGCCAAAAGCGGGGAGGAAGCAGGCGGGGTAGTCAACGCAAAAATCAAACGGGCAGAAGTCGCAAATTACCCCCAAAAAGCCAGGGACGGGCGCCGGCCGGTTTACTTAATTGGCAATCAAAAACATACGCCTGCCCATCTGATTGATGAGCAGGCGTATACAAGCGGTTATGGAAGAGCGGGGCCCGCCGGGCGCTAGCGGTTTTTGCGGCCGCTCTTTTTGCCGCCCGTGATGATGGGCACCGGCGTAGAGGCGGCCGTGCCGGCCGCATTGCGCGAGCTCACCAGCACGTAGTACGTGGTGCCGGGCTCCAGGCCGTCCACCGTGATGCGGTGCTGGGTGGTGAAGCCCTCCACCGTGCGCTGCTCGGTGAGCTCGGTGGCCGAGGGCCCAAACTTGAGGCGGGTGTCGCCGGGGTACAGCGTGGTGTATTCGAGCGTGAAGCTCTGGGGCGTGGTGCCCACCGGCACCGGCTCGCCCGTGATGCGGGGCAGGCCGCCGCCGCGCACCACGTCGCTGGCCAGGCGCGGCAGCAGCTGGTAGCCGCCCGCGCCGCTGGGCGAAAACTGGCTCAGGATGCCGCGCACATCGAAGGTTTCGCCCTTGGGCACCGCCAAGTCGATGAGGCCGGTGGGGCCGGTGCTGGAGTTGGTGATGCGCAGCAGCGCGTTTTTGTCGCCGTCGAGCAGAAAATTGGAGTTGGCCGTCAGCGTTTCGGCCGGCGTGCCCGTGGCGCTGGTGAGCTGCGACACGCCCGTGATTTCGAGCAGGCGGCCCTCGTTGGCTTCCACAAAGGCGGTGGTCACGCTGCTCATGGGCACCTTCACGGCGCGCACCGGGCGGCCGCTGCTGATTTTGCGCACCGCCGTGATGGGGTCCATTTCCAGCAGGTTGTTGTAGCTCTTGAGCTGGCCCGTCACCTGCAGGCTGTCGCCGGCCCGCAGCTCATCAAAGCCCGGCACGCGGGTGGGCAGGGCATACAGGGCCAGGCCCGCCTCGCCATCCTGCACGTAGCGCAGGCCGCCCAGCTCGGGCCCGTTGAGCACCACCGCCCGCACCGTCACCGTAGCGCCCGCGCCCAGCGCCCGCGCCGCCTTTATCGACTGGATAGCCGCGCCGGGAGGTGGCGTGTCGGACTTGGGGCCGGGTCCGGCCACCAGGGCGCTTAGCAAGTTGGCAACTAGTAGAGGAGTAGCAAAAATCATCGAGAAAAGAAATAGAACTGCTTACAAAAAATGCGGGGAAACTACTGCGCAAAACTACCTGACAAGCAGTTGTTGAAAGTTAAGTTAAGGTTAAAAATGTTATTATTCTAATAAACAACTCAGCTACAAGATGTTAACTTCGGGGTGCAGCTCGATGCCGAACTGCGTGCCCACGGCCCGGATAATCTCTTCGGCCAGCGCGCGCAGCTCCTGGCCGGTGGCCCCGCCGTGGTTCACGAGCACCAGCGCCTGGCGCTCGTGCACGCCGTGGGTACCCGCCCCCGCCCCGCGCCGCAGCCCCTTAAAACCAGCCTGCTCGATAAGCCAGCCGGCGGGCACCTTCACGCCGCCCGGCACCGGGTAGCCGGGCAGGGCCGGGTAGCGGCTTTTTAGCTCGTCGAATTTGGCCTGCGACACTTCGGGGTTTTTGAAAAAAGAGCCCGCGTTCCCGATTTCGGCCGGGTCGGGCAGCTTGGCGCGCCGGATGTGCACCACGGCCTGGCTTACGTCGCGCGGGGTGGGCTCGGATTCGATGCCCAGCTCGGCCAGCGTCTCGCGGATGGCCCCGTAGCTGCTGTTGGTGGGCCGGGCGGCCGCGGCGCGGTGCAGCCGCAGCACCACGGCCGTTACCACAAACTGGTTTTTCAAAGGCCCCTTAAATACGCTTTCGCGGTAGCCGAAGCCGCATTCCTCTTTGCCAAACACCCGCAGCTGGCCGGTGCTGATTGTCAGGGCCTCCAGCCGCTCAAAGGTGTCTTGCAGCTCGGCGCCGTAGGCCCCAATATTCTGGAGCGGCGCCGCGCCCACCGTACCCGGAATGAGCGAGAGGTTTTCGACGCCGCTCAGCGCCTCATCCAGGGCGTAGGCCACCAGGCCGTGCCAGCTTTCGCCGGCCCCGGCGCGCAGCAGGGCGGTGTGATTTTCGGCGTCTTCGCTAATAATCTCGAGGCCCAGTAGCTCGTTTTTCAGCACTACGCCGCCAAAATTCTGGGTGAGCAGCAGGTTGGAGCCGCCGCCCAATAGGAGCAGCGGCCCGGCCTGCACCTCGGGCTGGGCCAATAGCTCGCGCAACGCCTCCACCGAGGCAAAGCGCGCAAAATAGCGGGCCTGCACATCGAGGCCAAAGGTGTTGTAGGGGCGGAGCGAAACGTTTTCTTCGAAGAGCGGCATGGCGCAAAGGTCGGGCAGATGTGGTGAATGAGGAATTTGGAATTTGGAATGGAGAATTAGGAATGAGGAATTAAGAATTAGGAATTTGGAATGGAGAATTAGGAATTTGGAATGGAGAATCAGGGATGAGGAATTAAGAATTAGGAATTGTAGCTTACCAGCGAATTCTTCATTCCTCATTCCAAATTCTTCATTCAAAAGATGTCTACTCAGCACAGTAAATTCTTAAGCCAGCACCTGCGTCACCAGCCCGAAGCCATTGGCTTAACATTGCAAGCCGGCGGCTGGGTAGCCGTGGCCGACCTGCTGGCCGCCTGCGCCGCCCACGGCCACCCGCTCACCCGCGACGAGCTCGACGACCTGGTAGAAGATAATGATAAGCAGCGCTTTGCCTATGATGAAGCCGGCCAGCGCCTGCGGGCGCAGCAGGGCCACAGCGTGGAAGTTGACTTGGGGCTGGCCCCGGCCGTGCCGCCCGCCGTGCTTTACCACGGCACGGCCCCGGCCGCGCTGCCCGCCATTCGGGCCGCGGGCTTGCAGAAAATGAGCCGCCACCACGTGCACCTCACGGCCGACGAGGCCACGGCCCGCCGCGTGGGCCAGCGCCGGGGCCGCCCCGTGCTGCTAACCGTAGATGCCGCCGCATGGCACGCGGCCGGCGGCGTGTTCTATCGCTCGGGCAACGGCGTGTGGCTTACTGAGGCCGTGCCGCCGCAGTACGTGCGGGAGATATAAAGTACTGATTATTAAAACGTTGTGTAACAGTCTTTCGTCATTGCGAGCCTGCGAAGCAATCGCACCAGCACGATACCCGCGAGAGTCGTGCTGGTGCGATTGCTTCGCAGGCTCGCAATGACAGACGATTTTGGGCAGTGCTAATCAAAACAACCGCACCTTTGCTCATTCCCACCCGCCGTTACCCTACCCTATGAAACGTTATTTCTTCAGTGCCAGCCTGTTGCTGGCTGGCCTGGCTGCCGCGGCCCAGCCCACGCCCCGCCAGCTCTACCCCGGTTTGTTTGAGGCCGTGCAGCTGGGCCGGGTGTACCCCGATGGCAAAACCTTCGTGGATGCCTTGCCCACCGCGCCGCCCGCCGAAGTAGTAGCCGCCTACGAGCGCCTGCGCGGCCAGCCCGGCTTCGATTTACAAGCCTTTGTGAAGCAGTATTTTACGCCGCCCGCGGCCGTGGCCAGTGGGTACCGCAGCAACATCCAGGCGGGCATCCGGGCCCACCTCGACACGCTGTGGACGGTGCTGAGCCGGCCGGCCCAACTGCAGCCGGTGGCCTACTCGTCGCTGCTGCCGCTGCCCCGGCCCTACGTGGTGCCGGGCGGGCGCTTCCGCGAGATGTACTACTGGGATTCGTACTTCACGATGCTGGGTTTGCGCGAGGCCGGCCGCACGGCGCTGGTGCGCGACATGGTGGCCGATTTTGCCTCGCTTATCGACCGCTACGGGCACATTCCGAACGGCACGCGCACGTATTACCTCAGCCGCTCGCAGCCACCATTCTTCGCCCTCATGGTGCAGCTGCTGGCCGAAAGCGAAGGCCCCGGCAGCCGCGCCCTCACCCAGTTTCGGCCCCAGCTCCTGAAAGAATACGCCTACTGGACCGCCGACGGCGCCCAGCCCCAGCCCGGCACGGCTACCCGCCTGGCCGTGCGCATGCCCGGCGGCGAGCTGCTGAGCCGCTACTGGGACGACAGCGACCAGCCCCGCGAGGAGTCGTACCGCGAAGACGTGGAAGCCGCCAAAACCAGCGCTCAGCCCCCGGCCGAGTTTTATCGCAACGTGCGCGCCGCCGCCGCCTCGGGCTGGGATTTTAGCTCGCGCTGGTTTGAGCCCGGCCAGGGCCTGGGCACTATCCGCACCACCCACCTCGTGCCCGTAGACCTCAATTGCCTGCTGCTGACCCTGGAGCAAACCCTAGGCCTGGCCGCCCGCCAGGCCGGCGACTCTACCGAGGCCCCGCGCTACCGCCAACTGGTGCAGCGGCGGGCCGCCGCCATCCGGCGCTACTGCTGGGATGCCCAGGTGGGCTTTTATACTGATTATGACTTAGATAAGCGCCAGCCTACGCCGGCGCGCACGCTGGCGGCCGTGTTTCCGCTGGCGTTTGGGGTGGCTACGCCCGCCCAGGCCGGCCAGGTGGCGCAGCACCTGCGGCAGGAGTTTCTGCGGCCCGGCGGCCTGCTCACTACCCCCGTGCACAGCGGCCAGCAGTGGGATGCCCCCAATGCCTGGGCCCCGCTGGAGTACCTGGCCATCGTGGGCCTGCGCCGCTACGGCCAGCAGGCCCTGGCTGACACCATCGCCGACCGCTGGGCGCGTCTCAACGTGCGCGGCTTCGTGCAAACCGGCAAGCTGCTCGAAAAATACAACGTGGAGGCCACCGGCACCGCCGCCGGTGGGGGCGGCGAGTACCCCCTGCAAGATGGCTTCGGCTGGACCAACGGCGTGCTGCTGACCCTCGAAAAAGCTAAAGAGCGCGCCAAAATCGAGCGCACCGTGCCGCGCCCCGCTACCGCACCCGGTAGCCGCTCAGCGCGTAAAACAGCAGATAAGCATAGCACAGTGCCGGTACCATAAAGGCCACCCGCAGCCCGCCGCCGTGCGTGGCAATAAAGCCCATGAGCGGCGGCAGCAGCGCCCCACCCACAATCGCCATGATGAGGTAAGAGGAGCCCTGCTTGGTAAAGCGGCCCAGCCCCGTAATGGCCAGTGGGAAAATAACGGGCCACATAATGGAGTTGCACAACCCGCATAACACGATGAGCCACAGCGCCGTTTCGCCCTGGCTGAGCACCGACGCGCCCACCAGCGCCACGCCCGCCGCGCACACTGCTACCAGCAGCGCCCGGTTGTGAAACCGCAGCAGCAGCGGAATGCCCACCACCCGCCCCAGCAGCGAGCCAAACCAGTACGACGACACCAGCACCGCGCCTACCGCCTTGGTAAAGCCCACCGCCGTATCAATCGGGGCCGGGCTTTGCCCGAAGAGCTCGCCGGCAAAGTTGGTCGCCACGTTCAGGCCCCGCACCAGGCTCTGCGTAAAGGCCGACAGGTGCTGAATGCCCTGGCTTTCGCCGTAGCGAATGAGGAAGGAGCCCAGGCCCACCTCCACGCCCACGTACACGAAAATAGCCCCGATGCCCAGCACCAAATGCGGAAAGCTGAGCGCCGAATCGCGCGCCGCCGCCAGGGGCCGCGCCTCCTCTGTTTGCTCCTCGGGAATGCTGTCAATATCAGGTAGTTTCAAGAAGAAAAACACGCCCGCCAGCACCACCAGAAAAGCCGCCAACCCCAGGTAAGGCGCCTTCACCAGCTGCGACTCTTGCGCCAGGCGCTCGGCCAACGGCAGGGCCGCCAGCCGCGCCTTGAGCGCTACCGAGCCGCCAAACAGCACCAGCGCGCCCACCAGCGGCGAGAGGCTGCCGCCAAAGTTGTTGGCCACACCCACCACACTCACCCGCGCCGCCGCGCCGCGCGCCGGCCCCAGCACGCTCACGTAGGGGTTGGCCGCCACTTGCAGCAGCGTAATGCCCGCCCCCAGCACCGCCAGCGCCGTCAAAAACAGCCCAAACGCCCGCGAATTAGCCGCCGGAATGAACAGCAATGCCCCGGCCGCCATCACGAGCAGCCCCACCACAATGCCGCGCTGGTAGCCCAGCTTCCTAAGCACCAGCCCCGCCGGCAGCGACATCAGGAAATACGCCCCAAAAAAAGCCGACTGCACCGCAGTAGACTGAAAATCAGTAAGTTGGCACACGTCCTTGAGGTAGGGCATGAGCACGTCGTTGAAATTGGTGACCGCCCCAAACAGGAAAAACAGGCAGGTCATCAAGACCATCGGCCCGGCGTAGGAGCGGGTAGGGGCAGCAGTAGCAGCCGCCGCCGCAGTAGTAACAGGAGTAGCCATACGCGGCGGAAGGTACAAAAAAAGCCGGCCACAAGGGCCGGCGGGCTTTTTATTTAAGTTGTATGCTGATAGTTCTTTTTTCAACGTCAATGGCAATCCAGTCCATCGTTTCCTCAATAGGGATACAGTCAATCAGTGAGAGCCCTTTTGCGTAACGCCTAAGAGAGGCTGAACCGAATTGAATGCTCATTTTATATTCTCCTTGCCCATCCTTTCCAAGCCACTCCCTAGTCTTTATTAACCTTTTATCATTTACACTCTTCTTTGTTAATTGGCTATCCGGCGTAGGAGTCCAAGAAACGCCATCACACCAGAAGTCTTTTATATCTACTTGGTTTGATTGCTGAAAAGTGCGGCATAGGTGAAATTCCAAATGTGTGCAAAACTCTTCATTAAAAGAGGACTCATTCTTTTGACTATTGCTTGTCATTAGGCACTTTATCAGGGTTTTAGTCGCACAATCTTCCCCTCGCGCATCACTACAACTTCACTATTCTTCTGCTGCTTAAATTCCAGCATCCGTTCATAGGCGATTTTCAAACCGACTGCAATTTTTTCCTGTCGCTCAATTTGCTCCTCCAGATTCATAGCAATTTTTTAGTTGGTTGTACAAAATTTCGTTTACAAACTCTCGGCAATCCAGAAATTCGGGCAAAATGGTGAAGGAGGCCGTGGTTTTGCCTGCGCCGTTGCAGCCCGCGATGATGTAAAGATTTTTGTCTGGCATAGCGGCGCAGTGGCTGGCAAACCGGAAATTAGGAGGTAGGCGGGTGCTGCCGCAAGGTAGCGCCCGCCGCGACTTGATAGGTAGGCTTCGCCCGCCAGGCCCGACCTTTGCGCCATGCACCTTACCGCCACCACCCAGTTTGGCCTCGAAGAAGTCCTGGTAGACGAACTGCGCCAGCTTGGCGCCACCATCGAACACGTGGGCAGCCGCGCCGTGGAGTTTAGCGGCGACAAAAAGCTGCTCTACAACACCATTCTCTGGAGCCGCACGGCCATGCGCCTGCTACGCCCCTTCGCCGATTTCTACGCCCGCGACGAGCAGGCGCTCTACGACCAGGTGAGCGAGATTGACTGGCGCCGCTTCATCGGCCCCGGCCAAACGTTTGCCATCACGGCCGTGGTCAACAAGTCGAGCTTCGAGCACTCGCTCTATGTGGCCCAGCTCACCAAAGACGCCATCGTGGACCAGTTTCGGGCGCGCACCGGCGAGCGGCCCAGCATCGACACCCGCAACCCCGACATCCGCATTCACCTGCGGATGCTCGAAAACGACGTGATTCTGAGCCTCGACGCGGCCGGCGACTCGCTGCACCGCCGCGGCTACCGCCAGGCCACCAACGACGCCCCGCTCAACGAGGTGCTGGCCGCCGGCCTCATCCTGCTCAGCGGCTGGGACCAGAAAAGCCCGCTCATCGACCCGCTGTGCGGCTCGGCTACCATCCTCACCGAGGCCGGCCTCCTGGCCCAGCGCATCGCGCCCGGCCTGTTTCACCAGGGCAAGTTCGGCTTTGAAAACTGGCCCGACTTCGACGCCGACCTGTGGCAGCAATTACGGCAAGAAGCTAAGGACCAACGTATTGAAGAGCCGCAGGCCTACCTGGCCGGCTCCGACCTCGACCCCCGCGTGATTGAGCAGGCCGCCCAAAACATCGAAGCCGCCGGCTTAGATGAGTGCATCCGCCTGAGCGTGCGCGACGTGCGCGACGCGCAGCCGCCGCAGGGCCAGGCCCCCGGCATTATCATCACTAACCCGCCCTACGGCGAGCGGATAGGGGAGGAGGCCCAGATGGAGGCCCTCTATAAAACCATCGGTGACGCGCTGAAAACGAATTTTCAGGGCTACGAAGCCTTCATTTTTACCGGCAACCTGGAGGCCGCCAAGGCCATTGGCCTGAAGGTATCGCGCCGCATTCCGCTTTTCAACGGGCCGATTGACTGCCGGCTGCTGAAGTACGAGCTGTACCGGGGCTCGCGCCGCGTGCCCCCGACAGACACTGAGGCTAAATTGGATTCGCCGGATAAATAATGTGTTGAAAGTCAGGGGTAAGGGGAGTGAGTAATTGGTTTTTATAGCTTTTTTGAAGGAAACCCCGTAAGCAACCGCCTCACTCAAAACTCTTTAGCCCCTGACTTCTATGTCGTACTCTTGGAAAAGCGCTTCCCTGCGTCTGCTTGCCCCGGTAGCCGCCCTGGGCCTGCTGGCTTCGTGCAGCAGCAGCCAAACCACCGAAACCAACACCTCGGCCGCTGCCAGCGACTCGACGGCCCTAAACAAGCCCGCCGCTGATACGGCAGCTACTGCCGCGGCGCCCAAGCCCGTAACGCCCGCCGGCCCCAAGCCCGCCTGGGGCCCCGGCCTGCACCCTGAGATGCAAACCGTTATCGAGCAGCTCACGGCCATGAGCGGCCCCACCCCCATGAGTAAGCTCACGCCTCAGGAAGCCCGCAAAGCCCCCAGCGCCGCCGATGCGGCCATGGCGACGATGAAAAAATTCAACATCCCCACGCCGCCCGCCACCGCCGACACCATGAGCCGCGTGTTGATGCCCGGCGTGAAAGTGCGCATCTACACGCCCAAGGGCGCTACGAGCCCGCTGCCGGTTATCGTGTATTACCACGGCGGCGGCTGGGTTATTGCCACCCTCGACACCTACGACGCTTCGGTGCGCAGCCTGGTCGAACAGACGGGGGCCATCATCGTGTCGGTGGCTTATCGCCAGGCCCCGGAAAATAAATTCCCGACCGCCCACAACGACAGCTTTGCCGCCTACCAGTGGACGCTCAAAAACGCCGCCGGCTTCAAGGGTGACCCCGCCCGCGTAGCCGTGGCCGGCGAAAGCGCCGGTGGCAACCTGGCCTGCGCCGTGAGCATGATGGCCCGCGACAAAAAAGTGGCCCTGCCCAAGCACCAGCTACTCGTATACCCCATTGCGGGCTACGACCTCAACACGCCCTCGTACCTGGCCAACACCCAGACCAAGCCGCTCAACAAAGACCTGATGGCCTGGTTCTTCCAGCATTACCTGCGCACGCCCGCCGACGGCAAGAGCCCGCTGATTGACCTCGTGCACGCCAACCTCAAAGGCCTGCCGCCCACTACCCTCATCACCGACCAGTACGACCCGCTGATGAGCGAGGGCAAGCTGCTGGCTGATAACCTGCAAAAAGCCGGCGTGGCTGTCAAGTACCAGAACTACGATGGCGTAACCCATGAGTTTTTCGGCATGGCGGCCGTGGTGCCCGAGGCCAAGCAAGCCCAGGCGCTGGCCAGCGGCGAATTGAAGAATGCGCTGAAGTAGGGGAGTTATCCGCTTGGGGGCACCTCACCCCCCGGCCCCCTCTTCAAAAAAGAGGGGGAGCCTGACGATTTACTCCTAAAACAGAAAGGCTTTCAGCATTTGCTGAAAGCCTTTCTGTCGTTCAGTGCTAAGCGCCGCCGTGGCTCCCCCTCTTTTTTGGAGAGGGGGCCGGGGGGTGAGGTGCCCCTGAAGGTTATCTTGCCCTGCCATGCACGAACCCCTTAAGCTAGGTAGTCCACACGAGCACGTCTACACTACTGATGTTCGCACTTGGGATAAAGCCAAGACATATGCCCGCGAAAACCGCAAAGCACCAACTCCCGCCGAGAATGCCTTGTGGCAGCAGCTACGGGCTTCCCGGCTGAGCGTTAAATCTCGTCGGCAGCACGCCATTGAGTTTTTTATTGTCGATTTTGTTTGCCTCAGCCACAAGCTAATAATTGAGATTGACGGTGAAATTCACCTGGAGGTTGAGCAGGCCGAATACGATTCTGGTCGGACCTTCGTGCTAAAGGAATTAGGTTTTCACGAACTTCGTTTTACCAACAGCCAGGTGCTGCACCAACTAGACCAGGTGCTAGCTACTATCAAGCAGCACGTGGCCCAATCTAAAATACCTGCTAGCCAGGAAGCCGCATCGCCAGGCTCCCCCTCTTTTTTGGAGAGGGGGCCGGGGGGTGAGGTGCCCCAGTTGGCCGCTACCCCGCCTACCATGCCCGAACTCGCCCCCGCCCCCCAACTCACCGCGGCCCGCCAGGCCCTCAAGCGCTACTACGGCTACGACAATTTTCGCCCCATGCAGGGCGATATTATCCAGCACATTCTGGGGGGCCACGACACGGTGGTACTCATGCCCACGGGCGGCGGCAAGTCGGTCTGCTTTCAAATTCCGGCCGTAGTGTCGGAGGGCGTGTGCGTGGTCGTGTCGCCGCTCATCGCCCTCATGAAGGACCAAGTGGAGGCCCTGAAAGCCAACGGCATAGTGGCGGCCTACATCAACAGCAGCGTGGGCCAGAGCGAGGCCAACGACATCTCGCGCGCCGCCGTGAGCGGCCACCTCAAGCTGCTTTACGTGAGCCCCGAAAAGCTGCTGAGCGACGGCTTCCTGCAGTTTCTGACCCGGATTAATATCAGCATCTTTGCCATCGACGAGGCGCACTGTATTTCGAGCTGGGGCCACGATTTTCGGCCCGAGTACACGCAGCTGGGCGCGCTGCGCACGCACTTTCCCAGCGTGCCCATCATCGCCCTCACCGCCACGGCCGACCGCCTCACGCAGCGCGACATTCGCACCCAGCTCAACTTGCACGAGCCGCGGGTGTTCCTCTCCAGCTTCGACCGGCCCAACATCAACCTGGTGGTGCGCCCCGGCCAGGACCGCCTGGGCCAGATTCTGGATTACCTGGGCCGCCACCCCAACGAGGCGGGCATCATCTACTGCCTGAGCCGCAAGAGCTGCGAGACGATTGCGCAAAAGCTTCAGCAAAAGGGCATTAAGGCCGGGCATTACCACGCCGGCATGACCCCCAACCAGCGCGCCGCCGCCCAGGAAGGCTTCTTGCAGGACGACTTGCAGGTGATTGTGGCCACCATCGCCTTCGGCATGGGCATCGACAAAAGCAACGTGCGCTGGGTGATGCACTACAATTTGCCCAAAAATATTGAGGGCTACTACCAGGAAATCGGCCGCGCCGGCCGCGACGGCAGCCCCGCCACGGCCATGCTGTTTTACAGCTTCGCCGACGTGCTGTCGATGCGCGAGATGGTGACCAAGGACGTGCCCCAGCGCCAGGCCCAGCTCAACACCGCCAAGCTCGAGCGCATGCAGCAGTTTGCCGAGGCCGCCAGCTGCCGCCGCCGCATTTTGCTGCACTATTTCAGCGAGGACCTGGGCCGCGACTGCGGTAACTGCGACATCTGCCGCAACCCGCCCATCACCTTCGACGGCACGCTGCTGGCCCAGAAGGCGCTTTCGGCCAGCGCCCGCGCCCAGCAGCGCGTGGCCATCAACTTACTCATTGATATTCTGCGCGGTATGCGCAACCAGGCCGTGCTGCAAGGCGGCTACGACCAGCTCAAAACCTACGGTGCGGGCCAGGACCTGCCCTACCTCGACTGGTACAGCTACGTGCACCAGATGCTCAACGACGGCCTGTTTTACATCGCCTACGAGGAAGGCTACGCCCTCAAGATAACCGAGCGCGGCCAGCAGGTGCTCAAGGGCCAGCTGCCCGTGTCGCTCAAGAAGTTTCAGGTGGCCGAGAAGGCCGACAAGCAAACCCGCGCCACCAAAAAAGCCGCCGCCGAGGCTGCCGCGGCCGGCGCCGGCACCCCCGAAGCCCAGCTGTTTGAGCGCCTGCGCCAGCTGCGCAAGCGCATTGCCGACGAGCAGGGCGTGCCACCCTACGTGGTGTTTACCGACACCACGCTCCAGGAAATGGCGCGCGAGCAGCCCACCAGCCGGGTAGCCATGCTCTCGGTGTCGGGCGTGGGCATGAAGAAGTTTGAAACCTACGGCGAGGCCTTCATCGAGGCTATTGTGCAGCACGGCCCGCCCCGCCCCGTGCCCAATGCCGAGGAGGCGGAGGACTTTGCGCCCGCTCCCCGCTCCGCCGCCGCCAAAGCCGCCGACCGCGACGTGAACGACAGCGAGGACCAAACCTTCCAGCTGCACCGCCAAGGGCTTAAGCCCGAGCAGATTGCCGAACAGCGCAACCTGGCCCTCAGCACCATAAAAAGCCACCTGGAGCGCGCCTACACCAAAGGCCTGGAGCTGCGCATGCAGGATTTTCTCTCCGATTCGCAGCTGGCCGAAATTGCGGCGGCCCGCGCCCAGCTCGGCGGCGCGCCCGCCCTGCGCGACCTCTTCGACCACCTGCGCGAGAAATACGATTACTTTCAGCTGCGGCTGGCGGGCATTCGGGCGCAGCGCGGGCGGTAGGTAAAAATGCTTTACAGAGCGCCAGCTTCCGCGTCCTCTGCCGGGTGGGCTTGCTGCCACTCGTCGTAGTTCTTTTTCAGGCCCCACAGCGCCCCGAGCAACACCACGGCCAGCACCAGGCCTACGGTTACGCCTACGAACAAAAAGGCGATAAATGCGACAATAATAGCATAAATCCGAAAGCCTACTTTCTTATACTCGTCCTCATACAGTTTGTAAGACGTGAGCCGAAAGCCCAGGTAAGCGGCCCACAGCAGCAAGGCCCACGATACTATCGACAGGGCCGCGCCAGGGTGCGCTACTGTCATCAAGATGCTGATTACCAGGCCTAGAGCAGAGAGAACGATGGCGACAACTGCAAAAATTCGGAGCGTAGCGGGTTTGAACATCTGAAAAGCGAAAGGGGTAGCAATTGCTGCAAAGTACTACAGCTAAGCACCAGCAAGTAGGCCAAAGGCGTAAATTTCCACTGTTACTCGCTGCCCCGGCTGGCCAGTTGGGCTAGCCTAAGCGCAATGTGCATATTGCCCCAGCTTTCGGTTGCTTATTGCCAGCTTAGTCCTTTTCGCCTCACCCCGATGCACAGACGAGCCCTACTTAGAAACCTGGCGCTGGCTGCCCCCGCCGCCTGGCTGCCCCGCGTGGTAGCGGGCCTCAACTGGTCGCCGCTGGCGCTGGCTGGCCAGCCCCCGGCCACCGGTAAGTTTGAGCCCACCTGGGAGTCGCTGGCGCAGTACCAAACGCCGGAGTGGTACCGCGATGCCAAGTTTGGCATTTGGGCGCACTGGGGGCCACAGTGCCAGCCCGAGCACGGCGACTGGTACGGCCGCCTGCTGTATGAGGAAGGCAGCGACGACTACAAGTTTCACGTGCATAAGTATGGCCATCCCTCCAAATTTGGCTTTAAGGATGTGCTGAATGAGTGGCAGGCCGAGGCCTGGAACCCCGACCAGCTGGTGGCCCTCTACCAAAAAGCCGGGGCCAAATACTTTGTGGCCCTGGCCAACCACCACGACAATTTTGACCTGTACCGCAGCACGCATCAGCCTTGGAACTCGACCCGGCTGGGGCCCCGCAAAGACATCATCGGGGGCTGGGCCCGCGCGGCCAAAAAGCACAACCTGCGCTTTGGCGTGAGCGTGCACGCCGCCCACGCCTGGAGCTGGTACGAAACGGCCCAGCGCGCCGACAAGGCGGGCCCGCTGGCCGGCGTGCCCTACGACGGGCACCTAACCGCCGCCGACGGCCGGGGCACCTGGTGGCAGGGCTACGACCCGCAGGCGCTGTATGCCCAAAACCACCCCGTGAGCGCCCCCGGCGATGGCTCGCGGCAGTGGGACTGGGGCGACGGGGCCAGCCTGCCCGATGCGGCGTACTGCGAAAAGTTTTACCAGCGTACCATCGAGCTACTCGATACCTGCCAGCCCGACCTGGTATATTTCGACGATACGGCCCTGCCGCTGTGGCCGGTCAGCGACGTGGGGCTGCGCCTGGCCGCTCACCTCTACAACACGAATGCGCAGCGCCACGGCGGCCGGCTGGAGGCCGTCATCACGGGCAAAATCCTGAGTCCGTCGCAGCGCCGGTGCCTGGTCTGGGACATTGAGCGCGGCCAAAGCAACCAGCTGGAGCCCCTGCCCTGGCAAACCGATACCTGCCTGGGCAACTGGCACTACGACCGCCGCCTCTACGACCGCCACGGCTACAAAAGCGCCCAAACCGTGGTGCACACCCTCATCGATGTGGTGAGCAAAAACGGCAACCTGCTGCTGAGCGTGCCCGTGCGCGGCAACGGTAGCATCGACGAGCAGGAGCAGGCTATTGTGGAAAGCATCGCCGCCTGGATGCAAGCCAATGGCGAAAGCATTTACGGCACCCGCCCCTGGACAATTTTTGGCGAAGGGCCGGCCCAGGCCGCGGCGGCCCAGCTCAGCGCCCAGGGCTTCAACGAGGGCAAGGGCCAGGCCTTCGGGGCGCAGGATATTCGCTTTGTTACTAAAGGCAACGTGCTCTATGCCACGGCGTTGGGCTGGCCGGCTGCGGGTAGCCTGCTCATTACTTCGCTGGCCGCCGGCAGCCCGCACTACCCGCAGCGCGTGGGCCGCATCGACCTGCTGGGCGGTGCCGGCGGGCTGGCTTTTGAGCAAACTGCCCAGGGCCTGGTAGTGCGGCTGCCCGCGCAAAAGCCGAATGACATTGCCTACGTATTACGCATTGTAGCAGCTTAAATGCTCAGGTATACGCGGCAGCCACCCCAGCCAGGGTGGCTTTTTGGGGTTGAGTTAGTATAAAATTAATCCTTCCTCAACAATTCCCACCCCGTTAGCGTTGGCAAGTCTAATGGAATTAGTAACTTGCGGCGTGTGTTGCCGGTTTTGTGCGTCGCGTACCCATCGCGCTGGGTGTTTTCTCCTTTTGATTTCCCCACTTTTATGATTAATACCAACCTCAAGTTCTGGCGTCGCGAGCTGAGCCTGACGCAAGCCCAACTAGCTGATAAGCTAGGCATTAAACGCTCCCTGGTGGGGGCGTATGAAGAAGGCCGCGCCGAGCCGCGCCTGGCCACGCTCGTCAACATGGCGCGGCTCTTCAATATTCCGCTCGATTCGCTGGCCACCACCGACTTTACCAAGCGCAAGAACGCCAAAACCGCCGCCGCCCTGCGCGTAGCCGGCCCGCTCGACGATACCCTGCCCGAAGACAAGCCGCTGCGCATCCTGGCCATTACGGTGGGTCCCGACGACCGCGAAAATATCGAGCTGGTGCCCCTGAAAGCCGCCGCCGGCTACCTCAACGGCTACGCCGACCGCGAATTCATTGAGGAGCTGCCCCGCTTCCGGCTGCCGATGCTCACCAGCACCGGCACCTTCCGGGCCTTCGAAATCGCCGGCGATTCGATGCTGCCGCTGGCCAGCGGTACCACCATCGTGGGCCGCTACGTCGACGACTGGGCTACCATCAAGGACGGCACGCCCTGCATTGTGGTGAGCCAGAAGGAAGGCATCGTGTTTAAGCGCGTGTATAACAAGCTGAAACAGAGCGCTATGTTTGCGCTGCAGTCCGACAACCCGCTGTACTCGCCCTATGACGTGCGCGCCGAAGACGTGCTCGAAATCTGGGAAGCCAAGAGCTACATCAGCAGCGCCTTCCCCATCGGGGGCGTGTCGCTGGAGCACCTGGCCAGCATGGTGCTCGACCTCACGCAGCAGGTGAAGCTGATGCAGCTGCAGCGGGCGTAGCGCCGCTTTAGCCGTTACTGCAAAGAAGAACGTCATGCTGAGCTTGCCGAAGCATCTCGCTCGCACCGTTGGATTACTAAACCCATCGGCGCGAGCGAGATGCTTCGGCAAGCTCAGCATGACGTTCTTTTTTAGGTAGTCACATAAGTGAGCACCCAGTTGCTTATTTCAACTGCATCTCCTCGATAATGCTCTTGATTTTGGCCTCGCCTTTTTTGTACGTCATCTCATAGTCAGCGATGGATGCCAGGGGCTCCTTCACGCTGAAGTAGAACTTGATTTTGGGCTCGGTGCCGCTGGGGCGGGCCGAGATTTTGTCGCCGGCCGCCGTGAGGAATTGCAGCACGTTGGAGCTTTCCACGCCGGTGCTTTCTTCCACGCCGGTGGTGAGATGATGAATCTTACCGGTCTGGTAATCACGGATTTCCACTACCGGCGAGCCGGCGAGCGTGGTGGGCGGGTTTTTGCGCAGCTCCACCATCATTTCCTGAATTTCCTCGGCGCCGCGCTGGCCTTTTTTGGTGAGCGAGATGAGGTCTTCGACGTAGAGGCCGTATTCGGCGTACATTTTTTGCATCTCCTCGTAGAGGGTGCGGCCTTGGCTTTTGGCCACGGCGGCCATCTCGGCCACGAGGGCGCAGGCCGTTACGGCATCCTTGTCGCGCACAAAATCGCCGATGAGGAAGCCGTAGCTTTCCTCACCACCGCAGATATAGTTTTCCTGGCCCGCCAGGTCGCGGATGAGGCCGGCAATGTATTTGAAGCCCGTGAGCGTGCGGTACGACTTTACGTTGTAGCGGTGGGCAATGTCGCCCAGGATTTCGCTCGTCACGATGGTGTACACGATGAAATCGTTGGGCTGCGTTTTGCCCGCCTGCTGGCGCGCCGACAGGATGTAGTGCGTGAGCAGCGCGGCGGTCTGGTTGCCGTTGAGCAGCA
>CAXTFI010000038.1:0-30308 GCA_964243255.1 uncultured Hymenobacter sp.
GTAGTAAATCGGGATGGGCTCGCCCCAGTAGCGCTGGCGGCCAAAAATGGCGTCGTGCAGGCGGAAATTCACCTTGCCCTTGCCGAGGCCCTTTTCTTCGAGGTAGGCGATGAGCGTGGCGGTGGCTTCCTTATAGCCGAGGCCGTTGATGATGCCCTTGAGGTAGCGGCCTTCCTTGGTGGGGTCGGCCTGCTGGTCGAGGTCCTTTTGCGCATCCGAAATGGCCGGAATGGGCAGGTCGAAGTGCTTGGCAAAGAGGTAGTCGCGCTGGTCGCCGCTGGGCACGGCCATCACGGCGCCGGTGCCGTAGCCGGCCAGCACGTAGTCGGCCAGCCAGATGGGCACGGGCGTATTATCGACCGGGTTCAGGGCATACGCACCCGTAAACACGCCCGACACGTGCTTAACATCCGCCATGCGGTCGCGCTCCGAGCGGCGCTTGGTGGCGGCAATGTACTCGTCTACCGCAGCACGTTGCGCGGGCGTGGTAATTTGGTCAACCAGCTCGTGCTCAGGCGCTAAAACGAGGAACGTAGCCCCGTAAATTGTGTCAACTCGCGTGGTGTAAACCTTAACGTTGAACCCTTGGTCGGAAGAATCAACTTCCAAATTGCTCATTGCTAATTGCTCATTGATAATTGGAAACGTGACCTCCGCCCCGATGCTCTTGCCAATCCAGTTGCGCTGCATCTCCTTCACGGCGTCGGGCCAGTCCAAGGTGTTGAGGCCCTGGAGCAGACGGTCGGCGTAGGCGGTGATGCGCAGGTTCCACTGCGGCATGAGGCGGCGCTCGACGGGGTAGCCGCCGCGCTCCGAGAGGCCGTCTTTCACCTCGTCGTTGCTGAGCACCGTGCCCAGGGCGGCGCACCAGTTCACGTAGGTATCTTGCTGGTAGGCCAGGCGGTAGGGGAGAAGGACCGCCAGCTTCTGCTTCTCGGTAAAGCTCTGCCACTGGCCGGCCGTGAAGTCGTGGCGGTCCTCAGCCTCACCGGCGGCGCGGATGCCGGCGCTGCCGTGCTCCGCAAACTTCGCCTGCAAGGTGCGGATGTGCTCGGCGCGGTCGGTGTCGAGGTTGTACCAGCTATTAAACAGCTTGAGGAAAATCCACTGCGTCCACTTGTAGTAGTCGGGGTCGGAGGTGCGCACCTCGCGCTCCCAGTCGTAGCTAAAGCCCAGCTGCTGCAGCTGCCGGATGTAGGTTTCGATGTTCTTCTCGGTCGTCACGGCCGGGTGCTGGCCGGTCTGGATGGCGTACTGCTCGGCGGGCAGCCCAAACGAGTCAAACCCCATGGGGTGCAGCACGTTGCGACCCTGCAGGCGCTGGTAGCGCGCCACAATATCGGAGGCGATGTAGCCCAGCGGGTGCCCCACGTGCAAGCCCGCCCCGCTGGGGTACGGGAACATGTCGAGCACGTAGTATTTGGGCTTGCTGGAGTCGTTGTCGGCGCGGAAAGTATTATGCTGCTGCCAGTGGTCTTGCCACTTTTTTTCGAGGTCTTGGGGGCGGTAGGCGGGCATTTCTTGGCTGGTTGAATCAGGCAAATTTACACCCATCCGGGGTAGGGTGTAAATTTGACGTCCTAACCCCTCCCCGTGGCTCTCATCCCCAAAGAAACCGTTGACCAGATAATGTACACCGCCGACATTCTGGAGGTGGTAGGTGACTACGTGCAGCTAAAGCGACGAGGCAATACATACATGGCGTGTTGTCCGTTTCACAACGAAAAGACACCATCTTTTTATGTTACGCCCTCTAAGGGCATCTTTAAGTGTTTTGGTTGTGGTAAGGTGGGAGACGTAGCACGTTTTGTCATGGAAATTGACAGCGTTAGCTACCCTGAAGCTTTGCGCCAGTTGGCCAAAAAGTACGGTATTGCTATTCCCGAGGAAAAGGAGCGCACCCCCGAAGAGCAGCTGGCCCAAAATGAGCGCGACTCGCAGTACATCGTATCTGGCTGGGCCAAAGACCATTATCACCAGCTGCTGCAAAATACGGAGGAAGGCATGGGCGTGGGCTACGCCTACCTCAAAGAGCGCGGCCTGAACCTGACCACCATCCAAACCTTCGAGCTGGGTTACTCACTCGACCAGTGGGATGACCTGCTAAAGTCAGCCGAAAAAGCTGGTTATCAATTAAAATACCTCGAAAAAACCGGTCTCGTTATTAAGCGCGAAGACGAGCAGGGCCACGACACCGGCCGGCGCTACGACCGCTTTCGGGGGCGCGTGATGTTCCCGATTCACAACGTGAGCGGCCGCGTGGTGGGCTTCGGGGCGCGCACCCTGAAGCGCGACGACAAGATGGCGAAGTACCTCAACTCGCCCGAGTCGGAGATTTACCACAAGTCGGACGTGCTCTACGGCCTGTTTCAGGCCCGGCAGGCCATCCGCACCCAAGAAGTGTGCTACCTCGTAGAAGGCTACCTGGACGTGTTGTCGCTCTACCAGGGCGGCATCAAGAACGTGGTGGCCTCGTCGGGCACGTCGCTCACGGAGGGCCAAATCCGGCTCATCAAGCGGTATTCCGACAACGTGACGGTGCTCTACGACGGCGACGCGGCCGGCATCAAGGCCTCGCTGCGCGGCACCGATTTGCTGCTCGAAGGCGGCCTGAACGTGCGCGTGGTGCTCTTCCCCGACGGCGACGACCCCGACAGCTACATCCGCAAGGTGGGCGACCAGCGCTTTGCCGACTACATCGACAAAAGCAGCCAGGACTTTATCACCTTCAAAACCACGCTCGTGGCCCGCGAGGCCAGCCACGACCCGGTAAAGAAGGCCGAGGCCATTCGGGAAGTACTGCAAAGCATTGCCAAGGTGCCCGACGGCCTCAAGCGCCAGGTGTTTCTGCAGCAAACGGCCGTGGCCTTTGGCTTTGAGGAGCAGGTGATTATCACCGAATACAACAAGCTGCTCAAAACCAGCCCGCCCACCAAAGCCCGCCCCGACGACAGCCGCGGCGCCAGCCCGCGCGCCGCGCCGGCCGCGCCGGCCGCCCGCCCCCTCACGCCCGAGGAGGAAATCGAGATGGCCATGTACGGCGTCACGAGTGGCTCGGAAGAGCAGGCGGCCCAGCTCGCCGGCCCCACCGACGACCCCGAGGCGCTGGCCCACCCGCTCGACGTGCTGCAGCAGTGCGAGCAGGCCGTGTTGCGCCTGCTGGTGCTCTACGGCCCCCACGAGTTGCAGGAGGGGGTGTCGGTGGCGCATTATTTACTAAGCCAGCTGGAGGGCACGCCGCTGCGCACGCCCCTCTACGCCCAGCTGTGGGGCGAGTGCCGCGCGGCCTTTTTGCTGGGCCAGCTGCCCGATATGCGCCAGCTGGCCCACCACGAAGACGCGGCCATCCGCACGCTGCTGGCCGACTTTGCCACCGAGCGCTACGACCTGAGCCCCAACTGGCGCATCAAGGACATTCACGTGCCTACCGAGCTGAACCTCTTGCAATTAGCCTGCGACAATGCCATCTTGCGCCTCAATAAGTGCCACGTGCAGCGCGAGCGCCAGCAGTGCCTGGGCCAGCTCAACGACGCCCGCCTCGACGACAACGACAAGCTAAACGCGCTGCTGCGCTACAACGAGCTCACCAAGCTCGACAACCAGCTGGCCCAGCTGCTGGGCACCGTGGTGGCGCGCAACGCATGATTCAGTTATCAGTCATCAATTATCAGTTATCACTCGCTAGTTGATGACTGTAAATCGATACGTGCACCCACCCGAGTGATAACTGATAATTGAAAAGATGCTTAGAGAACTTAACCTTTCCCGCCTTTGGCTGGCCCTGGGCCTGCTCGTCTTCAGCTTTGGGGTGGGGGTGGGGGGCTTTATGATGCTGGAAAATTATTCCTTCATCGACGCCTTCTACATGACGGTGATAACGGCCTCCACGGTCGGGTTTGGCGAAGTGCACCCGCTGTCCGACACGGGGCGCATCTTCGTGGCGTTTTATATTTTGTTTAACCTGTTGGTGGTGGCCTACCTCGTGTCGGTGCTCACCACGTACATTTTTGACGGCGAGCTGCGCCACCTTTTTCGCATGATTCGCGCCGACCAGGAAATCAAGAGCTTTCGCGACCACGTCATCGTCTGCGGCTTCGGGCGCAACGGCTACAAGGCCTACGACGAGCTGCGCCACAGCGGCACCCGCGCCGTGGTGGTAGAGCAAAACGAGGCCATGCTGCGCGCCGTGAACGAGGCCGGCGGCACGGGCGGCCACCAGGTGCCCGCCGTGTACGGCGACGCCACCCTCGACTCAACTCTGCGCCAGGCCGGCATTGAGCACGCCCGTGCGCTCATCACGGCCTTGCCCAAAGACGCTGATAATGTGTTTGTTGCCCTCACAGCCCGCGAGCTGAACCCCCACGTGCTCATCATTGCCAGGGCCAGCGCCCGCAGCAGCGTGAGCAAGCTGCTCTCGGCGGGGGCCAACTCGGTGGTGATGCCCGACGAAATCGGGGGCTCGCACATGGCCAACCTCATTATTCGCCCCGAAGTCATCCGGTTTCTGGACATGATTTCGGGCCTCGACCCCAACAAGCTGCGCCTCGAAGAGCTGTCCTTTGGCCAAATGCGGCCCACCATGCGCGGCCAGAGCATTCGGGAGCTGGACGTGCGCTCGCGCACCGGGGCCACCGTGATTGCCCTGCGCCGCGGCCAGGGCGGCGAGCTGGAGGTGAGCCCCGCCGCCGACTACCGCCCCGCCGCCGGCGACGTGCTGCTGGTGCTCGGCAACGAGGCCCAGATTCAGGCCGTGCATAAAGAGTTTAAGTAAGCCGGGCAAAGCTGGCTGAGCGCCTGGGGGCAGCCAGGGGCCCGGCCAGTGCCGCCCGCTTTTGGGGCCCCGCAGCCCACTGGCGCGGGGGCAAAAGGGGCCGGCTGCCCCGCCGCGGGCTCCTGCGTAAGAACGGCCCAGGCTTACCTTCGCGGCCGATGCACGTTTTACAATTTTGCTTTCGCGTTCCGTACCCCCCGCACGACGGCGGGGCCATTGCCATGTACGAAACGGTGCGGGGCCTGGCCGAGGCCGGGCACACCGTGACGGTGCTGGCCGTGAATACCCCCAAGCACCACCAGCCGGCCGACGCCCTGGCGCACCTGGGCCCCAACGTGCACATGGTGACGGTGGACGTTGACACGCGGCTCTCGCCGCTGAAGGCCCTTCACAACCTGCTGCTCAGCGAGCGGCCCTATAATGTGGAGCGCTTTATCAGCCCGCGCCTGGCCGAAACCCTTAAAACCCTGCTCCTTACGCAGGCTATTGACGTGGTGCACGTGGAGGGCACTTTCGTGGCCTGGTACGTGGCCGAGTTTGTAACCCAGGAAATAGCCGCCGGCCGCCTGCCGGCCCGCGAGCAGCTGCCGCTGTTCGTGCTGCGGTCGCAGAATGTGGAGTACACCATTTGGGAGATGCTGGCCCACCGCGCTGGTAACCCCTTGAAAAAGTGGTACTTACAAAAGCTGGCGCAGCGGCTGCGGGCCTTTGAGCACTGGCTGCTGCCGCATTTCGACGCCATTATTGCCATCACGGAGGAAGATGCCGAGCGCTTTCGGAGCATGTACGCCAGTGCGTTGGCGGCTACCGCCTCCAACGGCAAGCAGCCGGCCGCCGCCCGCCGGGCGCCCACCATCGCCGTGATGCCGGCCAGCTTTGACTTGCGCCGCCTGCGGCCCGCCACCACCGCTGCGCAGCCGCGCACGGTTTTTATGCTGGGCTCGCTCAACTGGCTGCCCAACCTGGAAGGAGTTGATTGGTTTTTGCGCGAGGTGTGGCCCCAGGCCCACGCCGAGCTGCCCGAGCTGGAGCTGCACCTGGCCGGCTCGCACCCGCCCGAGTCGCTTACCAGCCGCCCCGCTGGCCAGGACAAGGTGTTTGTGCACGGCTTTGTGGACTCATCCACGGCCTTCATGGCGCAGTATGAGCTGATGCTGGTGCCGCTGCTGAGCGGCGGCGGCATGCGCGTGAAGGTGGTCGAAGGCCTGGCCGTGGGCAAAGCCATCCTGAGCACTACCATCGGGGCCGAAGGCATTGCGGCCCGCGACGGCGAAAACCTGCTGCTGCGCGACTCGCCCGCCGCCTGGCTGCAAGTGCTGCGCGACTACTACCACGGCCGCCTGCCGCTGGCGGAAATTGGCCGGGCGGCGGCCCGCACGGCCCACGAACTCTATGATACCCAGCAAGTAACGGCGCAGCTCGTGCGGCTCTACGAGCAGGTGCGGCCCCAGCCGGCCGCCACGCAACTTCGATGATGGCCCTGCTCACAGTGCTCACGCTACTCAGCGGCGGGCTGGTGGTGTACTCCTACGCGGGCTTCCCACTGCTATTGCGTGGGCTGAGCCGGGGGCGTACCCTGCCTGGCCCCGTGCATAGCCCCGCCGCCGCCCTGCCGGCCGTGGATGTGCTGCTGGCCGTGCACAACGAGGAAGTAGTGCTGGAGCAAAAAATCCGGTCCACATTCGCCACTACTTACCCCCTTGCTCAGCTGCGGCTATTGGTGGGCTCCGACGGCTCGACCGACCAAACCAATGCCTTGCTGGCCCAACTCAAGCCCGAATTCCCGCAGCTGCAGTATACCGTCTTCGCCGAGCGTCAGGGCAAGCCGGGTGTGATACAGCACCTGTCGGCCCAGGCCACCGCGCCCGTGCTGGTGCTTACCGATGCCAACGTTTTTTTTGAGCCCGCTACGCTCTTTGAGCTGGTCAAGCATTTTGCTCATCCCCAGGTGGGCCTGGTGGGGGCCAACGTAGTAGCCCCGCCCATTCCGGCCGGCCCCAACCAGGGTATCACCGCCCAGGAAAGCGCCTACCTGGCCCGCGAGAATCACTTCAAGTACCAGGAAAGCGTGATTTGGGGCGCGGCAATGGGGGCGCACGGCGGGGCCTTTGCGGTGCGCCGGGCGGCCTACACGCCCGCCCCGGCGGGCTTCGTGGTCGATGATTTTTTTACGTCAATGGCCGCGCTGCGGGCGGGCTACCAAGTGCTGCTCAACCCGGCCGCCCGCGCCACCGAAGATGTGGGCTACCACGTGGCCGAAGAATTCCGGCGCAAGGCCCGCATCTCGGTGGGCAACTTTCAGAATGTGTACGAGTTTCGCCGCCTGCTCTGGCCGCCCTGGCAAGGGATAGCGTTCGCATTCTGGTCGCACAAGGTGCTGCGCTGGCTCACGCCCCACTTAATGCTGCTCTGCCTGGCGGCTAATGTGGGCCTGGTGGCGCAGGGAGCAGGCTGGTTTTGGCAGCTGGCCCTGGCTGGTCAGGTAGGGCTGCCGCTGCTGGGCGGGGTCGATTGGCTGCTGCGGCGCCTGGGTGGTCCGCACGTGGCGGGGCTACGTTACATCCGGCACTTTTACGTTATGAACGTGGCGCTGCTAGTGGGCTGGTGGCGCTATTTGCGGCGGCAGCGCTCAGCGGTGTGGCGGCCCACGGTGCGCAACCAGCGGGGCGGCTAAAAGCCACTCCGCCAGGGCATTGGGCAGGCTTTCAAACGAATGGTGGGCCTCGCCGGTTATTTGCAATTATTTACTACTTACGGCAAGCTAAAGCTTACCGCACATTTTATGCTTGATACCATCGAATCTGCCATCGAAGACATCCGGGCCGGCAAGGTCGTTGTCGTTGTTGATGACGAGGACCGCGAAAACGAGGGCGACTTTATTTGCGCGGCCCGCTGCGCCACGCCCGAAGTCATCAACTTTATGGCCACCCACGGGCGCGGCCTGGTGTGCGCGCCCCTCACCGCCGAGCGCTGCGACGAGCTGGGCCTCGACCTGATGGTGGGCCGCAACACGGCCCTGCACGCCACGCCCTTCACCGTGTCGGTCGATTTGCTGACCAACGGCGTGACCACCGGTATTTCGGCCTCCGACCGCTCCAAGACCATCCTGGCCCTCATCGACCCCGCCACCAAGCCCGAGGACCTGGGCAAGCCGGGCCACATTTTTCCCCTCAAGGCGCGCAAGGAAGGCGTGCTGCGCCGCGCCGGCCATACCGAGGCGGCCGTCGATTTGGCCCGCCTGGCGGGCTTCGAGCCGGCCGGGGTGCTGGTTGAGATTCTTAAGGAAGACGGCGAGATGGCCCGCCTGCCCGACCTGCGCAAAGTGGCCCAGCACTGGGGCCTCAAGCTGATTTCGGTGCAGGACCTCATCACGTACCGCCTGGCCCAGGAGAGCCTTATCCACCGCGAGATAACGGTGAAGCTGCCCACCGCGCACGGCGATTTTGACCTCTATGCCTACACCCAGCGCTCGAACGGGGCCCAGCACCTGGCCCTGGTAAAGGGCGACATCAGCGGCCCCGAGCCGGTGCTGGTGCGCGTGCACAGCTCGTGCGTGACCGGCGACATCTTCGGCTCGTGCCGCTGCGACTGCGGCCCGCAGCTGCACCAGGCCATGCAGCAGATTGACCGCGAAGGCCGCGGCGTGGTGGTGTATATGAACCAGGAGGGCCGCGGCATTGGCTTGCTCAACAAGCTGAAAGCCTACAAGTTGCAGGAAGCCGGCCGCGACACCGTGCAAGCCAACGAAGACCTGGGCTTCCAGGGTGATGAGCGCGACTACGGCGTGGGCGCGGCTATTCTGCGCGACCTGGGCGTGCGCCAGATGCGCCTGCTCACCAACAACCCCAAGAAGCGCACCGGCCTCAACGCCTACGGCCTCGAAGTGGTGGAAACGGTGCCTATCGAAATTGTGGCCAACGAGCACAACCAGACTTACCTCACCACCAAGCGCGACAAAATGGGCCACGACCTGCTGCAAATTATGCAGCCGCTGGCGCCGCCGGCCGCTTAGGTTTTGCGAAGCAGTGAGTTAGGATGCCAAGCTGCCCGGTGTTCTAACCTCGTCCGCATTACCCCGTAAAAATGCGTGTCACTCGCCGTTTTTGCATGCTTGCGCCTCAGCCACTCTATCACATTATTTACCACAGCCTGGCCGCGGGCGCGGGCCTCAGCCCCGAAGGCCTGGCGAAGCTGCTGCGCCGCGCCCGTGGCTACAACCAGGACCACCGCCTCACGGGCCTGCTGCTTTACGCGGCCGATACCCGCGAGTTTGTGCAAGTGATTGAGGGCCCGCGCGATGAGGCCGAGCGCTTATACGAAGCCATTGCCCGCGACCCGCGCCACAAGCACGCGTTTGTGCTGCACCAGGGGCCGGCTACCGGGCGCATGTTTCCCGACTGGCGCATGGGGTTTGTGCCTGCCCCCACCCAGGATTTGCGCACTACCACCGGCTACTTTCCGCTGGTAAAAGAACCCGGCTATGCCCGCCCGCCCGGCCTGGCCGTGCACGCCCCCAAGCAGCTGCGCCGCTTCCTGGCCGACTTTGCTACCTCGCCGGCTACGGACGAGTAGCCGCGGCAGCCGGCCGGAAATAAAAACAAAGAGGGTCGCCCACCAGCTGGGCGACCCTCTTTTGTAAGGTTGTACATGTATCGGGCAGTGCGTGAGCAGCTTAGGAAGGCTAGCAAACCCAAGTTGCGGCGTATCGCGCCGCCCTACCAACTTGTCAGCTTGGTTCTGCCCCCGGCCGACCAGCGCGCGATACGCCGCAACTTGGGGCAGCTACATTTCGGGGCAGATGTTATTGGCATGGCGAACCGTAAGGCGCCACTTGCCCTTTCTTTTCAGCCAACTATTGGTGTAGCGACGCTGTATCGTTTTGCCGGCATTGGGGGCGCCTTTTGCGGGCACCACTACTTCGTGGCCCATCACCACCACCATATCGGTAAAAAACAGAAACGTTTCCGGTACCCGTTCGAAAGCGGTGTAGCGAATAACCCCTTGTTTAAGCAGGCCCAGCAGCTCTTGCTTTTCTTTGATGATTCTATTGGTCGGGTGGTTGACGGTAATATCGTCATCCATGAGGCTATCCAGCGCCAGCGCATCGCCTTTGCAGATGGCCTGGGCGTGCGCCAGGTCCAGCGCTTTGATTTTCGCTTCTAAGGGCATGGGCTCAGCTTGCTGCGCCATTGCTACCCGGCCAAGGGCCAGGGTTAGCGCGCTTAAGAGCAGATATTTCATCGCAGTTGGGCCTTGGCAGTTAGCTAAAGTAGCGAAGGCTTCTAAATTTCGGTGTTATTTCCTTTGTGCACAAGGGTTTAGCGTGATTTTTGGGGTGGGGTAGCTCGCCCTCCGCGGTTCACCCCACCCCCAACCCCTCCCCAAAAGGGAGGGGAGCCGGACGTAAGGAGCAATGCGCAGCGCGCAATTGTTCACTGCTAATTGCTCTTTGCTAATTAATTCCTGGCTCCTCTCCCTTTTGGGAAGGGGTCGGGGGTGGGGTCCGCTGGGGAGGGCGACTCATGCACCAACCCCCGCTTAATTATAAGTGCCTCACTATCAGTACTTGGTCACCGGGCTTAGCCAGCGCAGCACCGGGTAGCGGCGGTAGTCCGCCTCGGCGTAGGGCGAGTGCTGGTACACCCACTCCAGCTGGGCGGGGCCGCTGGCGGCCAGGGCGGGGCTGGCTTGTTTGGCGGCGTCGAGCTGCTGGCGCACGGCGGGGTTTTGCGCCAGAAACTCGGCGGCCAGGTCCTCAAACACATAGTCGGAGTAGTGCTCCTTTTGCTGCAGGATGCTGTCAAAAAAGCCCCAGGCGAAAAATGAGTCGGTGGCCTGCGGCTCCAGGGCCTGCACGAGGTAGCGGGCGGCCGGGCCCTGCTCGGCCAGCACGGCCAGGTAGGTGCCGGCGGGCAACGTGGCGGCCGGCCGGGACTGCGTGGTCAGCTTAACCTGCGTATGCAGGTAATGGCCCTCATACGGGCGGGGCGACGTTTTGTAGTCTTCCATGGTATAGTCCTCGGCGCGGCCGGTGAGGGGCTCACGCAACTCGCGCAGCACCACGCCATTACGGCGCAGGTTAGCAAGCGCTTCGCCCCAGGCGGCCGGAATGGCATAGGCCACCGGCGCGGTAGCCGTGGCCGTGGGGCGGGCCGTGTTGTAGTAGGGCACGGGCCGGGTGTAGGGCCGGGCGCGGTCGTAGTAAAGGCGGGGCTGGCCGCTCACGGCGCTGGGCTTGTGCCCCGCCTCGTAGCCCCGAAACTGCACCGTAGAGGTGGCCGTGTCGGTGAGGGCCCAGGCCAGCGGAAACTGCGTTTGGGCGGCCAGGGCGCGGTCGGCGGCGGCGCGAGCCGCCAGTAGGGCAGGGGCTTGGGCCTCAACCACTTGCAGGTAGGTAAGCAGCAGGTCGTAGGTTGATTTTACCCGGTCGCCGAAGGGCTTGAGCATGTGCGTTTCGGGCATGAAGCCGATGCTGTTGAACAGGGCCGCGTAGCCGGTAGAGTAGCGCGGGCTTTCCAGAAAGGCGCGCAGGCCGCTTTCGGGCGTTTCGCCTTCAAAGTCCACGTAGGGCGTCATGGGCCAGTGTTTCTGCTCCATGCCTTTATACAGGGCGGGTAACAGCTTGTCTTGCAAATACTTGCCTAGCTCCGGCCCCAGCTTGTCGGGCTGGGTCGGGATGAGCGTCATCGTGTACTGGTAGTCGGCCCCGTTGGAGGTGTGGGTTTCGACGAATACCTCGGGCCGCCACTTGCCAAAGAGCGCCGCAAACGAGCGCGCATTGCGCGAGTCCTGCTTCACGTAGTCGCGGTTGAGGTCGAGGTGCCGCGCGTTGCCCCGAAAGCCGTAGGCCACCGGCCCGTGCTGGTTCACGCGGGTAGTCGAGTTGCGGTTCAGCATCCCGTCAATGTTGTACACGGGCACGATAACGACCGTGACTTTCTGCAGTAAGGCGCACAACTTATTGTCTTGCAAAAGGTTGCGCGCCAGCATCATGCTGGCGTCGATGCCTTCGGGCTCGCCGGGGTGAATGCCGTTTTGGATGAACAGCACGGGCCGGCCCTTGGCGCGGCTGGCGGCGGGCTCAAAGGTGCCATCGGCCGAAAGCACCACCTCGTGCAGGGGCTGGCCGCTGTCGGTGGGGCCGGCCTCGCGCAGCTGCATGGTGGCGGGCTGGCTGGCCGCCAGGGCTTTATAAAAGGCTATGCACTCGGCGTAGGTGGCCGTGGTATTGTGGGCCGGGTCGCGCTCGAAGGGCGTGGTGAGCGGCGGGGCGGGGGTATGCATGAGGGCGGTGGTGAGCAGGAGCGAGGCGAAGAACATGGGGCGAAAGTACCTTTGCCAGCGAAACACACCCCATAGAACGTCATGCTCATCTGGCGTCCGCTTGCCGAAGCATCTCGTTCGCATCATCCAGCGACGCGAGCGAGATGCTTCGGCAAGCGGACGCCAGATGAGCATGACGTTCTATTTTATAGTAAGTTTACCTATGTCAGTCCGTCCCCTCATTCTTGTTTCCAACGACGACAGCCTCACGGCCCCCGGCATTGCGCACCTGGTGCGCCTGATGGGCGAGCTCGATGCCGAAATTGTGGTGGTGGCCCCCGCCAGCCCGCAGTCGGGCATGGGCCACGCCATCACCATCGGCCACCCGCTGCGGCTCGATAAATCGGATTTGTTTGGCCCCCAGGTGGCGGCCTATGCCTGCACCGGCACCCCGGCCGACTGCGTCAAAATTGCCAAGCACTACGTGCTCAAGGGCCGGCGGCCCGACCTCGTGGTGTCGGGCATCAACCACGGCTCCAACTCGTCGGTGAACGTGCTGTACTCGGGCACCATGTCGGCGGCCATTGAGGCGGCCATTGAGGGGCTGCCGGCCATCGGGTTTTCCCTCTGCGAATACGGCGACGACGCCGATTTCTCGCACGTGGGCCCCTGGGTGCTCAGCGTATGCCGGCAGGCGCTGGCCCAGGGCATTCCGGCCGGCACGGCCCTCAACGTGAACATCCCCAAAAACGCCAGCGGCCCCATTCGCGGCATCCGGCTGGCGCGCCAGGCCCGCGCCAAGTGGCAGGAAAGCTTCGAGCAGCGCCACGACCCCTACCGGCGCCCCTACTACTGGCTGCTGGGCGAGTTTGTGAACCAGGATGCCGGCCAGGATACCGACGAAGCCGCCCTGGCCGCCGGCTACGTATCGGTGGTGCCCTGCCGCTATGACCTCACCAACTACCAGGGCCTCAGCGAGATGGCCCAGGCCTGGCAGCTGCCCATGCCTACCGGCGGCGCAACCAATACCCCGCCCCAGCCCATCAGCAGCGAAGACTACGGCCCGGCGGCGCAGTAGCGTTGGTAAGGTAAGAAACAGGAAAAAAAGAAGCACGTCATGCAGACCGCAGGGAAGCATCTCGCTTGCGCAACTAATCCTAACGATTGAGTTTGCTGCTGCGGTAGAGATGCTTCCCTGCGGTCTGCATGACGGCCTTTTTTGCTCTTTTTACGCCGCTACCGCACGGCCCGCACCAGCCGGTGCTGCTGCGCCGCGGTGGCGGAGCGGAGCACGCGCACCGGCACCAGGCGCGCCGTGCCGCCGCTCACCGGGTAGCAGTGCCAGTGGTGCGCGCTGTGCCCGGCCGGCCGCAGCACCAGCCATAACAACAGCAAACTCCCTACCAGCGCCAGCGTTTTCATAAAGCGTACAGATGCTCTTTCAAGTTCGTACGCTACCCGTGAAGCCCCCGTGAATGGCGCAAAACGGCCACCAGCGCGGCTTGCAGGTTTAATGCAATTAAGGAAGAGTTAAAAGTGAAGAGTTAAAAGTTAAAAATTGGAACCCCTAACTTTTAACTCTTCACTTTTAACTCTTCCTTACTCCCCATCTACCCGGCTCAGTCGCCGCTGAGCCAGCCCTTGCGCCAGAAATAATACAGCTGCCCCACCACAATGAGCGTGAGCACCGCCAGCAGGATGGGGTAGCCCAGCGGCGCGTACAGCTCGGGCATGTTGAGGGGCAGCACGTGGCCGTGGGTGTCTTCGTGCTGAAAATTCATGCCATACAGGCCCACCACAAAGCTCAGCGGGATGAAGATGGAGCTGATGATAGTCAGCACCTTCATCACCTCGTTCATGCGGTTGCTTTGGTCGGAGAGGAACAGGTCGGCCAGCGAGGAGATGTTGTCGCGGTAGCTTTCGGCCAGGTCCAGGGCCTGAATGGCGTGGTCGTAGGCATCGCGGTAATAAACCTTTAAGTCTTCGGGCACTATCTCGTCGGGTAGGCGCAAAATCTCCGACATCTTGTCGCGCTCCGGGTACACGAGGCGGCGGAAGCGCACTACGTCCTTCTTGATGCGCAGGATGCGGGCCAGCAGCTGGCGCTCGCGCTTTTCGTCGAAGATGCTGCTTTCCAACTCTTCAATGTAGTCGCCGATGGCGGCCATAGTGGGGTAGTAGTGGTCGAGCACCACATCGGTGAGGGCGTAGGCGAGGTAGCCCACCGACTTGCGCCGCAGCTGGCTGAAATTGGCCCGGATGCGGTTGCGCAGCACCTCCAGGCAATCGTCGTAGTCGTCCTGAAAAGAGAGCACGTAGTTGGGCCCCGTAAAGATGGAAAGCTGGTCGTCGTGCACGCTCAGCTCGGGGGTAAACTCGGTCATGCGCGACACCAGAAACAGGCGGTTATCGTCAAACACCTCCACCTTGGCCCGCTGGTAGTCGCCGAGCACGTCCTCCATTTGCAGCGGGTGCAGGCCAAACTCCTGCATGAGCTGCTCCATCAGGGGCAGGTCGTTGTAGCCGCGCACGTCGACCCAGTGCTTGAGCTCGGGGTGGGCGCGCAGGTAGGCAATAAGGTCGTCGTAGCGGTCGGTGTACTCAGCCTCCTCGTGGGTTTGCTCGTCGTACGACATCAAAAACAGGCGGGGCTTGAGCGCATTGGGCTGCACGTGCAGGGTGCCGGGGCGCTGGCCCACGTGCTGGTAAAGCGCCTGGCGGCGGGCCTCGCGGTCGGGGTCGGCGGGCAGGGGCGCGCTGCCCGGCCTGGCCCCATCGGCGGGCTGGGAGCGCGCGAGAATATCGGCCGCTGCGGGCGAAGATGAAGGACTCATGTAGGAACGAGCAAGAGACGAGAAAAACCAGTGCCAGGGGCCACCAAAAGTAATGGCTGCCGGCTGGTGCCGTACTTTGCCCAGTGGGGTAGCTCCAGATTAAGGCCCTTTTTTTAGGTGAAGCAAACTTATTTCGGCGAAGCTGGCGGCCAGGTGCTGGCCCGCGAAACGGCCGCCGGCCAGCTGCCCGCCGGGCCCGCGCTGCCGCTGGCGTTCGCGCCCTTTCTGTATTTAGAGCCCGCGCACCAGGTGTTGCAGCGGCACGGGCACCCGGTGCTGGCGTTTTTTTTGGAAGACGCCGCGCGGGCCCGCACGGTGGCCCAGCTCTACGTGGTGCCCGATGCGGCCGGGCCGGGCCGGGCCCGCTCGCCCGCGCAGGCCACCTTTGGCGGGGTGCAGCTGGCGGCCGGGGTGGGCACCGCCACCGTGCACCAGCTGCTCGACCAGGCCGAGCCCACGCTGCGCGCCCACGGCCAGCACACGCTGGAAATCAGGGGGTATCCGTTTTGCTACGACCCGGCCGGGGCCGCCACCCTGGCCGAAGCCCTGCGCGAGCGCGGCTACGCCGTGCGCCTGGCCGAGCAGAACTACTACCTCGACTTAAGCCGCGACTACGAAACTTACCTGCACCCCTCGGCGCGGCGGCGGCTGCAAGCCAGCCGCCGCGCGGGCCTGGTGCTGGAGCAGGAGCCGCCGCTGCTGCTGCCACTGGCCTACGATTTTTTGGCCGCCTGCCGGGCCGAGCGCGGGCAGCCGGCCCTGTCGCTGCCCCTGGAGCGGGTGCAGGAGCTGTTTCGGCTGTTTCCGCGCCAGTGCCTGCTGCTGTCGGTGCGCGAGCCGGGCAGCGGGCAGTGGGCGGCGCTCACCGTGGCTATTCGGGCCAGCGAGCGGGTGCTGCACAATTTTTATCCGGCTAGCCCACTGGCATTTAATAAGTTAAGCCCATCCATATTGCTCACGGCCGGCCTGCACCAGCTGGGCCGCGACCTGGGCCTGCACGTGCTCGACCTGGGCCGCTCGACGCTGGGCGACCGCGAGCCGCACGAGTCGCTACTGCGCTTCAAGCGCCACCTCGGGGGTATTGCCAGCCTCAAGCTGACCTGGCACAAAGCTCTGTAAACTAAGTGCATACGATTTGCCGGTCCCAAGCATCCACTAGCACGTCCTGCTCATCTGGCGTCCGCTTGCCGAAGCATCTCGCTCATTTCATCCAACGAGGCGAGCGAGCTGCTTCCCTGCGGTCGGCATGACGTTGTTAATAAGTGTTTTTGAAATTTTTAAGCAACTTATTCAGATAAAATGCTTTAAATCAGTAAGTTAAATATTAAAGCACTGAAGCAAATGCCGCCGCTCGTTACCATCGTGGCCCTGTGCCACAACCACGCGCCCTTTCTGCGGGCGGCCCTGGACTCCATTCTGGCCCAGGACTACCCGCACCTGGAGGTGTGGCTCGTGGACGATGCCAGCCACGACGGCAGCCCGGCCATTTTGCGCGAATACGCCCAGGCGCACCCCGGCTGGCGGCTGCTGCTGCTACCCCACAACGTGGGCAACTGCCGGGCGTTCAATCAGGCTTTTTTTCAAAGCACGGGGGAATTTGTGGTCGATTTTGCCACCGACGACCAGCTGCTGCCCCAGCGCATCAGCCAGCAGGTGGCCCTGTTTGGGGCGCTGCCCGCCAGCTACGGCGTGGTGTATTCCAACTGCGAGCTGCTAAACGAAAGCGGCCAGACCCTGGGCCTGCACCAGCGCCCCGACCCGCGCCACCCCGGCCAGCTGCACCCCCGCCCGGCCTCCGGCTGGGTCTTTGCCGACGTGCTGGCGCGCTACTTCATCAGCGCGCCCACCATGCTCATGCGCCGCGCCACCCTGCTGGCCCTGGGCGGGTACGACGAGGAGCTGAGCTACGAGGACTTTGACTTCTGGGTGCGGGCCAGTCGCGACTGGCAATTTCATTACCAGGACGCCGTGACCACGCGCAAGCACAAGCACTCCCGCAGCAAAAGCGCCCAGGTGACGGCCCGCCGCGACCCGTACCTGCTTTCTACTATCCGCATCTGCCACAAGGCGTTAGCCCTGTGCCGCAACGAGCCTGAGCTGGCCGCCCTGCGTGTGCGCCTGCGCTACGAGCTGCGGCACGCCCTGCGCCGCCGCCAGTGGCCCGCGGCCCGCGAGCTGGCTGCCCTGCTGACCCGAACCCGCCCGCCGGGCCTGCCCGAACGCCTGCTGGGCCTGCTACGCCACATGTAATGGAATGACGAATTTAGAATGAGGAATGAATAATTACCCGCTAGCAATTCTTCATTCCTCATTCTAAATTCGTCATTCCAAATTCCTCATTCTAAATTCCTCACTCTAAATTCACTCCCGGATGTAGTCGGCTTCGCTGTATTCTTGCGAGGCGAGGCACAGCAGCACGGCGCCCACCCCGAACTGCACTTCGCGCCACGAGCCGGGCGGTACGTAAAGTGCTTGGTGCGCGTGCGTTAGCTCAAAGGTGTAGCGAGCAAAGCCAGGGGCCTCCACCGTGATGCGCAGGGTGCCATTGAGGGCCACAAACAGCTGCTCCAGGGTGCGGTGCGTGTGGCGGCCCCGCACCTGCCCGGCGGGCACCGCCGTTATCCAATAAGCCCGCTTTACGGCAAATGGCAGGTGGGTGCCTTCGGCCACCGTGAGCCAGCCGCTATCGGCCGCGCCGTGGGCGGGAAGGGGTAATAAGTAAGGAAGCGTCATGCAGCGGGAGTGGCCGGCAAAGATAAAGCCAGCGGGGCGGCCCGCGGCCCGGCTCCCAAACTGCGGGTGGCGCGGCCACAGCGAGCCGGCCAACGCCACGGCAGCGCCTAAATAAACCGCTCGCGCAGCTCGGGCGTGGGCAGCAGGCAGCTTTCCTGCCGGCCAAACAAGCGGTAGCGGTGCCGGGCCACGAAGCGGTAGAGGCCATCGCGCCAGGGTGCGGGCAGCAGCCCGCCCAGCGCCGCCAGCCGCCAGCGCCCGCCCAGCAGCCGGGCAATGCGCAGCACCGCCGCCGAGTGCGCGTAAAGCCGGCCGCCTTCCAGCAAAATTACCGAGTCGGGGTTGGCCAGCTGGGCGGCCGTGGGCGGCTGGCCGTAGGCGGCCAGCAGGGCCCGCGCAGTTTGGCTTTGCAGCGCCACAAAGCGAAACCGGCCCTTGGGGTCGTGGCGAATTACGAACTGCACAAAGCCGTTGCAGAGGTTGCACACCCCATCAAACAGGATAGTGGCGGTAGCTGAGGTAGACATGGGAGAACGTAAAAGAAGTGCTTATTAGCTCTTAACACGGGGGCCGCCGCGCGGTTTTGCCCCAGCCCCGGCTAGGGCAGCTCCTGCACCTCCACGCGCCGGTTGCGGGCGTCGGGGGCCGGAAAAAGCGGCCGCGCATCGCCGTAGCCGATGGTGCCGAGGCGCGCGGGCGCAATGCCGGCCTGCACCAGGTAGGCCTGCACGGCGCGGGCCCGCTGCTCGGACAGGAGCTGGTTTTTGCCGGGCTCGCCAATGCGGTCGGTGTGCCCGGCCACGCGCAGGCGCAGGGCGGGCCGGGCGCGCAGCGACGCCGCCAGCTGGTCGAGGGCGGCGTGGGCCGCGGGCAGCAGCTCGGCCGTGCCCACCTTGAACAGCACCGTTGGCAGCACCAGCGGCGCGGGCCGGGCAGCCGGGCGCGCGGTATCGGGGCGGGTAGGGGCGGGGCGGGGCAAGATTTTAGGGGCCGCCTTGGGAAGCGGAGCGGCTTTGGCCGCGCCGCTTACGCTGATGACGACGGCGGCCACCGGGCTTTGCACGGTGGGGTAAAAACTCTGGGTAAGGTAGAACGTGGTGGTTTTGAGTAGCTTAGCCCGGTAGGTGTTGCCCGTAGCCACGGGCCGCGTCAGCCCGGCATCGGCAAACCAGCGCACGTTGCGACCCGACACGCGCAGCGTGCTCAGGGTGCCGGCCGGTACCGTGGCCGCCGACTTCAGCCGGACGCGGTAAAACGTGAACGTGCCGGTGCCGCAGCTGCCCTGCGGCAGGTAGGTGGCGTGGCCGGTCAGCTTTTCCTGGCTGGCATCGAAGGTGAACGTGATGGCCCCCCGGCACCAGTAGCCGCGGCCGCGGGGCCGGGTTTCGTCGAGCAGCCGCACGTGGCTGAGCTGCAGGCCGGTAGCCGTGCGCGTGCCCGCCAGCTGGAAGGTAGAGGTAGTGGCGGGGTCGCCGCCCACTTCCTCATACAGCACGCCCAGCACAGCCGGGCCCCGGCCGCCCTGCACCCGCAGCACGGCCGGCCAAAAACCAGCCGCGCCCGGCTCGGCCTCCACGCCTTGCCACTCGCCCGCCAAGGATTGGGCCCGCGCGGGCCCGGCTAGTAGCAGCACCACCGCGCCGCCCCAAACACAAATTTTCATGCGCCTAAAATAAGGTGCTGCTTGCGAATTTATTGTAAGTAACTTAGTGTCAAGTAGTTGTTGGAGCAGGCGCTGTTTAGGTGGTGCCCACTCTTCAAAAATGGGAGGGGCTATTTCCCAGAGCTATTCCGTTCAGGCCCCGTCACCCCGGAGGGCGATGAGGCCTGAACGGAACGGTGCTGAGGTATTCACTACTTAGCGCGGTTAGTGGCCATAGGATGCGGGTGCAGGCCCTGCCGGGTACGACCCTGCCCTCTACGTCCTGCTGCCAGGCCGTTACCCCAAGTAAGCCATATCCTCAGTACTCAGCTGAATTTCAGCGGCTTGCAGGTTTTCGCGCAGGTGGGCCAGCGACGACGTGCCCGGTATAGGCAGCAGCACCGGCGACTTGTGCAGCAGCCAGGCCAGGTTGAACTGGGCCGTCGTCACGCCGCGCTGGCGGGCCAGCGCGGCCATTTTGTCGCCCGCGTTGGGCAGGCCGTGCACCAGCGAGAAAAACGGCACCAGCGGAATGCCGTGCTGCTCGCACAAATCCAGCACTTCTTCGCCGCCGCGAGTTTCGCCGTGGGCCTCGCGCAAGGTGGTGCGCTGGGCGTAACCATACATGTTTTCAACGGTGGCAATTTCGCCCATCCGAAGGCCGGTTTCCAGTTCCTCGCGGCTCACGTTGCTGAGGCCCACGTGCTGGATTTTGCCTTCTTTTTGCAGGTCGAACATCGCACCCAGCTGCTCAGCCAGGGGCACTTCGCCGTGGCCCATCAGGCGTAGGTGCACCAGCTGCACCTGCTCTTGCCGGAGGGTGCGCAGGTTGTTTTCGATGCTGGTACGCAGGTTGGCGGGCGTGTTGAAGGGCACCCAGCTTTTATCGGGCCGGCGGGTAGCCCCTACTTTGGTACAAATCACCAAATCCTGCGGGTAAGGATGCAACGCCTCCACAATCAAGCGGTTAGTGATATCCTCGCCGTAGTAGTCGGCGGTATCAATAAAATTAACGCCGCTGGCTACGGCCGTTTTCAGAATTTCCAGGGCTTGGGGCCGGTCGGCCGGCTCGCCCCAGATGCCGGGGCCCGTGAGGCGCATGGTGCCGTAGCCCAGGCGATTAACGGTGAGCGGCTGGGTCGAGTTGGAGGCAATGGTGAGGGTCATGGAAAGGGTTTAAATTGAAAATGCAGCGCAACAAGCACTGCCACCTAAACAGTCGCTTTGGGCACGGGTTTATTTTACGCGGGCACCTTCATTTGCTGCGCCGCCTGGCCCTTCTCATACACCCGAATGCAGACCACTGCCGCCAGCGGGCCGGCGTGGGCCGGGCCGGGGAGGGTAAAACGGGCGTTGCAACTTTGGCGATTCGAGGGCCAGCCAGTCCAGTAGAATGCGCTTGGCTTCCCCGCGCACCAGCACCACGCTGGCCGTGGCAAGGCACTGCAAAGTCGGCTGCTAAGCAATTAAGCAGCAGTAGTATAAGCGTGTAAATTGCCCAGTGCTGCATGCGCGCTGGCTCGGGAGCATCGCTCTGCCCAGCGGCCAGCGCCTGCTGGCCGCGGGCCTACCGGCTGTCAACCGTACTGGTGCCTGGCTTGGGTTTTTGGGCCACCAGCCGCACGAGGCGCAACGTTTCTTTGGTGAAGTCGGCCGGGGCCAGCGGCTCCTCGTAGCGCACAATCTTCAGCCCCGCGTCGCCATACAGCTTGGGTAGTTCATTGGTATAGAAGAACACGCGGTAATCCCCGTCCACTACTTGCAGGCGCTTGGTAGCGTCCATGTGAAACGCCTCCAGCACCACCAGCCCACCGGGCTTGAGGGCCTGGGCCACGCGCGGCGCGTAGTCGCGCCCGCCGGCGTAGCTCAGCACAATGAGGTCCCATTTAGTGGTGCCCCAGTCGTAGGTGGCCATGTCGTGCACCGCCGTAGTGAGCGGCACGCCCAGGGCGTGCGCCCGGCGCTGCGCAAACGCCAAGGCTTTTTCTGCCACGTCGACGCCCGTCACCTGCCAGCCCTGCTGGGCCAGGTACAGGGCATTGCGGCCCTCACCCATATCGGCATCGAGGGCCGTGCCGGGAGTAAGCCCGCGCACCGTTTCTACCACTAGCGCATTCGGGGCCGTATTAAAAACCTTGGTGCGGGCCACCGAATCGGTGAGCAGGTAGTTCCAGCGCTGGCGGGTGCGCTCGGCCATTTGGCGGGCATACGCCTCTTTTTGAGCGGGCGTGGGGTTGGGCGGCAGCACGGGCGCGGGCCCCAGCCCCGGAATGGGCGGCAGGCTCCGCTGGCCGCTGGCTGGCTGCTGCGCATAGGCCGGGGCTGGGGCCAGCAGGCCGGTGCTGGCCAGCAAGCAGGCGCTCAGCACAGTAACTGACAAAGCGGTAGGCATGGCAGTCAGGGTAAGAAGTGGAGGTGTAGCTACAAGTTACTCATAAATAGCTTGATAGTAGGCCGAACAGTGGAGTTGCCCGCTTGCCTGCCCAAAAATCGGCGCTGCTCTTTGGAAGGCACGGCTACCATAGCCCCTCTTTTTTGAGGAAAGAGCTATGCCCCGTAAGGGTTTCGTGAGGTTCGCCAGGCGGCCAGCCGGCCAGAGCTTAACGACTCGGCCCCCGCGCGCGCACCATCATACCGATTTCGCCGATGACCCGACCCACGTTTGCGCACCCGGTATTCGAGCAACTTTTTGAGCGCGACTACTTTATAGCTGATGCGGTGCTGCGCCAGATACTGGCGCTAGGGCCGGAAACAGCCGTGCCTGAGCTGCCGAAGATAACCGACGCCACGCTGAATGCTTTTCTGGCCGATGAGCTGATGGGTGCTGATTGGCTGGGTAATTACCACTTCTTCCACGCCCTCTGCCTGCTGCACGACCTGCCCGCCCCCGCGGCCCTGGACATGTACCGCCGCCTGCTGCGCCTCGACTCGCCAGCCACCGAATTCTGGTTTGGCGATACCCTGTTTAAGGAGGTGCCGGCCCTGCTGGCCCGCGCCGGCCACACGCGCCTGTCCGAGCTGCTGGCCATGCTGGAAGATGGCGAGCTGCTGCTCCGGCACCGGCTGATAGCTGCCGAAGCCATTTCGCGGCTGGCCAGAGAGCAGCCCGAACTGCGGCCCGCCATCAGTGCGTTTTTGCAGCAGTACTTACGCCACATCATCGCGCACGCCGACCAAGCGGCACAGCTTTTTCCAGCCAATGCGGATGCCTACGGCCACGCGCTGGAAGACTACCTAGGCAGCCTGCTGGCCGATGTGCAAGACGCGGGCCTGCGCGAGCTGGCACCCGAGATGCGGGAGCTGCACCGCCTGGGTTTGGTAGAGCAAACCATAGCCGGTGGGGCCGACGACCTGGGCTTCAACGAGCTGTATCCGCTGCTGCCCTCCCCCGACATCTTTACCCGCTACCAGCCGCTGCGCGCCATCCCCGGTAACTACTCGCCCTTTCACCCCGACGCGGCCGCCATTGCCGGGCGCCGGGCGCAGCAAGAGGCGAAATATGCCCAGCTCCGGCGGACGGCCCTACTTCAGCAGCCCCGGCAGGTGCTGCCCAAAATCGGTCGCAACGACCCATGCCCCCGCGGCAGCGGCAAGAAGTACAAGAAGTGCCACGGGGCGTAGCGAGCTTCGGCGGCGGGCCGGGGGGCGGCCAGGGCGCCGCGCCGCAATAGCCAGCGCTGTGGTTCCGGGCCCAGCGTTTCATCGGTTTCGGGGTAGCTGCCTTTGTGGTCACCGTGCCTTCCCAATGCCGCGGCTGCAACTGGCCGCGTCGCGCAGCACTAAAGAATGGAGTGGCGCGAATTATGGCGAAACCTTAATTTGCGTCAATTTGAGAGCTAACCAATTGGGCTCCCGAACCGGGTTAAACCGCCGCCGGCTGAATGCCTTCCTGGTCCTTAGCCAGCACTGGTTGCCGGGCTTTACCCTTGGCGCGGCCTTTTTTAAACGTGATGGTCCAGATGCTGTCGTAATCATCATCGGGCCATTCCTGGGGTTCTGCTATGCCCAGGGCTTCGGCAATCTTCACAATGTTGTGGTGCTCCCATACCAGCAGCACGGTGCCGCGGTGGCGCCGAAGCTCGTTCACGAGGCCCTTGATTTCGTCGGGGGCGTAGTCACTGTTGATGGTCAGGTTGTGCTGCACTGCGTAGGGCAGCACGGTTTGCATCATCCGCACGCGGGTGGTTTGGTCCTTATCGGTGCCGATGCACGGCACGTAGGTGAAATGGGGCGGCTGGGGCAGCAGGTTATTGAGCACGTCGACCAGCGCCAGCGCCCGCTCGAAGCCTTTGGCGGAAAGGTTGTCGCCCTCGGTAGGCTTTTCGCCGTGCCGGATTATAACAATCTGGAGCACAGGGCCTTTGGGAACGGGTGGGGCTTTGGGGTGCACCGGGTTAAGATGATACAGCAGAAAAAGCTTGGTTCTATCTAATTCGGTGAAATGGTCTATCATAAAGTAAAGGCAGGGCTAAGAAGTTGGATTAGGCAAAGCCTGCCCAACCCGGCAACGAGTTAGCTGCGGCATACTAGCCCGGCCGGTGCAGGGTTACAGACAGGCGTTGACCAGGTGCTTTTAAATCTATAAAAGCAGCCAAGCATACTGGACGCAGCTAAACATCTTGCCAGTGGTGAGGTGACCTAAGCACCAGAATCCTTGCCTTAGAACAAGCCCTAAGTGCCGCTGCCGAAGCTGGTAGCGTCGCGCCGCCGCGCCCGGCTGGCCCGCGTGGGCGGGGCCCCTTTACGCGCAACACCCTGCACTCCCGAGGTGGGGAAGGCAGGGTATTAGATGGGGGTGATGTGTGACTATCTACTCGCTTTGATAGCTGCGGTAAAAACAGAAGAGTCAACAAAAGACTCTTTTATATGAGGTTCGAGAGTTTCAATTAATGCGACTTCGTTATCGTTTATGTCGAGAAAAATAATCATGCTTTCGTGATGAATATAATTAACAATTAAACGGCCACTACTGAAGAAATACATTTGGTCAAACTCATAATAATTGAGAAACTTTTTGCTCTCAAAATGATGAACCGCAAACTCGTATTCTAAAAGCTTGTCCCTGCAGTTGTTATTAAGCCGAAACATGCAAACTGTATCATCTTCGGCCGCGGCTAAATCAATAATTTCAAGTGCCCAGTCGCTGAAATAACTTAAGCCATCGGGAAACAAATCATCCTTCTTGGAAACGCCAGCAAACCCAAAGCTGTCAGTAATTTCGAAGACGTAATTGCTAAGCACATTTTGCCAATCTTCATCGGATATAGAGTCCCAAGATGGAAAATTGCCACTTTGAAAATTTAGGTTGCTAAAAAATGATTTGTTGTGCAGTGCCATTTAAATAAATTGGTTGCTAGCCCAAAGCAACTGAAGTTTCTTCCAAGCTTCTGCTCCTACTGCTGTAATCCGAATCCACTCAGAGTCATTTAGTATTGCCGCGTCATCATAATCATCGTTTCCAGGGGAATTGTAGTCAGCCAGAGCGGTGTGCCATTCCATCATAGCATCCTTCTCCTGTTCGCTCACATAGCCGTCCTCCACAAGCTGCCTGTAACCCAAACTGCAAAACATGTCATCGAAATAGTAGTACATAAACTCCACGTAGGAATAGTGTACGCTCGGTTCTGTTTCGTCCAGCCACTTCTTTCGTTGGTGGTCGAGTGAGGTGAGTTCTTCAATTGAAGACTTCCGCCTCACTCGCCACAACGCTAGCAATTCCTAGTCAGAAACAGAATCTGACGCGCTTGAAGAATCTTCGGCAGCCATCAGAATTACCTATTGCGCCGGTACTGCCCACCGACCTCAAACAGCGCGTTGGTAATCTGGCCGAGGGAGCAGTATTTCACGGTTTCCATCAGCTCGGCGAAGAAGTTGCCGTTGGCTACGGCCACTTGCTGGAGCTGCTGGAGGCGCGCCGAGGCCTGGGCGACGGGGCGCTGGCGTTATAATGCAACGGGAGTGGGGTGCAGTCCGGCGGAGTCCAGCCGTTGCTTGATGTACTGTTGCAACTCCTGAAAACTCATGTTCTCGGTTTCCTGCGAAATCTTGGTGCGGATGTCACGCATCATATTCACGGCATCGAATGACTTGGGGGCCTTAGTCGTTTTCATAAGTAAGCAGGTCTCTGGGGCTACGGATTTCCAACAGCTGATATCCCAGCCGCAGATTTACCGAGTTGTAGCCGTGGATGCGTTGAATGTTTACGATGTGCTTAAAATTCCAGCTAGCTAACACGTCCACCCGCGCTACCGTTGCCAAGGCAATGTGGCGGCAGTCGGCCAGACTGGTTTTGCCAACTACTTTCTCGGCAATGTACTGATTGGCGAGCGTTTCAGCTTCTTCGGTGAAGGCAACTCGCTCAAAATAATCAGGCGGGTAGCGCGGCAGTAAGTCACGTACTCGGGCGGGCGCATTCAGTAATTCAAGGTCAAGCAAATCGGAAACAACAAACCTGAAATCGCCCACTTGAAACTGCCGAAAGAACAGCTCGGTGGTTTCGCGGAACTCCTCGTCAAAATACCCGCCGACTACAGAAGTATCAATATAAATTCTTGGCCTCATAGCATCGGTTTAATCAGTCAAATTCGTTAAATCTGCGGTCTACCTATTCCGCCGGTACTGCCCGCCGACCTCAAACAGCGCGTTCGTAATCTGGCCGAGGGAGCAGTATTTCACCGTTTCCATAAGTTCGGCAAACAGGTTGCCGTTGGCCACGGCCACTTGCTGGAGCTGCCGGAGGCGCACTGGGGCCTGGGCGACGGGGCGCTGGTGCAGCCGGGTGATTAGAATTTGATGGAAAACTCCAGGTGCCCGCCCAAGCCTTCCGAAATGATGCGCTGCAAAGTGGACAGCCGCACATCTTTCAAATCTTTCTCCAACTTGGAGATGTATGACTTGTCGGTGCCGGCCAGTTCCGCTAGCTGCGCTTGCGTGAGGCCCTGCGCTTGGCGTGCCTGCTGCAACATGGCCCCGAGCTTGAATACCTCATAGCCGGTTTCAAACTCATCACGCGGCTTGGTGCCCTTGGGGCCGTGTTCCTGGTCGATAAACTCGCTGAGGCTGGTGAGGTTTTTAGAGGCTTTCATGGTATTCGGCTTTGATTTTGTGCGCCTGGTTCAGTTCGGACTTGGTTGTTTTTTGCGTCTTCTTCGCAAAGCCGTGGCCGATAACTACCGCATTGCCTTTATCAAAGAAGCAGAGGATGCGAAAGATGTCGCTGCCCACTTGCACCCTGATTTCATATAGGTCATCGGAGCCGGTGAGGTGCTTGAAATAGACTTCAGGAATCTGGTCCAGGTCTTCTACCACGCGCAAAGTCCACAGAATCTTCTTTTTAACCTTGTCGGTTTGTGCCTGGTAAAAGTCGCGGAAGTAGTCTTTAAAAAGAACAGACTACGCTTTTTCGGCATGTGCCAAAGGTAAGCGAAGTAGTCTAATCAGACAACTTTACCTTAGTTTGGTTGGTTCCGGGGTGTTGAATAACAATGCTCGCTGTATAAATACCCCACCGCCGCTGCCGAAGCTTAAGGCGCCTCGGCACCGCGCCCGACTGCCCTATGCGCCCGCCCCAGTGCCCTAGGTGCCGCTCCAAGCTGCTGAGGAAGCTGGAAGTTTCTGGGAGGCGGGGCAGTGTGGGCGCATGGGGGAGGCACCTCGTTACGCACAACACCTTTCCACCCGAAGGCGAGGGAGTAGGGTCATGTAGTGAGTTCGCAAAATGCGAACTTCCGGTGTAGCTTTGGTGTACCTCCATGAAAGTTCACCTCATCAAACGGCAAACCGTGGAAGACTTCGCCGCCCGACACGCCCGCCTTCGCGCCGCCTTCGCGCTCTGGCTAACGGCCGTGAGATACGCCGACTGGAACACACCCGCTGATATCCAGCAAACCTTCGGCGCGGCCGACTTGCTGGGCAACGGCAGCAACCGCGTCGTGTTCGATATCGGCGGCAACAACTACCGGCTCATTGCCAGCTACGCCTTTGGCGAGCGGCAGGTGCATTTGTTCGTGTGCTGGCTGGGCACGCACGCCGAATACGACAAGCTCTGCGCGAAAAACCAGCAGTACACCGTCAATCTATATTAGCCCAAGCACATGGAAACGCTGAAATACACCGTCATCAAAACCGAGTCGCAATACCAAGCCTATTGCACCCAGCTGGAAGCGCTGGTAACCGAACCCAATCCCACCACCGCCACCCAGGAGGAAATCGACTTACTCACGCTCCTCATCGAAACCTGGGACCACGCTCATGCCACCCTTCCCGAAGCCGACCCCATCGACCTGCTGCGTTCCCTCATGGCCGGCCGCCACCTACTAGCCAAGGACCTGGTAACCGCGCTGGGCCTTAGCAAAGGCGCAGTCTCCGATATCCTGAACCGCCGCCGGGGCCTGTCGAAAGAGGTTATCCGCCGCCTCGCCAGCTACTTCCAGGTATCGCAGGAAGCCTTCAACCGGTCCTACGCACTGGCCGTCCCTGCCGCGCCGCTGCCCCGCCACGCGCGGGTGGTTCACCAAGGAGCCAAGGAAGCTGCCTAGCACCCCGCTTCCCACCGCCTCTGCCGAAGCTCAGTGTGCCTCAGAGGCCGCACCCGACCGCCCCCTGCGCCCGCCCCCGTGCCCTTGGCGCCTCTCAACGCCGCTGATGAAGCTTGAGTGTCTTGGCGCTGTGTCCAATCACAATCGTCCCCCGCATCTTGCCGTGACTGAAGAAGCTGCCTATGAATCAGCAAGGTTTCACTTCAATTCAATACAAGTACGATGTTTGGTGTAGGATTTATAATCGATTGTGTGTAGACGTAAAGAAATAAGAAGGTTAGTGAGAGATGCCAATTTCCATTTTAACTGCCCAAGTACGATGCTGCTTAAGTTAATAATCTGCTTCTTTTCAGTAAGCAACATCGGTTCAAAATAAGGATTATAGGTTCCGTATCTTTTTTCAAGTAGCCAACTGCCACCTTCTTCATTTAGCAGTAGCTGCCCTATTATCGCTACAAGAGCAACAGCGTCCTTTTCTGTAGTTAGTTTTCTTAATGTTCGGCCAACAATTTTCTTCAAATATGCTTGAACTGACTCACCATTGATTTCTTGGAAATCGACCTTGAAAACCTTATTAAGGTGCTGATGATAGTAATCAATATTCAGATTGATTTCCTTTATCCGTTCCTTTTCAAGTTCGAATAAATCTTTGTGCGGATTCTCAATTGGAAATACATCGGCATCAATAGCGGCTTTGAAGCAAGCTTTGTCTTTAAATATAATTCCGTCATGCCCAATTGCAAGAAAGACAATTTCTCCATTAGGCAATTCGTGAACTAGCCCCAGATTCGTCTTTAACTGGTAGTCGGAATTAAACGGCATTCTGCCGTGTACCCGCTTGAGATAGTCGTTCAAGTATTCACCTGACTTGACTTCGTAGCAATCACTGGTTAAGGTTTCCATATCGCAAATAAAAGGGGCACCTGTTCAATTAAACAGGCGCCCCTTTCAGCATGTCTTTGGAGCCAGCATAACCGGTGCCGGTTACATATTCCGCCGGTACTGCCCGCCGACTTCAAACAGTGCGTTCGTAATCTGGCCGAGCGAGCAGTATTTCACCGTTTCCATTAGCTCGGCGAAGAGGTTGCCGTTGGCTACGGCGATTTGCTGGAGTTGCTTGAGGCGCGCCGGGGCCTGGTCGGCGTGGCGCTGGTGCAGCAACTGGAGCATGTCGATTTGGTACTGCTTTTCCTCCTCCGTGGCGCGGATGACTTCGGCCGGCACCACCGTGGGCGAGCCCTTCGACGAGAGGAAGGTATTCACCCCGATGATGGGGTACTCGCCGGTGTGCTTCAGCATCTCGTAGTGCATGCTTTCCTCCTGGATTTTGCCGCGCTGGTACATGGTTTCCATGGCCCCGAGCACGCCGCCGCGCTCCGTAATGCGGTCGAATTCAAGCAGCACGGCATTTTCGACCAGGTCGGTCAACTCCTCGATGATGAAGGCGCCTTGCAGCGGGTTTTCGTTTTTGGCCAGGCCCAGCTCGCGGTTGATGATGAGCTGAATGGCCATGGCGCGGCGCACGCTTTCCTCGGTGGGCGTGGTGATGGCCTCGTCGTAGGCGTTGGTGTGCAAGGAGTTGCAGTTGTCGTAGATGGCGTAGAGCGCCTGCAACGTGGTGCGGATGTCGTTGAAGTCGATTTCCTGGGCGTGCAGGCTGCGGCCCGAGGTCTGGATGTGGTACTTCAGCATCTGGCTGCGGGCGTCGGCCCCGTACTTCAGCTTCATGGCCTTGGCCCAGATGCGGCGCGCCACCCGCCCAATCACGGCGTACTCGGGGTCGATGCCGTTGGAGAAGAAGAAGCTCAGGTTGGGCGCGAAGTCGTTGACGCTCATGCCCCGGCTCACGTAGTATTCCACGAACGTGAAGCCATTGCTGAGCGTGAGGGCCAACTGGGTAATCGGATTGGCCCCCGCCTCGGCAATGTGGTAGCCCGAGATGGACACAGAGTAAAAATTTCGCACCCGCTCGGTGATGAAGTACTCCTGCACGTCGCCCATCAGACGCAGGGCAAACTCGGTGCTGAAAATGCAGGTATTCTGAGCCTGGTCTTCCTTGAGAATGTCGGCCTGCACGGTGCCGCGCACTTGCGTGAGCGTGCGGGCTTTGATGGTGGCGTACACGTCGGCGGGCAGCACTTGGTCGCCGGTCACGCCCAGTAAGCGCAGGCCAAGGCCGTCGTTGCCGGCCGGCAACTCGCCCTGATAGCGGGGGCGGGGCTGGCCGATGGCCGCGTAAATGGCGTCGATTTTAGCGTCCGTTTCCGCTTCCAGGCCGTTTTCCTGAATGTACAGCTCGCACTGCTGGTCGATGGCGGCGTTCATGAAAAACGCGGCCAGCGTAGCGGCGGGACCGTTAATAGTCATCGACACCGACGTGCTGGGGTTGGCCAGGTTGAAGCCCGAGTAGAGCTTCTTGGCGTCGTCGAGGCAGGCGATGCTCACGCCGGCGTTGCCGATTTTGCCGTAGATATCGGGCCGGTGGTCGGGGTCCTCGCCGTAGAGCGTCACCGAGTCGAAGGCCGTGC
>CAXTFI010000039.1:0-1671 GCA_964243255.1 uncultured Hymenobacter sp.
GGCCAGGCGGGCGGCGTGGGCGGCGCGGGCTATTTCTTCGCGCACGCGCTGGGCGATGAGGTCGTCGAGCCGGGCCACGGCCTGCTGGCGCTGGGCCAGCTCCTGGCGCAGGCCCTGCTCCTGCTGGCTGAGCTGCTGCACCACCTCGTCCTGCTCGGTCTTGAGGCCCAACAGGTTGCGGTTTTCTACTAATTGATTGGTTAGCAGGCTTTTCTGGCGCTGGCGCTGCTGCGTGAGGCCATCGAGCTCGTGGCTGAGCTGCTGCTGCGCGCCCAAGATGCGCAGGGCCTGCTTCTGGCGCTCCTCGGTGTACTGGCGCACGTAGCGCAGCCGCAGCACAAATTGGTTGAACGACTCGGCCGCAAACAAAAACATGAGCTGGTTGAAGCCGCTGCTCGTTTTGGAGGCCGCGTACATGAGCCGGCCGTACTCGGCCTTGAGGCGGGCCAGCTGCTCCTGGGTGCTCAGCACCTGGCGCACCGTTTGGTGCACGTTGGTTTCGATGCCCTGCAGCTGGGTCGAGATGTGCGCAATCTGGCCCTGCTTCACCGTCAGCTTTTCCTTGATAACGTTGAGCTGCCCCAGCGACGCCTGTTTCTTCTGGGTGGTCTGGGTCAGCACTTTGCCCGCCTCCGCAATGCGGCGCAGGTTGGCCTGGCGCTCGCGTTCCAGCTGGCCCTTGCTCTTGGCCTGCGGGCGGCGGGTGGTGGGGCGGCGCTCCCTGGCCGCCGGCCGGCTGGCCGCCTGGCGCGCCTTGGCCGGGCGGTGGCGCTGGGCCGCCGCCGGGCCAGCCAGCAGCAGCAGCAAGCTGGCCGCCAGCCAATACTTAAACACAGGCGGGAAAAATGTCACGAAGCAAACCGGGCGCGGCAGGCAGAATACCGCCCCACAAAATAACGCACGAATGCCGGGCCGGGCAGCTGCGGGGCCTTTGCGTCGGCGCTCCTTGGTAACGCAGCTTGGAGGTGGCGCTGCTTACTGCTCCCTTCGGTGCGGCCCGGCTTCTACTACTCACCTTTTACGCACGCGGCTAAAGTCCTTTACGCACGCAACGCTTTACGGGGATTCGGGTGGGTTAGCGCTCCTTTTACTACCTGAGCAGGCGCTGAAACCTCGTTTTTAGAAGTCTGACTATCCTGCATTTAGGCTTGCGCTGGCAGGAAGCATTGCCCACCTTCGCTGCAACATAGCTTCTTCCGGCTACTTCTCTACACCACTCTTTTGTCATGCGCCATTGCCCCAATGCACTACTATTGGCCGCCCTACTAGGCCTGAGCCAATGCAAGAAAAACGACCCCGACCCGGTCAGCCAACTGCCGCCCGCCACCCAGACCGGGGCCAACACCTTCGGCTGCCTCGTCAATGGCCAACTCTGGACCCCTAAGGGTTTTGATGGTACTTCAAACTATAGCATCAATTATGACGCAAGTTATCGCAAGGGCATAATAAATATTTCTGCTTATATATATGGCTCAGGAGATAATACCAGACAGGACGTTATAATTTTTTCTGACAGTCTCAAATCTGTTGGCACCTATTCTCTTTCGTTGCCAAACCACCAGGAAGCACTCTTTCATGATAGCAAAGTGCAAGGCTCATTCTACCAAAATGAAATGCATTATCGCCGGGGCACGCTGACCATCACGCGCTTGGACAAGCAAGCCGGCATCA
>CAXTFI010000039.1:1771-30296 GCA_964243255.1 uncultured Hymenobacter sp.
TCGCGGGCACGTTCGCCTTCACCCTCTACAAGCCGGGCTGCGACAGCGTGCGCGTTACCCAAGGGCGCTTCGACAAACAACTCTAATCCCCTCCACTCTTTCCCTTTTTCTGCATGAAATACCTCTTCCCCTACTTGCTGGGCCTGTTGCTGCTGGCCGGCACCGCCCGGGCCCAAACCAGCGACCCCGTTCGCCAAAAGCTCGACAACATCTTCACTAACCTCGACCGCAGCCAAGTACCTTCTGGCCGCCTGCTTTTTGCTCCCCATTCCTCTGTTTGGTCCAGCTAAACGGGGGGTTGGTACCATAAATTTTACTTGAGCTCCCCTGCCCAATACGTTTGCTGCTAGCTGCCGCCTGTTGGGATTTCTTATAGCCCTTTTCCCTATCTCCCATGAAATACTTCCCAATCCTCATGCTGCCCTTGGCCTTGTTGCTGGGCTGCAAGAAAAGCGACCCCGACCCTGTGAACCAGCTACCGCCTGCCACCCAAACTGGGGCCAACACTTTTGGCTGCCTCGTCAATGGGCAAATTTTAACACCACAAGGTTACAATGGCACCTCGAATTACAGCATAACAGTTGACCCCAGTTACCATGGTGGAAATGTTGATGTAAGAGCCTATCGCTATGATGGCAAGCTGTTACAGTCAATAATTATTGGTGGGGATAGTATAGATAAAGTTGGCACGTACTCACTTGCCAAAATTCCTAGGTCAATATTTTTTACAGATACTCACCTATTGTCAGGTTGTCAAAATTTTGATGGTAGTACAGGCCAATACCGCCGGGGCACCTTGACCATCACGCGCTTAGACCTACTCAAAGGTATCATCGCGGGCACGTTCGCCTTCACCCTCTACAAGCCGGGCTGCGACAGCGTGCGCGTCACCCAAGGGCGCTTCGACAAACAACTCTAACTCCCCTCCACTCTTTCCTTTTTTCTGCATGAAGTACCTCTTCTCCTACTTGCTGAGCCTGTTGCTACTAGCCGGCTCCCCACCTGCGCGCGCCCAAACCAGCGACCCTGTCCGCCAAAAGCTCGACAACATCTTCACCAACCTTGACCGCAGCTAAGTGCCCTCTGGCCACCTGCTTTTTGCTCCAACCCCTCGGTTCGTCCAGCTAAATGGGGGGTTGGTACCATAAATTTTACTTGAGCTCCCCTACCTGATACGTTTGCTGCCAGCTGCCTCCTGCTAGGATTTCTTATAGCCCTTTTCCCTATCTCCCATGAAATACTTCCCAACCCTCTTGCTGCCCCTGGCCTTGCTGCTGGGCTGCAAGAAAAACGACCCCGACCCGCTGAGCCAACTGCCCCCCGCTACCCAGACCGGGGCCAACACCTTTGGCTGCCTAGTTAATGGCCAGCCGTGGACGCCCCGAGGGTTTGATGGTCGGTCAAACTACAGCATTAATTATGACCAAGGTCTAAATGGGGGCTTGTTTGCTTTGCAAACATATCGGTACGCTGATGATTCTAAATATTTCCAAGATATCTCATTAGATGTCATTTCAAATTTTAAGATTGGCACCTACTTTTTTCGGAGTCCTCAACGCACCCGAGCCGCTTTTCAAGATGGAAAGACAAACTGTTATTGGAATAACCGCGATAGCGCGACTACCTATCGCCGGGGCACCTTGACTATCACGCGCCTGGACAAGCAAGCGGGCATCATCGCGGGCACCTTCGCCTTCACCCTCTACAAGCCGGGCTGCGATAGCGTGCGCGTTACCCAGGGGCGCTTCGACAAAAAACTCTAACTCCCTCACCTTTTCCCTTTTTCTGCATGAAGTACCTGTTTCCCTACTTGCTGAGCTTGTTGCTACTAGCCGGCTCCCCACCTGCGCGCGCCCAAATCAGCGACCCCGTCCGCTAGAAGCTTGCCAACGTGGACAAAAGCCAGGTATTCGCCGACCGCCGCCTACTTGAAGCCGCCGTGCCCTTAGCTTACCTGCACGACTTCGATGAAACAACGTTTATTTCTTGGTTAACAAGAAGATAACATTGACTTATACTGCAAACTTCTTTTATTTATTAACTGCTGCTCTTTTACTTTTCCATCATGAAACATTTACTCATCTTGTCCTTCGCTCTGCTGGGCCTAAGCCAATGCAAAAGCCACAATTCCGACCCGTCGCCCGTTGACCAACTGCCCCCCGCTACCCAGACCGGGGCTAACACCTTTGGCTGCCTACTCAATGGCAAAGTATGGACACCTACGTATGGTCTTACCGGGTTAACTAGTCCTTTTCGTGTGACCTATGACCCTGGTTACTTGGACGGGGCACTGCAGGTAAAAGTTAATAGGTATCCTATTCCTAATAGTAGCATTCTTCAGGCGATGACGTTTGGTGCTGCCTATGTCAATAAGGTTGGAGTATACAAATTTCCACTTAATGGAATTAACGGTTTTTTTTATGGTGATACTAGTAATAATTCATTATGCGGTAATTATGGTGACCCCGGAACATCGACCTATCAAGATGGAACCTTAACTATCACTCGATTAGACTTGATGAAAGGTATTATCTCAGGCACCTTCAATTTCACTTTAGCTCAGCCCGGCTGTGATACACTAAAGATTACCCAAGGCCGCTTCGACAAGCAACTCTAATTGCTCTTTTTCCCCCAACCCTTTTTCACACCAAGCATGAAAAAACTTTACTGGCTGCTCTTGTGCAGCTTACTGCAAGCCGCAGCCTTGCGCGCCCAGGTCATCGATTCGATGCGCTATCAACTCGACCAGGTGTTTGCCAACGTAGACAAGAGTCAGATACCTACCCGGTTGCTTGATGCCTACGCCCTGCCCCTGGTACCCCTGGCTCCCTTCAACGGCGTGCTGCAGGATAGTGTACTGCTCAACCCCGACCTGTTTCGGGGCCTGTATGGTACGGCCTACACGGCCTGCATTTATGGCACCAACCCGCTACCCACGCTGCAAGATTTCAATACCAGGCTAGCCACGGCGGAGGCTGCCGCCGGGCCAGCTACCCTGCCGGTGATGATGCAGCTTATCAGCTACGCCACCATCCGGCCCGAGGCCCGCAGCCAGAACCTGCTGACGGTGCAAAACCAGCAGCTCTACGACGTGCCCGGCCGCTACGGCAACCCGTATGGCCTCTGCACGCTGTTTGCCGCCGCGCCGGCGCATACCTACTGCCCTTCGGGCAACGTGTCGCTGGTGTTTCCCAGCACGCTATTTACCACCTATATGCCTGAGCGGGGCGGGCGGGGCCTTGTCCAAAACCTACAAATCGATTTTGGCGATGGCCAGGGCTACGTGTCGGCGCAGTTCGACCAGGCTATCAGCGCGGCATACACTACCGCCGGCCCCAAGCAGGTGAAGGTGCGCTACACTTACCAGTACACGACCGTCTTGTACGAAAAAGGAGGCCAGCGGCCCAGCCCCATTGTTGCCCCCGTGCCCACCTATGTGCTCGAAACCCGGTTTGGGTTGGTCGTAGGTGCCCCGGCAACGAGTGTGACCCTGGAAGAAGCTAAAAGCGGGGCAGTTGCTAACACTACTACCAGCGTAGTTTCCGACTCCATATTCTTTGCGGCCCAGCCTGGCCAAGCTTCCGGCTGGGCCCATATCCACTACGCCAATGGCCACACACAGCTAACGAAACCACTAATAGTTGCCAAAGGATTTGATGGTCACTACATAGCCCCAGATATTTTTACTAAAGACTACTCTATTAGGGAGTTTTTACAAGAAATAAGAACTACTCCTGGATTCAATTTTTTTAATTCGTTGGAAAACTCAGGTACTTATGATATAGTATTCATTAATTACACCAACGGCACCGACGACATTTTATTAAATGCCGGGCTTTTTGAGGCAGTGCTTACCTACGTCAATCAGCACAAGGACCCTAGTGCGCACGAGCAGAACGTAGTAATGGGCCTGAGCATGGGTGGCAACATCGCCCGCTACAAGCTGGCCGAGATGACCAAGGCCAACCGCCCCACCGACGTGCGGCTGCTCGTGCTGCACGACAGCCCCCAGCGGGGAGCCAACATTCCGCTGGGCCTCTCGGCGCTGGTGCGCCAGCTTCAGTTCAATATCGGCCCCTTCAATGCCAGCGATATCGTTGCCGCGCTGAAACAAGCCAATACGCTGCTCGACTCGCCAGCTGCCCAGCAACTGTTGCTCTATCAAACGTACCTGCGCTATGCGGTGCCCCCTGGGGGCGGCAACGTTCTCAATACGACCATCGAGTTCCGGCCTAACTCGTTTATCGAAGGTCCCTATCGCCAGATGATTACGTACCAGGCACCCTACAAAATCGTGGCGGTCAGCCAGGGCTCCCAATGCGGCAACGGATTATTTGCCCCATACACCGAATTGGTACGCGCCGCTGGTCGGCTCAATCTGTACAACCTGCCCTTCTTTCTGGCCGGCAGCGAGGGCATCAATGCGGAAGCTATCGTGAACGCCATCCCCGCCAATGGGCAGTCTCAGCCGGTAGCCAGGCTGCACGTGTATGAAGAAACCCAGGTCTTCTTCGGCTTAATTAAAAAGAAATCTAATATTGGTCAGCCAATGAGTTTCAGCTGCCCTGCGGGGCTGCTCCCGCTAGACGGCGCATCCGGCGGCACCGAAGGTATTGGCTCACTGATAGGCTCCACGACCGGAGTAAAAATGGGCTATGCTCAAATTATTAATAATTTTTACAAGCGCCCTTACGCAGCCGTATTTTCAGTGGTCAGCGACTTTTGCTTCATCCCCACGCCCAGCGCCTTGGATATTCAGGATTTTACCCTTCCAAGCTTATCCGCCTCTTATGTAAATGGGGTAGCTTCCGTGAGCACTTCCCGAACCGATGGTTTTCTAGCTCAAGAACGTTTTTCGCCCACTAGTAGCGCTAGCAGTTCCTTCAATCAGCAACACGTCTCTTTTACCCCGCGCAATACGGAGTGGATATACGACCAGATGGAGCGCCTACCTGTAGCCAGCAACTATTGCTCTACCGAGTGCAGCGCTGTGTTAGCTATTACCGGCCCCACCCAGGTATGCACCTCGCCCACGTCCGTTTTTTCGGTTAACACCTCGCAGGTAACCTGGAGCGCCTCGCCCAGCAATTACTTTACGACCGCTACCGGCTCGGGCAGCCAGTTTGTTACCTCAGCGGCGGCGGGGGCCCAGGGTTCGGCCACCATCACGGCTACGTTTCCCTGCGGGCCACCCGTCACCAAAACCGTCTCGGTGGGTAGTGCTTACCCCACTGGCCAGTACCGCTACAACGGGTCGAACTATACGTTGACGGGAACACATTTTGTGGGGTATAACAGCGTTATTACCATGTATCTTAACCAGCCTTACAACTTCACTTTTACTTCCAGTGACCCCAACGTGCCGCTGAGCACCAGCGGCAACTCTACCTCCTTCAGCATTCCATACTCAGTGGGGCAGGTTACCATTACCGCTACGGCGGCCGGCACCAGCAGCGATTGCGGCGTGTCGGGGGGCTTTATCTTCGTGGGCACCGGCTACCGGTACATGGTAGCCCCCAACCCGGCCGCCTCGGAGCTAACCGTCTCGGATGATGCGGACGCCCCCGCAGCCTCGGCCGCCAAAGGCAATGCCTCCGACACCAAGTCGTTTCAGGTAGACCTGTACGACACCTACGGCAAGAAGGTCAAGACCAAGCAGAGCGAGCGCGGCAAAGCTGTGCTTGATGTGCGCGAGGTACCCGACGGCCTCTATAACGTGCGCGTCGGCACCGGTAAAAATGCGTACTCCGAGCACGTCCAAATTACGCATTAAGCAGTTAATCAACTAGTTATGCAAAAAGCCACCCATCCTGTTAGGATGGGTGGCTTTTTGCATAACTAGTTGATTTTAAATACCTTACTTCTTCACCTTAGTCTGCCGGGCATAGCCCTTCGGAATGCTGAATGGGAAGTCCAGATGCCCCGACCCTACTTCCACCTTCTGGTAGTTGAGGGTGGCCGAGGTGCTTTCGGCGCCGCCCTGCTGGCCCAGCACGTTGGTGGTGAAGGCAAACGGCAGCTGCGTACCGGTGGGCTTCTGGAAGTCGGCGTAGCCCACGGTGAGGCTGCGCTGGGCGGCGCTTTCGCTCACCTTCAACTGCTGGAGGCGGCCGGTGGCGGTGCTCACGAGCTGCTCCAGTATCAGGGGGGCCTGGGGGTAGGTCACGGCTTGGTTGTCGCCCTCCGTTTTTACTACGGGCAGGGCGCCTTTAGGGGCCGCCTGGTAGTCGCCGAGCAGGATGTCCTGCATCTGGTGGTAGGTGACGGGCACGTTCAGCAGCTGGCTCAGGTAGGCGTAGTCGCCCGCGAAGTAGCTCTTTTCCAAGCGGTTAACTACCCGTACCGAATCAGGCGTGAGCAGCGCGCGCACGCCCTCAATGCCCAGCAGTGAGCCCGACAGCCAGATGGCCGAGTCGCGCTTGATGCGCAGGTTGAAGTTGGCCGACATGTCGTTGTCCTTGCGCTTGAAGTGCACTTTGCCGCGCCCGTTCAGGTACTGAAAGTTGGTGTTGGCCGTCTTCACGCCGGCGGGCGTTTCTACGGGCACTACGGCAGTGGAGGTACCCGGCCCGAGCTTGCCCGACGACGAGGGCACGCGGTGGCAGCTGGCCAGCGCCAGGGCAGCGAGCACGAGAGCAGATTTATTCATACAGTTTTTGTTCTTTGATTTTACGGTCGAGCAGCGGCGAGGTGCCGGGCCCGGCTTTGCGGGCGCGCTGCCAGGCCGCCAGGGCCCCGGTATGGTCGCCGAGCTGCCACAGTACGTCGCCGTAGTGCTCCAGGATGCTCGCATCCTTGGTTGTTTTCAGGGCGTGCTCCAGGTTTTGCTTCGCCCCGGCGTAGTCTTTTTGCTTGTAAAGCACCCAGGCGTAGGTATCGAGGTAGGTGTCGTTGTCGGGAAACTGCTTCACCGTGCGGCCCGACATTTCCTTGGCTTTGTCCAGCTTTTCGCCCCGCAGGCTGAGGTAGTAGCTGTAGTTGTTGAGCACGCCGTAGTTGTTGGGGTCGGCGGCCAGCACGGCATCGTAGGCCGCGTCCGACTTGGCGTAGTCCTTCAGCTCCTGGTAGGCATCGCCGAGCTGCGAGTCGAACTGCGTTTGCTGCTCGGCATTGCCCGCAGCCAGGCGGCGGCCGTGCTCCAGGGCCTGCACGGCCTCACGCGGCTGCTTTTTCAGCAGGTGCCCGATGCCGTTGTAAAACCACAGCGGCGCCTGGTTCGGGAACAGCTCCAGGGCCGCGTCGCTGTGCACCAGCAGCGAGTCGGTCTGGTTTAGCTCGGCGTCGAGCAGCACCACCTGCTGCCAGAGCTGAAACTTCGATTTATCGTATTTCAGGGCCTTGAGGTAGGTATTGCGGGCCTCTTTCTTGTGGCCCGACTGCATCTGCACGTCGCCGGCCACGCTGTAGGCCTTGGCCTCGCGCGGGTGGGTGCGCACGGTGGCATTGGCCAGGTCGAGGGCCAGCGGGGCCACCTTGGGGTCGGGCAGCTGTTTGATGTAGCCCACCAAGATGCGCACCGCCTGGTCGATATCAAGCGCGGGGCTGTCGAAGGCCAGGCGCAGCTGCTTCTCTACCTCGGCGGGCTGGTTTTGCTGGCGGTATACGTCGGCCAGTATCAGGCGGGCCTGGGGGTTGTTGGGCTCCAGGCGCAGGGCCTGCTCGGCCACCCGAATGGCATCGGGCAGGCGGTTGTTGGCAGCGTACATCTCAGCCTGGGCCACCACGAAGCGCGGCTCGGTGGGGTTGGCGGCAATCAGGTTTTCGCCCTCCTCCAGAGCCAGCGGCAGGTTGTTCTGGCGCAGGTATATCTGCTGCTTTTTGTACGAAATCTCGTCGATGCTGCCAAACTGCGCCTGGGCTTTTTCGAGGATAGCCAGGGCTTCGGGCAGCTTGTTTTGGGCCAGGTAAAGGTCGGCCAACTGAAACAGGTAGCTGCCCGAGTTGGGCACTTCCTTCACCAGGCTGGCGTAGGTGGCGGTGGCGGCTTCGTACTGCTTCTGGCTGGCCTGCGACTGCGCCAGCAGCAGGTAGTAATAGGGGTTTTTGGCGTCGAGCTTCACGGCGGCCTCGGCGTAGCCGGTGGCATCGCGCAGGTTGCCGCTCAGCAGGTTAGCCTCGGCCAGCTTGTAGTTGACGGCCGCATTCTCGGGCATCAGCGTGTAGGCTTTCAGCAGGCGCTCCAGGGCCTTGGGGTAGTCTTCCAGGATGACGTACTTCACGCCGTCAGTGTACAGGGCCTCGCTCATTTCGCGCTCCTTGGCCGAGAGCGGCGGGTGGGCCGCCACCTTCTTGGCTTCAATCTCGACACGCTGCGCCAGCTCGCGCCGCTCCTTGCGGCTCAGCTTCACGGGCTTGCGGGCATCGGCCACCGAGTCGGGCGGGCTGCTGGCGCCGGGGCCCAGCCCCTGCGCCTGGCTGCCACCAGCCAACAAGCTCATTATAAGTAAGTTAACTGCAAATGAACGCATACGCATAAGAAGCAAACCGAAAGACCTTTTCGGCGAATGTACGGGGCCCAACCACGAACGGCGCGGCCCCGCTGGGAGCCGCGCCGCTGGGGTAACGCGCGAAGCGCTCAAAACATCACACGCGCAGGGTATTAAAATCGCCCACGCTCAGGTCGGCGGGCTGGCCGGTTACGCTGGCGCTGTTGCCAATCATGGAGTTGGCCACGTTGGCGTGGCGCACGGTGGCGCCCGTTTGCACAATGGAGTTCGACAGGCGCGAGTCTTCCACTACCGCGTCGGCGCTCAAGGACACGTGCGGGCCCACTACCGAGTTGGTAATCACGGCGTTCTCGCCAATGTACACGGGCTCGATAATCACCGAGTTGCTGATTTTGGCCGAGGCCGCCACCAGCTTTTCGCCGCGCTCTTTGAGGTATTCGAGGTAGCGCTGGTTGGTGAATACGGTGGCGTCTTTGTTGCCGCAGTCGAGCCACTCGGTTACCTGGCCGGGCACAAACACAGTGCCCTTGTTCTTCATGTTCTCCAGGGCGTTAGTGAGCTGATACTCACCTTTATCCTTGATGTCATGGTCGAGCAGGTACTGCAGCTCGTCGCGCAGGTAGTCGCCGTCCTGGAAGTAGTAGATGCCGATGATAGCCAGGTCCGAAACAAAGGTTTCAGGCTTCTCCACGAAGTCGGTAATCTGGCCTTTCTCATTGAGCTTCACCACGCCAAAGGGCTTGGGGTCAGCCACTTTCTGCACCCAGATGGTGCCGGGCACCGAGCTATCGAGCGTAAAGTCGGCCTTGAACAGCGTGTCGGCAAAGGCCACTACCAGCGGACCGCTCAGCGAATCCTTGGCACACAATATGGCGTGGGCCGTGCCCAGCGGCTCATCCTGGTAATAAATGGTACCCTTGGCTCCTACCGACTCGGCAATGGCCACCAGGCTCTTCTCCACGGTGGCCCCGAAGCGGCCGATAATGAAGGCCACTTCCTCCACTGGCTCGCCGCACACGCGGGCAATATCCTCCACGAGGCGCTGCACAATGGGCTTGCCGGCAATGGGAATGAGGGGCTTGGGGACGGTAAGCGTGTGGGGGCGCATGCGCTTGCCCATGCCGGCCATTGGGACGATAATTTTCATCGGAGAAGAAGAAGTTGGGTGGAAGGTGTTTTCAGAGGTGATTAGGAAACATACTGTTTTCAGCCCGTCGCGGTTGGCCGGCTTAGCGAAACAAAGATGGCGAGCGAAGCCCCACCCGCCCGCATTCAGGTTAATTTTTACCCCCGCAGCAGCTCAATTAACGTAGCCGGGTCGGCGTTGCCACCCGTGAGAATGAGGACGGTGTGCTGGCTGGGCGGCAGGCTGGCGCGGTGGCGCAGCAGCGCGGCCAGCGGCAGCGCGGCGGTGGGCTCTACCACCAGCCGGGCTTCGAGCAGCAGGCGGCGGGCGGCGGCGCGCAGCTCGGCCTCGCTCACGGTCACGATATCGTCGGCGTACTGCCGCAGGTGGGCGAAGGTTAATTCGCTCACGGCCAGGGTGCGCACGCCGTCGGCCAGGGTGCGGTTGGTGTCGGCGGCGGGCCACTCCACCACCCGCCCGGCCCGGAAGGAGGCCTGGGCATCGGCGGCCAGCTCGGGCTCTACGCCAACTACTTTCACGCTGGGCTTCAGCAGCTTGAGGGCCGCCGCCCCGCCGCCCAGCAGGCCGCCGCCGCCCACGGGCGCCAGCACCAGGTCCACGGCCGGCAGGTCGGCCAGTATTTCCAGGCCCACGGTTCCCTGGCCGGCTATCACGTACGGGTCGTCGAAGGGCGGCACCAGCACCGGAGGTTGGGTTGCGCCGGCCAGCAGGCGGGCGGCCACGGCCTCGCGCTTTTCGTGGGCCGGGTCGTAGAGGATAACCTCAGCCCCCAGCGCCCGCGTGGCGGCCACCTTCACCTGCGGCGCATTGGTGGGCATGATGATGGTAGCTTTTATATCTAGCTGCCGCGCCGCGTAGGCCACACCCTGGGCGTGGTTGCCGCTGCTGTAAGCCAGCACGCCCCGCGCCCGCTCCTCGGCGCTGAGGGCCATAATGCGATTGCCGGCACCCCTAATCTTAAAGGAGCCAATGGGTTGCAGGCTTTCGGGCTTGAGGTATACCTGCTCGGGGCCCAGCTCGGGCAGCACCAGCGGCAGCAGGGGCGTGTGCCGCGCCAGGCCGCGCAGCCGCTGCTGCGCCTGCTCCAGGTCGGCCAGGGTGATGAGTTGCATAAATCAGAAATTTGGCAGCGCCAAAGGTATCGGCGGCGCGTGGTAGTACGCGTTGCCCAACGGGCCCCGTAGTACCACGCCAAACAACCACCCGGCGCGCTTCGGCGTTAGGGCCTGGGGTCCTTACTTTTGCCGTATGAACTTCTTCTCCGAAATTGAATCCAGCATTCAGGTGCTGTTTGCGGCCATCGACGCCGGCTTTGTGCAGGATGCCAGTGTGGGCCAGCAGCACGTAACCAATTGGTACCAAACCCTCAACAGCAGCGACAACCCCGCCGTGCGCCTCGTGGCGCAGGAGCTGGACGTGTTCAACGGCCACATGCAGCGCAACGACGTGGGCGCCATGGGGGCCTCCTTCCAAAAGCTGGCCGACCTCACTTCGCGCGCCGCGCTGCCCATCCATAGCTTCGAGGGCCTGGGCGACAAAATCCGCGAGCTGAGCCAAAAGCTCAACGCGGCCGGCGGCAACCTGCAAATCATCGCCCGCCAGCGCGCCGCCGGCACGGCACCGGCGCGTTAATTAGGAATGAAGAATGGGGAATGAAGAATTACCGGTTTGATAATTCTTCATTCCCCATTCTTCATTCTAAATTACTTCCCCGTGCTACCGTAGCCGCCCGTGCCGCGGGCCGTTTCATCCAGCGTTTCGGTGGGCTGCCACTCAACGGTTTCGTGGCGGGCCACCACTAGTTGGGCAATCCGCTCGCCGTCGTGCACGGTGAACACGTCATTAGACAGGTTGACCAGCAGCACGTTAATCTCGCCCCGGTAGTCGGCATCTATGGTGCCGGGGCTGTTGACAATGCTGATGCCGTGCTTGAAGGCCAAGCCGCTGCGGGGCCGCACTTGCGCTTCGTAGCCCACGGGCAGCGCCAGGCTGAGGCCGGTGGGCACCAGCACCCTTTGCAGCGGGCCCAGCGTGAGGGGCCCGGCGGGCAAGTTGGCCCGCAGGTCGAGGCCGGCGGCGTGGGCAGTTTGGTATTCCGGCAAGGGGTGCCGCGACGAATTAAGGACGGGAATAGTCAGCATAAGGCCCGCAAAGGTACTTCGCGGGCTTAGCAGCGGCCGGCCGCTTCAGCTGGTGCATCTTTGCTGGCTGGCCCCCGCGGCCAGTTAATCGATACCCTATGATTCAACGTTACCTGCTGCTTGTACCAGGTTTGCTGGCCGCTACTTCTAGCGCGGCCCAAGCGCCTACCCAACTTACCAGCAAGCCCCCGCTCACCAGCGTAACGGTGTATCTGAACGCTACCGCGCTGGAGCACCAGGCGCAACTGGCACTGGCCGCCGGCCTCAATCGCGTTGTAGTCACTAACTTATCGTACCGCATGGACGATGAGGCGCTGGAGGTGCAGCTGGGCGATGGGGCCGAGCTGCTATCAGTGAGCGACGAAGACAACCAAGCCCCCGCCACAGCCGCGCTACCACTCAATCAATCGGCCGTAGACAGCCTGGCTCGCGCCGAAGCCGGGGTGCGCACCATCGAGGGCGAGCTACAAGGGCTGCAGCAGGAAAAAGCGTTTCTGCTAGCCAACCAGACCCTGCCAACGGGCACCCAGGCCAACTGGAGCGCCGAAGTGCAAAAAGGCGCGGCCCTCATGCGCACCCGGCTGCCAGCCATTCAACTAGAAACCAACCGCTTGCAAAGCCGGCTGGAAGCCCTTAAAACCGAGGCCACCCAGCTGCGCCCGCGGGCGTCGGAAACGGGCGCCAGCGACCGGCACGTGCTGCTGGTGCGGGCGGCCCGGCCGGGCACCGTGGCCTTAACCGTGCGCTACTACGTAACGAGCCGCTCGCCCTGGTTTCCGAAGCTCGATATCCGCGCCAATGCCAGCGGCCGGGAGCTAAGCTTCGTAACCCACGGCCTGCTCACCAACCGGTCGGGGCTCGACTGGCAGCAGGTGCATCTTGTGCTGATGCGCCACGCCCTGGGCGATGTATCGCGGCCGGAGCTTTCGCCTTGGGAATTAAACTTCAGCGGCGGCGACCACAGTGGCGAGGGGCGCGTCGACCAGTTTGTAGTGAAGGGCACCGCCAAGGGCCAACCGGTGCAGGTGTCGCAGGGCTCACGCTACGAAGTGCCGGGGCTGGTTTCGCTGGCGGCGGGCAAGCGCCGGGAAATTACGCTGCCTACCGTGCAGCTGGCCGCACGCCCCGAATACCTGGCCATTCCGCGCCTGTCGGAAGACGTTTTTTTGCAGGCTAAGGTGGCGGGTTGGGAGGGCTTGCAGCTACCCGATAAAGCGATGGTGTATCACCAAGGTATGTACGTGGGCAGCACGGACTTAGACGACCGGGCCTACAACGACTCGCTGGAAGTAGCCCTGGGCCACGATGAGCTGCTCGTGGTGGGCCGGGCCAAGCTAGAAGACTTTAGTAGCAACGTAGGCCTCAGCGATAAGCGCCGCACGCGCCTCACCTACGAGCTGAACGTGCGCAATCGCCACCCCGAGGCCGTGCGCATCCGCATTCTAGACCAAGTGCCGATTTCTGAGGAGAAGGAAATCAGCGTAAAAGTGCTCGAAACTAGCGGGGCCCAGCTCGACGAGCGCAGCGGCAAGCTCACTTGGGTGCTGCCCCTCGCCTCGGGGGCTAGCCAGCGGTTGCGATTCAGCTTCCAGGTTGATTATCCCAAGGATAAAAAAGTAGAAATCATCAACCACCGCGTCAAGATTTCCAACCCTAAATTCAGGTAACAGGCTCCAACGGGTTGTTAAACAGCTAGTTAAATACATAAAAAGGCCCCGCCACCAGCGGGGCCTTTTTATGTATTTAACTAGCTGTTTAACAAGCACTTATGGCCTTGGTTAAAAGTTTGGTCCAAAAGTTAAACGGGTAGCGGCTCGGAGGCCTGGACCCGGGTTGTGCCGATACCCGCTGACGGCATTAGGTTGGGTCGAGAAGGGCACGCCTTTCCTGGCCAGGTGGAAGCACAGCCCAACGGGCTGCGCAGCCTACGTAAGCCATCGAAAGCAGTCCCGATTAGAGCTTAGCGTAATTTTATTCCCTGCTACGAGAAAGCTATGTCCAGGGCGCTTTCGATGTAGAAAATGTGGGGGAGCGAGGTGTAAGACACCTCCTGGTGGCGGGCCGGTATGGCTTCGGTGGCTCGGTCACTCAAGCGGGACGCATTGCGTAGGAAAGGAGGCACCGCAGCGCAGGCAGAACGCCTGGGGCGTGGGGTGGCCAGCAGCAATAGCACGCCGAAAACGACGTCTGCTAGACAACTCCTGCACTTTTCATGGTACGCTTCGAAACGCCAGTCCTAGCGCTCAGCGGGCAGCCAATTCCAATGAGCTGGCCGCCCGTGCTTCGCGTTACACGCAGTGCTGGTTTGGGTGGGGTTCGCTTACCAGGGAATCTCGCCGGTTTCGGGGTTGTTTTCCTCGCTGAAGAACTTGCCCGTGGGGCCGTCCTCGCCAATGAGAGCGTACTTCACCAGCCGGGCGCCAGCTTCTTCGACGCTGCCCGTCCCGCGGTGGTTGTTGAAATCCGTGGCCGTGAAGCCGGGGTCCACGGCGTTGACCTTCACCTTGGTGTCGCGCAGCTCGTAGGCCAGGATGATGGTGTACATGTTCAGGGCCGCCTTGGACGTATGGTACACGGCTCCCTTGTTGGGGTAGTACTTCCAGGTGGGGTCGGTGTGCAGCGTGAGCGAGCCCATGCCCGAGCTGACGTTCACGATGCGGGGCTGCGCGGCCTTTTGCAGCAGGTCGAGGAAGGCCTGCGTGACGCGCACCACGCCAAACACGTTGGTGGCGTACACGGCTTCAAACGTGGCGATGGCGACGCCGGTGGCCGTTTGCGGCATCCCGCCGTTCACGCCGGCGTTGTTGACGAGCACGTCCAGCACCTCGGTTCTCTGACCAATGATGGCGCGGGCGGCCTGCACCGACTCCGGGTTGGTAACGTCCAGCTGGACGGCTTCGGCCTCGGTGAGCCCTTCAGCCTGCAGTTTATCGACGGCCTGCCGGCCGTTTTCCAGGCTGCGGCTGCCGATGAACACGTGGAAGCCCTGCTGCAGGAGCTGGCGGGCGGTTTCGAAGCCAATGCTTTTGTTGGCGCCGGTAATGAGGGCGTACTTCATGGTCCTTGTCGGGGCAAAGGCGGAATCCCGACCGGCCACCGTGGCCGTTTTCGTCCGCCTTGTTGATACGACAAAGTTCCGGCTTACCTACCGGGCCCCGGTGAAGAGAATCAAACCAAAAAGTACAACTATCAAACCTTGTCGGTGCGGAAGGCCTTGGGAATCCGGCCGGTCACCCGCTTGAAAAAGTTATTGAAGTAGGTGGGGTAGTCGAACCCCAGGCCGTAGGCGATGTCGGCCACGCTCCAGTCGGTGTGTTGCAGCAGGGCTTTGGCTTCGGCGGCGATGCGCTCGGCGATGTGCACGCTGGTCGGCTTGCCGGTCACTTCTTTCACCGCTCGGTTCAGGTAGTTGACGTGCACCGAGAGGCCCGCCGCAAAGGCCTGGGCCGTGCGGGCCTGCAGCGGCTTGGCGGTGCTTTCGATGGGGAATTGCCGCTCCAACAATTCCAAAAAGAGTTGGGTGAGGCGCGAGGCCGCGTTTTTGGGTTTGCCTTCCCCGGCCGGGGGCTGTATGAGCAGGGCCTCGTGCAGGATGAGTTCCAGGCAGGCCTTGAGCAGCTCGTTTTTATGGGCGTATTCGCCCCGGTACACGGCCAGCATCTGCTGAAACAGGCCCGTCATAAAGCCGGCCTGTTCGCGGTCCAGGGGAATGACGGGCATGGCGTCGACGCGAAACAAAGGCGAATCGCGCAACAAGTCGGTTCGCTGCCGGCCCGCGATGAAGGCTTCGGTAAACAAGCAGGCAAAGCGTTTGCCGCCCGTTGAATGGTCCACCACCGAATGGGGGACGTGGGGATTGGCCAAAAACAGGAAAGGCCCCTTGGCCTCGATGGTTTGCTCGCCCGTGTAAATAGTCAACTCGCCGGTTACGAGGGCTATTTTATAGTAATCCCGGCGGCCTTGTACAGATACGGCGCTGACGGGCCCCTCTATCTCATACACCTTAAACCCTTTCGAGGACAAATCGGCCGTGTACAGTTCGACCGGGGTAGCTAGCGGGTTTGTTGTCATGCAACAAAGTTAATAGAATCAAACTTTAACGTAACGGTGTGTTGCTGCTCAACCAGGTTTAGCAAGGCGCGGGGCGCTTTGCCCGCCGTGCCGCCGTTTACGGCGCCATCTCCCGCAGCTTGTATTCCTCTAAATCCAGGAAGTTCAGGTATTTTCGGATGATGTCCTCATCGAAATCCGGCCGCTGGTTGAGTTCATGCAACAACGCCCGCTGGCGCTGGAGCAGCTCTGCGTACTGGGTGAGCGCGGCGTTAGCGGCGGCTTCGCCCTCCATTACCTGGAGCAGCAGCTGGTGGTCAAGGGCCAGGCGGACTTGCAGGTGGCGGGCGTATTCGTGCGCCGGCTCCACCTGGGTTTCGGCGAAGCGCCGGGCCTGCTGGGCCAACTGCTGCTGGACGTACAACTCCTGCGCGGCTTCGGAATGTGCCGGGTGCTCGGCCGCCAGGTTGACTTGGCGAATCAGCCAGGGCAACGTCAGCCCCTGCCCCACCAGGGTAACGAGAATCACCACGAAGGTGATGAACAGCACCAGGTTGCGGTAAGGGAAAGGCTGCCCCAGCGGCGTGAGCAGCGGCACGGCCAGCGCCGAGGCCAGCGACACCACCCCGCGCATCCCGGCCCAGCCCGCCACCAGCGGCAGCTTCCAGCCCGGCCGGGCGTCGGCCACCGGGATGAAGCGGCTGGCCACCTGCGTAAGCGCCGCCGCTCCAAACGCACACAACAGCCGTCCGACCATGAGCGTCAGCGACACGGCCAGGCCGTAGCCGGTGGCCGGACCCAGCCCCACTCCCCCGAGCTGCCGCGTGATATCGGGCAGTTGGAGCCCAATGAGTAGAAACACCAACCCATTGAGCACAAAGCCCAGCAGGGCCCACACGTTCACGCCCGTGATGCGGCTGCGGTAGCCGAGCACCGTATGGCGCTGACTGGAAAGCAGCAGCCCGCCGCTCACCACGGCGAGCACCCCGGAGTAGTGCAGGTGCTCGGCGGCGTAGTACATGCAGTACGGGGCCAGCAGGGTGAGCACGGTGTCGATGCTCGGCGTGGTGGGCAGCCAGCGGTGCAGGGCGTAAAACCCCAGCGCCACCCCCAGCCCAGTCAGAATGCCCAGCATGACCACCAGCCCAAAGCTGCCCGCCGCTTCGCCCAGCGAAAACCGGCCGGTGAGCACGGCTGCCAACGCAAACCGGAATACAATCAGCGCCGCGGCGTCGTTGAGCAGGCTCTCGCCCTCCAACACGCTCAGCAGGCCCTTCGGCACCTTCACCTGCCGCAGGATGGCAGTTGCCGAGATGGCGTCGGGCGGCGACACGATGCCCCCCAGCAGGAAGCCCAGCGCCAGGGTGAAGCCGGGTATAAGCCAGTGCGTTACCACCGCCACCAGGCACGAGGTCAGCACCACGATGGGAAAGGCAAAGCCGGCAATGATGCGCCGCCACTTCCAGAACTCTTTCCACGACACCTGCCAGGCCGCCTCGTAGAGCAGGGGCGGCAGAAACACCAAGAACACGATGTTGGGGTCGAGTTGGAGGTGGGCAAACCAGCCGGTGAAGCTGAGGACCAGGCCGCCGAGCACCAGTACGATGGGGTAGGCCAGCCGGAGCTTAGCCGCCAGCATGACCAGGGCCAAAATGATGAAAATCAGGGCAACGAATTCGGCGAAGAGGCTTTGCATGGCAGCAAGGGGAGCGGAGCCGCAAGCCCGCCGCCCTACTTGGGGGGTTGTTAAACAACTAGGGAAAACCTTCGGCTCAGTTCGTCAAGGCTGCTGGCAACAGGGCAAAGCATTCTTTTCGGAACTGGCAAAGCAGCGCGCCGTACGTGCAAGCGGGTGCGGGGCCAAACCTGGCACCCGCTTGCTTGCTGTGCTTGAACCCGTGGCCAAGAGGACGACGCTTACCCCGGACCAGTGCTAGACCCGGTGCTTACCACGGCAGGGGACCGTCCGGGCCCGAGAAGGTGCCGGTCGGGCCGTCCTCGTCCAGCGCGACGCGAACCGGCGCCCGCGACCCCTGCTCGACGGTGTCGGTGCCGGCAAAATTGTTGAGCGCCGTCGCCGTGAAGCCGGGGCTCACGGCGTTGACCTTGATGTTGGCCGGCTCCAGCTCGATGGCGAAGGCCAGCGTCACGGCGTTGAGGGCCGTTTTCGAGGCCGAGTACATGACGCCGAACCCGTGGCGGTAGGGGAAGGCCGGGTCCGAATTCACCGTGAGCGACCCCGCGGCACTCGACACGTTGACGATGCGCGCGGCCGGCGCTTCCCGCAGCAAGGGCAGCAGCGCCTGAGTCACGGCAATGACGCCGAACACGTTCGTTTCGAACACCGTGCGCACGTCGTCGAGCTTAGCTACGCTCGGCCGGTTGGCTTGAATGGACTCCTCCAGGGAGGTACCTGGCTGGGGGTTGGCAATGCCCGCGTTGTTGACCAGCAAATCGAGTCGGCCGAACTCCTGGCGGATGCGGTCGGCGGCGGCGGCGATGGACGCTGGCTCCGTCACGTCGAGTTGCAGCGCGTGGGCATCGGGGCCGAGGGGCTGGGCCGCGGCCTCGCCCTTCTCCAGGCTGCGCGACCCGAGCAGCACGGCGTAGCCGTGCGCCACGAGTTCCTTGGCGATTTGCAGGCCGATGCCTTGGTTGGCCCCCGTGACGAGGGCGATACGTTTGTCGTTCATGGGAATGGGTTGGTTGGAGCGGCCTGAGTGGTCAGGGCCGCCGGGTTAAATGGAGTAGGTGGTGGAGAAAAACCGGGCGGGCAAACCGCGCGGTTGCTAGGCGAGAAAATGGGTCCCCGTCAATTCCTGGCTCAACTCCCAGAGCTGGCGGGCGTGCTCGGGCGTGTTGAAGGGGTGCTTCACGGGCAGGAGTTTTTTCTTAGCATAAAATCCGCCGCTGCTGGCCGCTACTTCCGGTGCCGTGGCCAGGAAAATGCTGGTTTCGGCGCCTTTCGCCGCCGACAGCATGAACGGGCGGGCTAGGGTGGAGAACAGTTTGAACACCCCCTGGGCGCCGGCCCCAAAGCCGGTGGCCGCCACGCCGGGGTGGACGGCGTTGGTGGTGAGGTTGGCGATGCCGTGCGCGCGCAGTCGCCGGGCCAGCTCCTGCGTGAACAGGATGTTGTAGAGCTTGGTGTTGCCGTACACGCGCAGGGCCCCGTAGTCCTGCTCGGACTGAAAATCGGCCAGGTTGGGCTTGGCCATGCCATAAGCGTCCGAGGCCAGGTTCACGATGCGAGCGGCCGGGCTGGCGCGAAGCTTGTCGAAGAGCAAGGCCGTGAGCAGAAACGGTCCGAGGTGGTTGGTGGCCACGCCCAGCTCGTAGCCGTCGGGCGATAACTGGCGCTGGGCGCCGAAAATGAGGCCGGCGTTGTTGACCAGCACATCCAGGCGTGGGTAGCGGGCGTTAAACTCGGCTGCGGCCCGGCGCACCTGGCTCAGGTCGGCCAGGTCAGCCAGCAGCACGTCCACGCGCGCATGGCCCGCGGTGGCTTGTATTTCGCGCTGGGTGGCGGCGGCCTTTTCGGCGTTGCGGGCCAGGATGACGACCTGCGCGCCCCTTTTCGCCAATTCGGTGGCGGTTACCTTGCCCAGGCCGGACGTGGCGCCGGTCACCAAGGCAACTTGTGATTCAGATTTCATGGAAAGAGGAAGAAGAAAATGGACTCGACCAGTGAAAAAATGTCAAAGTCGAAAGGTGAAAAAACGCCGGCCCCGGAATCGGCAACAAGGCAGGAGCATTCGCATTGGCAATGGGCTGCAGGCCCATTTTCGGGGTCCCCAGGCAGCCCGCTGCGACCAATTGCTTGGTGGGGCACGACGTGGGCGGGACCCCTAGAGTCAGCAATGTGCTGTACCAATTGGTGGGTTGGGGCAGCCAGGTACACCCGGTAACCTACCGCTGCCAAGCCCTGCGCAGTACAAAACCCAATACGTTTAGTGGCCCTGGTGACCAGCGCTGTTTTCATGGTGTCGTTGTTCAAGACTCAGCCGCCTAACCTATCACGGCAACGGGGACGTCTGTTTTTATCACCACAAAGTTCACGCTGAGTTAGAAGGCATTGGTAAACAGAATCAAACCAGAAAGTATGATTATCAAACCTTGGGCTCTTCGCGGGTTTGGCAATTCGACTTATTCCAATCACCCGCGTATTCCACATCATAGCCGAATGTGGTGGCGGTGGCAGCGTGGGTGCACTGGTCGACAATGGCTTTGACCACCAGTAGCTCATTAACCAGCGGACCATAGGCGTCAGCCGTATTTATTAGACCCACAGCTAGTTATGCGACACGGCTAGTGGGCCCTGAGTAAAAGTTTGGTCAGAAGTTAATCGGGATGGGTCGGGGTGTGCTCCCAGTTAAACGCCAACAATTCCTCGACATCGAAGCGAAGCGAGTCCTTGAGGGCGTCGTCGGAGAAGTCAAATTCGCCGTGCAGGTTGATATGCTGCCAACTCACGGGCGAGCTAGCCGCAATGGCGTCGGCTACCGCCTGGCGCTCGGCCACCGGGGCCTGGAATAAGTACTGATTGAGGTAGAGGCAATTCCAGCACACAATCACATTCTGCACGAGCCGTTTGCAGGCATCGGCCAGTTGCTGCTCTTCCTTACCGGCGTAGGGAATCTGGCCGTTTTGGCCGTAGAACACAGCCCGGGCGAAGGTGTTCGTGCTTTCGAGCTTATCCAGCTGGTCGTCAATGCGCTTGCGCAGGCTCTGGTCGTCCATGTAACGCAGCAGAAACCCGGTGCGCACCATCCGGCCCAGCTCGCGCAGGGCCAGGTAGACGGGGTGCTGCTGGAAATAAGAGTTAAGCCGGCGCAACAGCGTGGAAGCCGTCACGTGCTTCTGCTTGAGGCTCACCACTAGCCGCAACAACGTGTCCCACTGGGCCTTGATAAGCGCCCGGTCGATGTACTTGACTGGGGCTAGGCCGTAGGCCGTCAGGTCGGGCACGTCCATCCCGGCGAAGGCATAGAGCTGCTGGTCCTGAAAGGATTGGATGCGCGGCGCGAATTCAATCCCCAGCAAGGCGGTAAGGGCGAAGTTGACTTCCGTAAAGCCGTGGGAATCCGTGCTGTGGATGGTGGACTCCACTACGTCGTTGTGCAGCAGTCCATCGACCACATAGGCGGCCTCGCGCTCGGAGGAGCTGAAGGTGGTGGAGTAGAAGAGCCGGTGGCGGTCGTCGAGGAAGCCGTAGGAAACGATGCCCTTCTCCTGGCCAAAGTACTTATAGGAATAAGTGGCGTGAATCGAGTCGACGGCCACGTAGTATTTCTGGCCATCGGAGGAGGTGTGCACCACCTCGGGATGACGTTTGAAGAGGCGACTCACGGGCAGCTTGCCAGTGAGGGCCACCACGGCGTCATTGGCCCGGCGCAGGTTGTCGAGCGAGAAGTGCCAGTTGACGGTGTTTTCCAGCGTGGCGAGCGCTACGTGCTTGGTGGCGTGGGCCATGCGCGTCAGCCCCAGATTGCACCCGTAGGCCATGAGGCCAGCGAAGAACACCCGCTCCGCGGGCCGGGGAGGCCGATTACGGGGGCTCCAATGCGTGAGGCAGTCCGTGAAGTGGCCCTCCTGGTTGACGGTATGCAGCACCTCGTGCAACGAAATCAGCCCTGGTTCCGGGAACAGCGGCCGGATGGCGGGCGCATCGTGCTCCACAGGTCGGGCGGGGGTCAGGAAGCGGGGTCGCCCATTGGCACGCGGGCGCGCGCCGGGGTTGGTGCCGGCGTCCAGCCGCTCGCAGGTGCGAGCGAAGGCAGTGGCCAGCTTGGCTTGCAGTTCGGCCAGCCAGGGCCCCGGCTCGCGCAGGTGGGTCAGGTCCGTCTGGACGAGCAACGCCTCCCGCTGCCGCTCCCAGGTGGCCGCGTCGAGCAGGTAGGTGTCGAAGGGGCGGTAGCGCAGCGAGTGGGCCAGGTTCAGCTTGCCGGCTCTCAGGTAGTCAGCCACGTGGCCCGCCAGCAGGGCCTTGTACAGGGAGACGGGACTTTCGGCCTGTACCAGGGCAGCCCGTTCCGCTGCTTTCAAAAAGGTAGTTGGCGGCTGGCTGCTTACCTGTCCGTCCCGCGCCCGGTACTGGGTGAGGGCCTGCGCCAGGGGGCTATCGGCCACGCCTTCATAGGCCACGCGGCGCAGAATCTCGCCCAGTCGGCGCTGGAGTCCGGGAGCGCTCCTCGATAATCTGGTAGTAGGGGCCGGTGCTACTGCCGCCACCTCCTTTGCGTAGCTGTTGCGCCGTTTGGCCCAACTGGCCGAAGGCCGCCACGGCCGGAGTTTGCAGCCAGGCCAGCAGGGCTTCTACCTTCTCCTCGTTGGTGCGGGCAAACGAAAAGGCCACTGCTTCGAGTTGCGCCAGCGCTGCGCTGTGGCTCACCACGCCCTCGAGCAACTGGCGCAGCTGGCCGGCCGTATCCTGCTGCTGGCGGTAGACGCGTTCCTGGGTCTCGCGCTGGGCAGCGTTGCGATGCGTCTGCACCGCCTGCAACAGGGTCTCGGTCAGCAGGTCACCGACCTGGTAGTACTGATAGACCACGAAGCAAAGCACCATCAGGTATTTCTTCTCGGCCTGCTGCTGCACCTGAAAAACCTGCGTCCGCTCAACGTAGCGGGCGTAGTAGCGCACCACTTCCTCCGATAAGTCCAGAGCCTGCACCACGGGGTACACGTGGGTAAACAGCGCCTGGAGCACGGCGTAGTCCTGCACATTGGCGCGGATAGCCATCGGGCGCATCACTTCCAGGCTGCGCTTGAGCGTGGTGAGCCGGTAGGGCCGGTGCGAGTGGGCCGGGGCTTCCTCTTCCGTCGTAAACAAGGCGTCCAACTGCTGGCGCACGGCGGGTGTCAGGTGGTGGGCCAACTGCGTGGTGAGGTCCTGCTCGACCGTGCGGAAGGCCTCGGTGACCAGGACGGCCAGCGCCGCGTAGGTCGGCACTTCCCAGCGATGGGTGCGGATATAGTCGGCGGCGGAGTGAAATACGGCTATCGGATTCATTTGCTGGCGGGCAAAATGCGTCACCTGCTGGCGCACGGTGGCCTCGGCCTGCTCGAAGGACAGCACCCCGAATTGCTGCAGAATCTGCTCCCGGTGGTGGAAGCGGGTGGCTTTGTCGTAGCGTGCCCATTTGACCTCTCCCAGGTGGTAGCGCTGCTGCACGTAAGCGCAATCGGCGGCCAGAAACCGGTCGGCCGGGAAGAAGCGCCCGGTGGCTTTGAAGTAGCCGACCTGGAGCACGAAGCCGCCCCGGCTGTGCGGGGCCAGCAGCGTAGTCAGAAACTGGGTGGCCCAGTCGGGTAAGGCAAAGAAGAGCTGCCGCTGGGGCTGATTGAAAACAGGCGGCTGGTCGAAGGCGCGACGCTGGGTGGCGTCGAGTAAGGGAAGGTGACGGGCCATGGGGCAGGAAGCAAATCCTAAAAGTAGCCGGCCGGCCTGTACAGTGAAACGAACGTTTGCCTGTACAATTCAGCGGACGACGCCCGCTGGGGTAAAGGAAAGCCAAAACCAGTCGATTTGGTACATAAAACTTGTTCAGCAATCAAAGTACATATAAGGGTATCTTCGCAACGGATAACCTGTACTTTGCCCCATGAAAATCGGCTACGCCCGCGTCTCGACCCGCGACCAGCACCTCGAACTGCAACTCGATGCTTTGAACAAAGCGGGCTGCGAAGTCATCTACCAGGAGAAGGTCTCGGGCGCCAGCACCAGCCGCCCCGAGTTGGAGCGGTTGCTGACGCAGCTGCGCACCGGCGACACGGTCTACATCTACAAGCTCGACCGCCTGGGGCGCTCGCTTAAGCACCTGCTGCAGGTGGTGGGCGACTTCCAGCAGCTAGGGGTGGGCCTGGTTTCCCTCGCCGATGCCATCAACACGACCTCGGCGCAGGGGCGGCTCGTGTTCAACCTGTTCGCTTCGCTGGCGGAGTTTGAGCGGGAGCTGATTCGCGAGCGCACCCACGCCGGGCTGGCCGCGGCCCGCGCCCGGGGCCGGGTGGGTGGCCGCCAGCGGGGCCTCTCCGAGCAGGCCGAACGCACGGCCATCATCGCCGAGACGCTCTACCGCGAGCAGCAACTCGGCGTCAACGAGATTGCCCAGCGCCTGGACATCTCCAAGGTCACCCTTTATAAGTACTTACGCCACCGCAAGGTGGTCATCCACGCCCACCGCAAGACGGCTGCTGCCAAGGCCACCGATTAACTTTTGGACCAAACTTTTAACCAAGGCCACTTAGATAGCCGCCATTTCCTCACGCACAAAATCGGCCAGCTGGCGCAGGTACTCGGTGCTAAAGTCGAAGCGAATGCCGGCCGCCGCGTACACCTCACCAATGGGCACGGTGTAGCCTAGCGCCAGCGCCCGCTGGTAGCCGGCAAGCGCGGCGGCGGGGTCCTGCCGGAAGTTGCGCCACACGGCGATGGCCCCGAGCTGCGCCATGGCGTACTCGATGTAGTAAAACGGCACTTCGTAGAGGTGCAGCTGCTTTTGCCACAGGTAGGGCCGAAACTGCTCCAGCCCGCTCCAGCTCACGGTGCGCTGGTTGAAGTGCTGGAAAATCTCGGTCCAGCGCTGGTGGCGCTGGGCTTCGGTGTGCTCGGGGTGCTCGTACACCCAGTGCTGAAACTTGTCGATAGTAGCCACCCAGGGGAAGGTTTCGAGCACGCTTTCGAGGTGGGTTTTCTTGGCGCGGCGCAGCTCGGCGGGGTCCTGAAAAAACACGTCCCAGTGGTCCATGCTCATCAGCTCCATGCTCATGGAGGCCAACTCGGCTACTTCCGACGGCGGGTGCTTGTCGGCCGAGAGCGGCAGGCGGCGCGTGAGAAACGAGTGCACGGCGTGGCCGCCCTCGTGCAGCATGGTCACCACATCGCGCAGCGACGAGGTGGCATTCATAAAAATAAACGGCACGCCCGTTTCGTCGAGCGGGTAGTTGTAGCCGCCGGGGGCCTTGCCCTTGCGGCTTTCGAGGTCGAGGTGGCCCATCTGGCGCATGGTGCGCAGGCAGTCGCCCAGAAAAGGATTGAGGTGCTCAAAAACGGTAATGGTCTTATCGAGCAGCTCGGCGCCGGTAGTGAACGGGTGCAGCGGCGGCTGGCCGCTGGGGTCCACGTCGAGGTCCCAGGGGCGCAGGGCGGGCAGCTTAAGCGCGTGGCGGCGCGCCTCATCAAACTCATTGATAAGCGGCACCACCGTGGCCCCGATGGCCGAGTGAAAGTCGAAGCAGTCCTCGGCCGTGTAGTCGAAGCGGCCCAGCGCGGCAAACATGTAGTCGCGGAAGTTGACAAAGCCTGCATTCAGCGCCACCTGGTGGCGCAGCTGCACCAGCTCGGTAAAGAGCAGGTCGAGGGGCTGGCTATCCTGCATGCGGCGGGCCTGCACGGCGCGCCAGGCTTGCTCGCGCACGGGGCGGCTCAGGCTTTTGAGGCGGTCGGCGGCGCGGGGCAGCGTAATCTCTTCACCGTCAAGGGTTACCGTCATGGCCCCCACGGTAGCGGCGTACTGCTGCTGCTTGGTCGAGATGTCGGTTTTGAGGGCAATATTCTCTTCCCGGTAAATCTCGGAAGCCCGGCGCACCGAGCGCAAAAACACCCCGTAACGGCCGGAATCCAACTCCGGTAAGTACGGGCTGGACAGTAGTTTCTCATTCAGGGCGTGGTCGTAGGGCGCGGTGAGGGGCTCTACTTGCTGCACAAAAAACTGGAATGCCTCGGCGCGGTCTTCGTCCTGGGTGTCGCAGGTCATGCGGATGTAGCGCCAGGCCAGGTCCTCGCTCAGCACCGACTCCAGCTCGGAGCGGTTGAGCAGCCAGCGTTCCAGCGCCCCGGCATCGGCCAGGTCGCGGTCCTGCAGCTCCTGAAAAAACGGTTCCAGCGCGGCCCAGTCGGTCACGTAAAAGTCCTCGGGCAAGTACTGACGGGGCGGGCGGGCAGTGTCGGTGGCCAACGAAGTGGCTGGGGCATCAAACTCAGAAATCACCATAGCAAACAAGTTACGCAAATAAATAACAGTCGTTCGAATAGTTTTTTTCCCGAACGCCCAAACCCGATTTCTCCGGGTCCTCCGCCGTAGTTATTAGTCTATTTCAATTACCACGTCGGCCGTGAGCGGATGCGCCACGCAGGTGAGAATATAGCCTTTAGCCAATTCGGCATCGGAAAGCCCCTCGCGCTCGTCGAGGTGCACCTTGCCACTGAGGCACTTGCCGCGGCAGGCGGTGCACACGCCCGCCTGGCATGAATAGGGCAGGTCGATGTCGGCGTCGAGGGCCGCGTCGAGGATGGTTTGCTTGGCGGGCACCACCAGCTTGTATTCGCTGCCTTCGTACTGGATGGTCACGGTGCGGTCGGTGACGGTGCCATCGGCCGCGCCGGCCAGGGCGTCGCCGTGCGCGTCGCCGGTTTCGGCCGCGTCGGCGGCGGCCAGGAAGCTCTCGCGTCGCACGCGGCTGGTGGGCACGCTCAGTAGCGCCAGGGCGGCCTGGGCCTCGGCCATCAGGCCCTCGGGCCCGCAGATGTAGTACTCGGCCTGCGGGGCCGGAAACTGGTGGCGCTGCTCCAATATCCGCAAAATGGTGGTGCGGTTGAGGCGGCCGGTGTGCTGGTGCGGGCCGGCGGCGCGCAGCGGCTGGCTGTACACGTGCTCTACTTGCAGGCGGCCCCGGCTGCTGGCTTCCAGGTCGTTGAGCTGCCGCCGGAAGATAACCGTCTCCTCGTTGCGGTTGCCGTAGATGAGCAGCACGTGGCTCTGGGGCTCCTCGGCCAGCACGGCCTTCAGCATACTCATGAGCGGCGTGATGCCCGAGCCGGCCCCGATGAGCACCAGCGAGCGGGCGGCCTTGGCGGCGGGCTGCACTACGAAGGTGCCGAGCGGCGGCATTACCTCATACTGCTGGCCAACCCGCACATTATCAAGCAGATAATTACTTACCAGGCCACCCACCACGCGCTTCACGGTCACGGACAGGCGCGGGGCCTCGGCGGGGGTGCTGCTGAGCGAGTAGGCGCGCCGCTCGGGCTTGCTGCCGGCCGGGCCGCAGGGCACCAGCAGGGTCAAAAACTGGCCGGGCTTGCTGGGCACGGCCTGGCCGTCGGGCCGCTGCAAGTGAATGGTAACGGTATCAGGAGTTTCCTGGGTGAGGGCAACGACGGTGAGCGTCAGGTACGACGACATAAGGCAAAGTTGGATAGAAGCCCAAATTTACGGCAGGCGCGGCGCGCGGCGCCGGGCCTACCCGCAATTTGGGTCGGGTAGCGTTTAACCAGCCGGCGCTAGCTTCGTTTCGTTTATGGCTGATTTACCTACCCTGCTGGCCCGGCACCGGGCCACGTTTGCGCCAGTGCTGCCGGCCTACCCGCTAACCGGGCCCGGCGTGGCCCAACTCGATTTCACCGCCGCCAACCCCTTGCTTAATCACCCCGAGCGCCTGCGCGACACCGCCGCCTTTGATGCGCTGGTGGATGAGATGCTAACTGCCCAGCGCGCCACCGTGGGCATCGGGGGCTACCTCGAAAACCGCGTTATCTATCGCCGCAGCCCACATTTTGAAGCAGCCACGGAGCCGCGCTCCCTGCACCTGGGCGTCGATGTGTGGGTGCCGGCCGGCGCAGCCGTGGCCGCGCCGCTGCCCGCCGTGGTGCACAGCCTGGCCGACAACAATCACTTCGGCGACTACGGGCCCACCGTTATCTTACAGCATGATGTAGAGGGGGTTATCTTTTACAGCCTCTACGGCCACCTCACCCGCACCGACCTTGCCGGGCTGCGCGCCGGGCAGACGCTGGCCGCCGGGCAGGTATTTGCCCACGTAGGGCCTTATCCCGAAAATGGCGACTGGCCGCCGCACCTGCACTTTCAGCTCATTGCCGATATGCAGGGGCGCGCGGGTGATTTTCCGGGCGTAGCCGCGCCCAGCGAGCGGGAGTATTGGGCGAAGCTGTGCCCAGATGCGATGCTGGTGTTGAAGTAGCGCAAGCTTTAGCTTACGTTACTTTTCGCGCTCTATCGTGTAGTTAATCAGCATTTCGAGCGAGTTGCGGGCCTCCGACTCGGGGAACTCGCGCAGGATTTCCAGGGCCTCGTCGCGGTAGCGCTCCATCGTTTGGATAGCGTAGGCGAGCCCGCCCGACTGCTTCACGAAGTCGATAACCTGCTGCACTCGGTCGCGGTGGCCGGCGTTGTTTTTCACGTTGAAAATAACGCGGCGCTTATCCAGCCAGCTGGCTTTTTGCAGGGCGTAGATGAGCGGCAAGGTCATCTTTTTCTCCTTGATGTCGATGCCCACCGGCTTGCCGATTTCGGCCGTGCCGTAGTCAAACAGGTCGTCTTTTATCTGGAACGCCATGCCCACTTTCTCGCCAAAGAGCCGGGCGCGCTCAATGGTGGCCTTGTCGGCCCCGGCCGCCGCCGCGCCCACGGCCGTGCAGGAGGCAATGAGCGAGGCCGTTTTCTGGCGAATAATGTCGAAGTAAACGTCCTCCGTAATGTCGAGGCGGCGCGCTTTCTCAATTTGCAGCAGCTCGCCTTCGCTCAGCTCCTTCACGGCGTTGCTCACGATTTTGAGCAGGTCGAAGTCGTCGTTTTCCAGCGACAGCAGCAGGCCCCGGCTCAGCAGGTAGTCGCCCACCAGCACGGCTATCTTATTCTTCCACAGCGCGTTAATGGAGAAGAAGCCGCGGCGGTAGTTGCTTTCGTCCACCACGTCGTCGTGCACCAGCGTGGCAGTGTGCA
>CAXTFI010000040.1:0-30168 GCA_964243255.1 uncultured Hymenobacter sp.
GTTGCGGCCCAGCGTCACGCCGTCGGCCACAAACACGTTTTGGCCCAGCGAGCAGCCTTCGCCCAGCACCGCGCCCGCCGCCAGGTGGCAAAAGTGCCAGATGCGGCTACCGGCCCCCACGCGGCAACCCGCGTCGAGCACGGCGGTGGGATGGGCGTAAAAATCAGCTGCGGGTTCGGCCACGGGGCAGGGTGCGGGTTTGCGCTCGCAAAGGTAACAGGGCAAGCGGGGTTAAGGCCGCCTAGCCAATAGCGGGCCACTTAGGGCGCGGGCGGGCCAATGAGCCGCAGGCACATCCGCGGCCAAGTGCCCGGCCGCAGCCAGGTGCCCGCTTGGCACCACGCTTATTTGCGCGCCTGAATGAACATCGTCTGGCATTGGTCGTCCTGGTGAATAGTCAGCAGCGTGAAAGCCGAGTCGAGCTTCGCCTTATATACGGGGTTGCAAACCAGCACAATGGTACCCGGCTGCAGGGTGCGGGCCATGTTGCCACTCCCCGTAGTAATGATACGGCCTTGCCTGGAATAGACCGATTTGTAGTAGTCCAGGGAGGCATTGTACGCGCCTTCGTAGAGCACCGTTAGGTTTGTCACCTGCGGCTGCTCTTGCAGTACATCAGTCAGGTAGCGCCCGATATAGCCATCGGGGCCGTTGCCAAAGTTGCTATGGCGCTCGTGCACAAGTTGGTCTATGATAGTGCGATAAGGCACGAATAACACTCCCAGTACCACGGCCGCCTGCAACACCCACCCCAGGCGGCGGCTCAGCTGCGGCAGGTAGATGCTCATCAGGTCGCGGTACAACACAGCCAGCCCAATGCCAATGAGCAGTGCCAGCGCCGGAAAAAGCGGGGCTGCGTACCAGTCGTGCTGGCTGGTTGACGCACTCACTACCGCCAGCCAGCCCAGCGTAAAGAGCGCCGCTAACTGGGCCGCGCGCCGCAGCACGCCCGTAGCGCGCACCAGTGCCAGCAGCCCCGCTGGCACAATAGCCCAGACCCAGGTGGTGAAGGTGACCTGGTTCATATTGCTCATGTAATAGAGCCAGTTGGGGTTGTCCTCCCCTTGCTGCTCTGTGAAGCGCCCACCCAGGTCATTGTACTTCACGGCCGCCCAGTAGCCGGGGTCGGCGGCTTCACGCGCCAGGTAGTAGCCTACTATCAGGCTGGCCCCAAGGGCTACTGCCAGGTACAGGCGCGGCTGGCGCAGCAGCCACAGCAGGCGGCCCCGCAGCAAGGCGTAGGCCACCAGCGCCGGGGCCCCGAGCAGCCCGGCAATGCTTTTGGTGAGCACGGCGGCCGTGAGCGCGCCCACAAACCAGTAGAGGTAGCGGTGCCGGCCGGTTTCCAAGTATTGGAAGAAACAGGTCCAGCCTATCGTTTCCCACATCACCAGCAGGGCATCGTAGTCGGCGGTGCGCGCCACGTGCAGCCGCACAAACCCGGCGCACGTAACCAGCACCAGCGCCCCCAAAAAGCCGGCCAGCGGCTGGCCCAGCGCCCGCCGGCCAAACCAAAACAGCACCAGCGCCGTGCTAACCGAGGCCAGCGCCGTGGGCACCCGGAGCGCCCAGGTTGAAAACCCCAAAGCCCTAAAGCTTAGCACTTGCAGCCAGATGAGCAGCGGCGGCTTGGTGTTCCAGTGGTCGGGTGCCGAGCCGAAGTGCGTCACCAGCCAATTATTATCCTCAATCATGCCGAGGGCATTGACGGCCAGGCGCGATTCATCCCAGAACTGCACCGGATTGCGGCCCAGCTCATACAAGAGGGGAAAAGCAATCAGCACCAGCAACAGCAAAAAGAGCAGGTTGACTGGGTCCCTGAACCACTGGCGTACGGAAGCTAGCCGGCTGGTTGGGGTCATTGGCAAGGTAGAGGCAGAAAGCATTCGCAAGAAAGTTAACGTCAACGGGTAGTTTAATAGGAGTAAGCTAGGGCGGCGGGCAGCAACTCGTTGGGGGGTAGAGGGGCGCACCGGGCCGCTGAGGCGGTGCCGTTTAAGGATGCTGGGAAGGGGAAGGCCCAGGCGAGGCAGCCAGGCCTACCAAAAAATCGCGCATTTCGTGCTTATTGTTTTTTAATCAATTAGTTATAATACTTACTCACTGCCCAAACCATCAGGGTGCGGGCGGGCCGATGAGCAGCAGGCGCGCGCCTTCGGCGGTGGTTTCGCCTGCCCACACGGCGCGGATGGTTTCGGCCTGGCCGGCCTCGGTGGCCCAGTACAGCCCGGCCGGGTACTCAGCCAGCGACACGCCCCGCGCCCCGGCCGGCTGAAAGTACGCGGCGGGGTCAAGCTGCCGCACCCGAGCCTGGGCATATACCAGCCAGCGGCTGCGGTAGGCCGAGGGCTGGTGGCCGTACCACGATATCTCGTCGCGGCCCCACACGAGCGGCCACTGCCCCGGCCGGTCGGGGGTGCCGGAGGGGCCGTTATCAAACTCGGCCTGGGCGGGCAGGTGGTGGCACAGCCAGCCGCCCGGCGCCCGGCCGCCCTGGCTGCGGCCAAAGATGGCTCCCGTGGGAATATGGGCCCCGGCATCGGGGTCGAGATGCGCAGCCTGGGGGCTGGTGCGCACGGTATCGGCTTCGTTGGGCCGCAGGGGGTACGAGTGAAAATCGAAGAGTAGCTGCCGCAGCGAGTCGGGCAGTGGGGCCGCCGGGCGCGGGTCGTAGTATGCGCCGTGGGTGTGGGCATCGCACAGCACAAAGCCCCGGTTGCGGGTGCGGGCGTAGCGGCGCACGCGCTGCAGCAGGCTCCAGGTGGCGCGGTGGCCGGGGTCCTGGTCATCCATCAGCTCAATCTGGCCAAAGTGCAGGGCTTCGCAGCCGGCATCGAGCTGCCGCACGGCGCAGTAGTAAAACCAGAGCTGGGCTTCGGGGCGGCTCAGGTCGGGGGTGCCGGGGGCCTGGCCGGGCGGGCGGGCGTCCCAGCGGTAGTTGCGCGCATTGGAGGCAGCCGAATACTCGGGGTACATCATATCGGCGAAGCGGAAATGGCGGCTCGGCTCGGCCAGGGTGTCTTCGCCAAACTCAACCCGCAGGCGGTTGGGCACGGTTAGGTTGCTCACGTGGGGCCAGAGAATTTCAAAGATGCAGCCCTGCGCCACGGCCTCCGGCTGGCGGGCGTGCAGCAGGCCAATGTTGCGCCGCAGGGTGTCGATAAGGACCTGAAAGGCCGCATCCGACTCGGGCGTGTAAAACCAGCCGCTCAGGCGGCCCGCCAGCCGCATCCCGGCGGTGGCGGCCCAGTCGAGCAGCTTTGTACGCTGCGCCATGGTGCTGGTGGGGTGTGCCAGCGCCGGCACCGACAGCGAGCGCGCCAGGTAGTACCGCACCAGGGCTTCTGGCACGGGGGCCAGCGTATCGGCGGGCGCGGCCGCCGTTGGCAAGGCCTGCGCAGCGGCGGGGCCGGCTAGCAGGCAAGGCAGGCCCATCAGCAGCCACCAGGTGAGGGGCAGCACAAAGCAGCGCCGGCCGCCGGGTTTTGAGCCAGAGAAAGGAGGAAGCATACCTGTTTTTTAACGTCCCAAACGCAGCAAGGGGGCGCTTGGTACTAGTAGCTGCCTGGGGCCGGGCCTACGCCAGGAGACGGCAGGTTACCTTCCGACACGATGTAGAGTGGGCGCTGGCGCACGTTGGCCCCCAGCCGGGCCAGGTACTCGCCGATAATGCCGACCGCAATGAGCTGCACCCCGCCCAAAAACAGGATGCTCACCATGAGCGAAGGCCAGCCGGGCTCGTAGTGGTGCGATATAAACCGCGAATAGAGCGTGTAGAGCATAACCAGGAAGGCCCCGCCCGACACCACAAAGCCGCCCACCGTAGCCGCCTTCAGGGGCACGTCGGAGAAGGCGGTGATGCCATCCAGGGCAAAGCGCAGCATCTTGCCGTAGGTGTAGCCCGTGACGCCCCCGGCCCGCTCGGCGCGGTCGTACTCCACGAAGGTTTGGCGGTAGCCAATCCAGGAAATCTGGCCCCGCAAAAACTTGTTTTGCTCCGGCATTTGGCGCAAAGCCAGCACCACTTTGCGCGAGATAATGCGGAAGTCGCCCGTGTCGACCGGAATCTCGACGTGCGTCATGGCCCGCAGAATTCGGTAGAACAGCTTGGCAGTCAGCTTTTTAGCTACACTCTCGCCCTGGCGTGAGCGCCGCTTGGCATACACCACCTCGTAGCCTTCACTTAGCTTGGCATACAGGGCCGGAATCAGCTCGGGCGGGTCTTGCAAGTCGGCATCGATGATGACGATGGCCGCGCCCTCGGCCCGGTCGAGGCCGGCCGTAACGGCAATCTGGTGGCCAAAATTGCGGCTAAAGCTCAGGTAGCGCACGTGGGCCGGGTCGTTTTCGGCCAGCTGGATTAGTTGCAGCAGGGAGCTATCGCGCGAGCCATCGTTGACAAAAATCAGCTCATACCCCCTGGGCAGGGCCAAGGGGGCCAGCAAGGCCGTGAGGCGACGGTGCAGCTCGCCAATATTCGCTTCCTCATTATAGATAGGAATAATGATTGACAGGTCTGCACCGACCTTGGGAATAGAATAGGGCACGTTGGGTAAGAAGCGGGGGTTAGACAGGCTTTTGGGCGAGGGCGAATACGCTTACCCCCACCGGCAGGTTAACGTGGCGGAGCACGGCATTTTCAACCCGTACCCAACTCAGTATCAGCTGGTTGATAGGGCCGGCAAGCTGATGCAGGTCGCCGGTCGAGCCGGCTGGTATGGTAGTGGGCACGGGGCCGGTCAGCAGGCGCTTGCCCAGGCGCAGTAGCGCCGTGGGCAGAAACATGGCCGCATTCCAGAACGAGCTGCGCTGCGTGCGCAGCCCCGCCCGCTGCAAGGCCGCCACCAGCCCCCCCCGCGAGTAGCGCCGAAAGTGGTGGTTGACCACGTCGTGCTCGCTCCACAGGTAGGCATGGGCGGGCACAAATACCAGCAGCTGCCCACCCGGCCGCAGCACCCGCGCCCACTCGCGCAGCGCCCGGCCCTCATCCTCAATGTGTTCGAGCACGTCGGAGGCAATAACCAGGTCGAAGCGCGCATCGGCAAATTCGAGGGCGGCCCCGTCCATCACCGCTACGTGGGGCACGCCCCGTGCCTGGGCCAGCTCAATGGCCGGGGCGCTCACATCGATGCCCGTGAGGTCGGAATAGCCTTGCTGGCGCAGGCGCTGCATGAGCGGCCCGCCCGAGCAGCCGATTTCCAGGATGGCGGCGTCGGCCGGTAGCTTCAGGTGCTGAATGAGGTGGTACACGGCATCGCGGCGGCTGGCAAACCACCAGTGCTGCTCTTCCAACTCGTGATATTTAGCTTCGTAGGTTAAATTCATGGCGTGGTAAAGGTAATAAGCTGGCTGTTGCTACGTACTTAATCAGCAGCTTTAGGTGCAGCCAACGGGCAGGTGCGCAGCCTTATTTACCGGGCGCGCTACTTAGCTTTAGCTGACCTTATCCAAGGCTTTTGGCCAGTGTTGACTTGTCATAAGTAGCTATGCTGCGCGCTGCTAATGTACTTTTGCCCGGTCTGAGCTTTTAAAAGTACTTTATTCTTGGCACCTATTTTTCGTTGGTTGGCCTGGCAGCGCGCTGTGCAGCGGCCCTACCACGTAGCCGCGGCGCTGCTGTTTAGCATCGTAGCCCTGGGAGTTTATTGGCCCTACCTGCATATGCTGCCCGAGGGCATTCATGTGTGGCCCCAAATGGACCGGCTGTCGCTGGCTATCAATTTCTACGATAGCGGCTTCAATTTTTGGTATCCGCGCACCTCTTCTTTCTCGTCGGGGTCCTTTTCCTCGATTGGGGGCGTCACGGGCGTTGAGTTTCCTATTCAAGCCTACGTGGCCGGAGCCAGCGGGCTACTTTTTGGGCGAGCAGCCATTTTGCCAGCCTTTCGGTTGCTTGATGTAGCGGTTACCGTACTAGGGTTCTGGTACCTTTTTCGCCTCATTTTTGAGCGCACGGGCAGCTTTGCGGCGGGCGTGCTGCCAGGGGCTTTTTTGCTGGCCGCGCCCACCTTTGCCTTCTACGCTGGCTCTACGCTTCCCGACCCGTTCAGCTTATCGCTCACCTTTGTGGGCTACTACTACTGGCTGCGCTACTTCGAGGCCCCGAGCCGGTTTAGCGACTTGCCCCTGGCCTTTGCCATCCTCAGCCTGGCGGCGCTTATCAAAACCACCAGCGCCTTGTACCTGGGGGCTACGGCGGGCATCACGCTGCTGTATAGCTACTTAGAGCCCCAGCGCTTTACCACGCGCCAGCGCCTGATACTAGTGGCGGTGCTGGGCGCGGGGCTGGGCAGCATTATGGGTTTTTACCTGCACAACCAGTGGCTGAACACTACTTACCGGGCTACCCAGTTTTTATCAACGACCATGCCGGTGGTGCCCGTGGTAACCTGGCGCATTCTGGTAATGCGGTTTTTTGACACGTGGCGCTACGAGTATTTCACGCGCCCCGAGTATGTGGTGCTGGCCAGTTGCGCGGTAGTGTGCGCGGGGCTGCTGCTGCGTGGCTGGCGTAGGTTTCGGCCGCTGCTGCTGCTGCTGCTGGCCAGCCTGGCCATCGGCTACCTGTTTTATTGCCTGATGGGCCCCCAGATAACCATTCACGACTACTACATTATCTGCTCCTTTATGCCCGCGGTGCTGTTCCTTATGGTGCTGGCGCTGCTGCTGCTCTACACCCTGTTGCCGCGTGGGCGCTGGCCCCGGCCGGCCGTATCGGGCGGGTTGCTGCTGCTGAGCGCCTACCTGGCCTACTCCAGCATTGGTACCCAGGCGGGCCGCGTGAGCGATTATCACCCCCCGGCCAGCAATGGCTACACCCACCGCTGGATGCGGGGCGGGGCGGCCGTGCTGGCCCAGGCCGGGGTGCCGGCCCAGGCGCGGGTGCTGATACTGGGCGACTGGGCCCCCAACACCGCCCTGATGTTTTTTGACCGGCGCGGGGTTACCTGGCTCCCCTACATGCCCGAGCTACGTGTGGCCAGCATTGAAGAACGCATGTCGGCCGACAGCCTGCAGTACGTCATTATGCAGCGCGCGGCCTACGCCCAAATGCCCGCCCCGCAGCAGGCCGCGCTGGCCGAGGCCTTTGCCCCCGTGGCCCTGCAGGCCGTTACGGTGTGGCGCCGGCGGCACCCCGAACGCACTGCCTGGTAGTTCTTGCCTTTTATCTGCTTTATGTTTCGCCCCCTTACCTCTTTACCAGCCGGCCCGCCCGCGCAGCCCACGCCTACCGGCCCCAGCCGGTGGCTTGGCCGCTACCTGGCTGGTGGCCTGGCGCTGCTGCTGGCCGGCTGCAATTACCAGCCGGCCTACCCGCCCGTGCGCGAGCACCGGGTGTTTTTCAACGATTTTGAGCAGATGGCGGGCTGGCTGCCCGAGCCCGCGCCCTCGCTCACTACCGAGCGCGCGCACTCGGGGCGCTACTCGGTGAAGGTAGACCCCGCGCACCCCTTTTCTGTCACCTACCGCCTGAAGCTGGGCGACGCCTTTTCGATGCGGCCCCGCCGGATGCACCTGAGCGCCTGGGCCTGGATTGAAAGCTCTGCCGATGATGCGCAGCTCACGCTCAGCATGAGCGCGCCCAACGACCCGCAGGAAAAGTCGAAGCTCTACACCCAGGCGTATTTGGTGGGCAGCTGGCCCTACAAGCGCTGGACGCACATCAGCCGCGACATCGACCTGCCCCCCGAGGTATCGTCGGAGGCCGTGCTGGCGGTGTATCTCTGGTGCAGTGAAGCCCGGCACACCGTGTATACCGACGACTGGGAGCTTACCGAGTTGCACTAACAAAGGCCCCATTTTGGGGCTCGCTTACCCCTCAACCCCCTATACCTTAATAAGTTACCTAATGAACTTCTTACCTACCCATTCTCGGCGCTTCCTAAGCTTATTTCTGGTTGGCGCGCTGGCCGCTACTACTGCTTGCAGCAGCGCGGGCCAGTCTGATGAGCTGAGCAAGGCCCTCATGCACAACGATTTTGAGAGCCTGGCTGGCTGGCTGAGCCAGACCCCGCCGCCTTCGCTCACGCACGAGAAAGCTCACTCGGGCCACTACTCGGTTAAGGTTGACGCCAACACGGAGTATGGCCTTGGCTACAACAGCACCCTGGGCCAGCTGAGTGATGTGCGCATCACCAAGTTAAAGCTAGACGCCTGGGTACTAGTGCCCAACTCCAGGGCTGGGGGCCTGCTCGTGACGCATATGGGCGATATTATCCCCGGCCAGACGCCCTTGCTATGGGATGGCTTTGATGTAGTGAAGGCCTGCAACGGCAAGTACGGCGAGTGGACGCACATCAGCAAGGTGCTGGAGATTCCGGCCACGGCCACCAACAGCACCAATATTGGCATTTTCTTGTGGCGCAACAAGGAAACCCAAACTGTTTACCTCGACGACCTGGCTATCACGGAAGTAAAATAAGCTTCTCGCAGCTAGCTATTTAGTTTATGGCCGGCCCCCGCCGGCACCACCCATGAATGGCTCCCGATTTGTTGCCGGCTTGCGGGCCCGGCCCGCCCACTGGGCGGCGCTAGGGCTCTTTGCGCTGCTGGGCGCGGTGTTTTATGCGCCCTACCTGTTGCGCCTGCCCGAGGGCCTGCACGCCTGGGCCCAGGCCGACCGCCTGGCGCTGGCGCTCAATTTTTACGACTTCGGCTTCGACTTCTGGCACCCGCGTACCTCTTCGCTCCTCTCGGTGGGTGGCGTTACCGGGGTAGAGTTTCCGCTGCCGGCCTACGTTGCCGCGCTGGGGGGGCTGGTATTTGGGCGCGGGGCCATCAGCCCCCTGTTCCGGCTGCTCGATATGGCCGTGGCCGTGGTGGGGTTTTGGTACTTGTTTCGGCTGGTGTATGAGCGTACCGGCAACTTTGTGGCGGCGCTGGTGCCGGGGGCCTTTTTGCTTAGCTCGCCCACCTACGCCTTCTACGCCAGCACCTACCTGCCCGACCCGGTGAGCCTGAGTCTGAGCTTTGTGGCGTACTACTACTGGCTGCGGTTTTTCAGCAGCGGGGGCTTTCGCTGGCTGGTGGTGGCCATCATTATCCTCACGGTGGCGAGCCTGCTCAAGACTACCACCGCCTTGTTTATGGCGGCAGTAGTGGGTATCACCATGCTGTGGGCCTGCCAGCAGCCCAGCCTGCTCACGGCCCGGCAGCGCTGGCAGCTGCTGGTAGTAGTGGCCGGGGCATTTGGCAGCCTGGTCGTATTCATTCTGCACAATGAGCACCTGAACACCAGCTACGCGTCCCAACAGTTTCTAGCTGAGCTTCGGCCCATCACTACGCCCGAAGTTGGCCACCGCATATGGGCAAGCGTGCGTCAGAACTGGCTGCGGGAGTATGCTACGCGCACCATGTATGGCCTGGTAGCCGCCAGCGCCCTGGTGGCCCTGGTTTATTGGCGGGCTGCCCTGCGCCGCGCCTATTTGCCCCTCGCGCTGCTGACGGGGGCCGGTGTGGGCATTGCCTACGCTTTTTCCCAACTCATGGGCGCGCAGCTTGATGTGCACGACTACTACATCATCTGCTCGTTTATTCCGCCGGCGGTGCTCTTGCTGGTGCTGGCCTTGCTGCACGTGGGGAGGGCGCAGGGCTGGCTGCGCCACGCCACTACGCTGGGGCTGGGCGTGCTGGTGCTGGTGCTGCTGGGCAGTGGCTACAAACGCCTGGGCCGGCGCTACAGCGATGATTATCCGCCCTTTAGCCAATATTATACCCACGCCTGGATGCGGGGCGGCGCGGCCCAGCTCCGGCGCCTGGCCGTGCCAGCCACGGCGCGCGTGCTGATACTCGACGAGCCGGCTCCCAACCTGGGCCAGGTGTATTTCGACCGGCGGGGCCTTAGCTGGCAGCCCGACTTCAATGGCCTGCACAGCAATAACTTACTCGATAAGATGGCGGGCGACAGCCTCAACTATCTTATTATGTCGCCGAGTGCCTACGGCCGCCTGGCCCCGGAGCACGCGGCGCTAACGGCCGATTTTACGCTGCTGGCCGAGCGGCCGGCCGTGGTACTGCGCCGCCGCAACCTGGCCCGCCCCTGGTAAAACGGGTAGGGTAGCCGAGCCCGCCCCTACTGCCCCAGCAGCCCGTACTTGGCAATGCAGTAGAGGGCCCGGAACCCATCGCGCCAGCCGATTTTCTTGCCCTCGGCGTAGGTGCGGCCGTAGTAGCTGATGCCCACCTCGTAGAGGCGCACGCCGGGCACGCGCGCCACCTTGGCCGTGACTTCGGGCTCGAAGCCAAAGCGCTTTTCGACCAATTGGAGGTTCTGGATAATATCGCGCCGGAAGAGCTTGTAGCACGTTTCCATGTCCGTCAGGTTGAGGTCGGTGGTCATGTTGGACAAGAACGTGAGAAGGTTGTTGCCGATGCTATGCCAAAAAAACAGAATGCGGTGCGGCTGCCCGCCCATGAAGCGCGAGCCGTACACCACGTCGGCAAAGCCCTTGAGCACGGGCTTGAGCAATAAGTTATACTCCTCGGGGTCGTATTCCAGGTCGGCATCCTGCACGATAACGTAGTCGCCGGTGGCCTCGCGGATGCCCGTGTGCAGGGCCGCGCCCTTGCCCTGGTTGGTAGCGTGGCGTAGCAGGCGCAGGCGAAAGGCCGGGTAGCGCGCGGCGTAGCGCTCGATAACGGCCACCGAGTCGTCCGTCGAGCAGTCGTCCACTATCACCAGCTCCTTCGCAATGCCATTAACCAGCACCAGCTCGCGCAGCAAATCCAGAATCTGGTGCACCGTGCGCGCCTCGTTGTACACGGGCATAACGATGGAAAGCGTATCGAACTTAACCAAGGCAAAAAACTGAGGCGGCCGGGTGGGCCGCGCGGGTTGAAGCCCCAAAACTACCCCCGCCGCCGCCACCCACCCGCGCCGGGGCCCCGCCCGGCGGCGGCGCTTACTTTTGCCGGGCCGCCCTGGCTGCCGGCCGGGGCCCCGGCCGGCTTCGTTCCACGTCTTTTCTTACTCGCCCCATGCCCATCGCCCGCCCCTTCAACTTTCAGCAGTGGATTGCCGAACACCGCCACTTGCTGAAGCCGCCGGTTGGTAACCAGCAGATTTTCAAAGACAATAAAGACTTTATCGTGATGGTGGTGGGCGGCCCCAATGCCCGCAAAGACTACCACGTGGACGAGGGCGAGGAATTATTCTTCCAGCAGGAAGGCACGATGACGGTCAAAATCATGGAGGATGGCCAGCTGGTAGATATTGAGATAAAGGCCGGCGAGATGTTTTTGCTGCCGCCCGGCGTGCCGCACTCGCCGCGCCGCCCGGCCGGCACGGTGGGCCTGGTGCTGGAGCGCTACCGCCAGCCCGGCGAGCGCGACGGCTTCCAGTGGTACTGCGAAAACTGCGGCCACAAGCTCTATGAGGAGTACGCCGAGATTACGGACATTGTAGCCCAGCTGCCGCCCATTATGAACCGCTTTTGGGCCGACGATGCCCTGCGCACCTGCCAGGTGTGCGGCACCTACATGGCCGCGCCCGCTGCGCCGGTTGCGTCGTAGCGGCCTAAGAAAGAACGTCATGCCGACCGCAGGGAAGCAGCTCGCTCGTCTGTCTCGTTGGATGAAGCGGGCGAGATGCTTCCCTGCGGTCGGCATGACGTTCTTTCTCCGTCTTATTACCTGTTATTTCTACCCCCGCTATGACCCGCTTATTCGAAAAGCTTGCTTCTAAGAACCTCACTTTCAACCACGTGTGCGAAGTGGGCGTGTACGTGCCCGAAACGTCGAACATCATCGACTTTGTGCAGCAGGGCACGCGGGCCACGCTGGTGGAGGCCGACCCCGACGTGGCCGCCAAGGTGAAGGCCACCTTCGCGCCCTACAATGCCCAGGTGCACGCCGTAGCCGTGTGGGACACCAACGGCACGCTCAAGCTGTCGCGGGCCGCGTCGTCCACGTTTGCCACCGAGCTGCCCACCAGCCCGGCCCTCGAAAACGACCGCTACCGCATCAGCGAAGCCAACACGTTTGAGGTGCCCTGCGTGCAGTTTTCGACTATTGACGACGGCACCATCGACCTGCTGAGCATCGACATTGAGGGCGGCGAGTGGTACGTGCTCAAGCACCTGCGCAGCCGCCCCCAGGTGCTAAGCATTGAAACCCACGGCAAGTACTACACCAACCCCTTTCTGACGGAAATAACCGCCTGGCTGACAGCCAATAGCTACGAACTGTGGTACAAGGATGGCAGCGACAGCGTGTACATCCGGCAGGGCCTGTTTGCGGTGGGCCTGGCCGATGAGCTGGAAACCAAGCAGGCCGAACTGCTGACCGGCTGGAAGAAGATGAAGCGGATTTTCAAGAAGAAGTAGCCCGGCCGCCCCGCCCCGCAGCCCATGCTCAACTCCTTGATTACCAACCTACGCCAGCTGAGCCGGCGGGGCCGCCAGCCGCGCCAGCTGGCCGCCCTCAGCCAGGCCGACGCGGCGGCGCTGGCCACCCAGGCCGCGCCCCAGGCCACGCGGGTGCTGGTGGTGCGCCACGACTCCATCGGCGATTACCTGCTGTTTCGGCCGTGGCTGCGGCAGCTGGCGGCCGTGGTGCGCGGCCGGGGCCAGCACCTCACGCTGCTCGCCAACGCCCTGTGGGCCCCCCTGGCCCTGGCCTGGGACGCCGATTGCTTCGACGAGCTGCTGCCGCTGGAAACCGGTCGCTTTATGAAAGACCTGGCTTATCGCGCTGATTTACTGGTAGTTATTGGCGCGGCTGGGTTTGGAGAAATTATCAATCCGCTGCACGTGCGCGAGCCGGCCGTGGAGAATTTTATCCGGTTTTTGCGCGCGCCGGTGCGGGTGGCCAGCCAGGGCGCGCACCAGGTGAGCGCGTGGTTTGAAACCCTCAACGCGGGCTACACCCGGCTGCTACCCAGCGCCCGCGAAACCCTGTTTGAGTACGACCGCAACCGGGAGTTCTTCGAAAACTGGCTGCTTGCAACTAATTATAAGTCAAGTATATACACAAGCAACGGCGCTGTAAAAGCTGCTGACGCTGACGCGCTGCTGCACCTGCCCGCCAGCGTGCACGCTGCCGCCGCCGAGGCCGCCGCCGGGCCGTACATCGTGCTGTTTCCGGGGGCCAGCGCCCAGCAAAAGCGCTGGCCGGCCGCGCACTTTGCCCAGCTGGCGCGGGCGCTGCACCAGCACTACGGCCCGCAGTATCGCCTGCTCGTGGCCGGCAGCCCGGCCGATGCGGTGCACGCCCGGCGCATTGCGCGGGCGGCCGGGCCGGGCGTGCCCCTCACCGACCGTTGCGGCCAGACCGACCTGCCCGGCCTGGCGGCGCTGGTGGCCGGGGCCAGCCTGCTCGTCAGCAACGATACGGTGGCGGCCCACCTGGCGGCCCAGGCCGGCACGCCCTGCCTGGTGCTGCTGATGGGCGAAAATTATGGCAAGTTTTTTCCGTATCCGCCGCGGCTGCTGCGGGCCGCTTGCCGCTGCCTGTTTCCGCCCAGCCAGGAGGCCCGCTTCGCCCAGGGCGACTTTAGCGCACCGGCTAAAGACCCGGTTATCAAGCAGATAATTCCGGCGCAGGCGCTGGCCGCCGCCCTGGAGCTGCTGGCGCCGTAGCGCGCCCCTAGCCAAGCACCGGCTTTTTTTCTGCTCGCCTCTTCCACCCAAGCTCTTTATCGAAACGCTGCTGCCTACTTTTTTCCTGCGCCGGGCCTGGCAGTGGCTGGCGCAGCCTGCCCATTATTTGCTGCTGCTGTTGCCGCTGGCCGTGTTTCCGCTGTACTTCGAGCTGGGCCGCAACCCGGTGCAGGCCTGGGACGAGGCGCGCCTGGCCGTGAACGCCGCCGAGATGGCTCGCGACGGCCACTGGCTGGTGCCGCAATTCAATGGCGTGCCCGACCATTGGAACACCAAGCCGCCCTTGCTCATTTGCCTGGAAGCGCTCAGCCTCAGGGCTTTCGGGTTTTCGACCTGGGCCCTGCGGCTGCCCACGCTGCTGGCTACGCTGGCCACCGTGGGGCTGCTGTTTCAGTTTGCCGCGCGCGTGCTGAAGCGCCCGCTGGCCGGTTTTTTGGGCGTGCTGGTGCTGGTGACCTGCGCGGGCTTCGTGCGGCTGCACGTGGCCCGCACCGCCGACTACGACGCCCTGCTCACGTGCTGGCAGGTGCTGCTGTGGACCCGGTTTTTTCAGTACCTTGAAACCGGGGCCCGCCGCCACCTGGTGTGGGCGGCGGTGGCCCTGCTGGCGGCCACCCTCACCAAGGGGCCGGCGGGCTTGCTGGGGTTGCCGGGGCTGCTGGCCTACGCCATCGGGCGGGGCAAGCTGGGCTGGCTGCTGCGCCAGCCGGGCGTTTACGTGGCCGCCACTGGGTTTATAGTATTGATAGTCAGCTATTTGGAATGGCGCGAGCATATCGACCCCGGCTACTGGTGGGCCGTGCAGAGCAACGACCTGGGCGGGCGGTTTTTCACTCCCCTCAAGGGCAGCAGCTACGCCGGCTGGCCCTATTACCTCGAGAACATCAAGAACCGTTCGTTTTTCCAGTGGCTTTGGGCGTTGGCCCCGGCCTTGCTGCTGGCCTGGATGCCGCCCGCTGGGCTGGTGCGGCGGGCGGCGGGCCTGCTGGTGGCGTTTGTGGGCGGCTGGCTGCTGGTTATTACGCTGGCCGCCAGCAAGTATGCCTGGTACGACGCGCCCATTTACCCGGCGCTGGCCTTGCTGGTGGGCCTGGGCCTGAGCCTGCTATGGCAAGACCTGCTGGGCTTGTATTTGCCGCGCCTGGGCCGCGCCGGCGGCTGGGGGCTGCGCCTGGTTTTATTCGTGACCCTGTTTTATGGTGGCTACCGCACCACGCTGCGCCAGCTCGTGGGGGAGCGCGATGGCAAGGCTCTGGCAGACCCGCGCGAGCGCCTGGCCTACTACCTCACCACGGTTATGCGGGCGCGTCCCCGGCTGGCTGCCATTACCCTGCTCGCGCCCGATAGCAACTATCCTGTTTATCAGTATTATAAGCTGGAATTTGAGCACCGGCCCGGCCACCAGCTGGCGCTGCAACCGGGCACAGCGGCCGGCCAGCTGCCCGCCGGCACCGTGGTAGTAGTGTGCGACCCCGCCTACCAGGCAGCGCTGCGCGCCGCCTTCACCGTGGTAGTGGTGCACCAGGATGTTCCCTGCCAGACGCTGCTGTTACGGCCCCGGTCGCACTAAATTAACCCAATTAGTATCAGGCAATTATCTATTGTGCGTATTGCTTTTCGGCTACTTTCTTCGCGGGCTTGGGCACCTGAGCTTCCTGGCTAAACAGCTCCGCCAGCCCGGCGGGCGTTAGCTCGGTGAAGTCGTTGATTACCAGCAAGGGTGCCTGGAAGTCTCTCGCTTTCAGCGTGGTAGCTACGCCCACGCAGCGCATGTGGGCGCGGTAGGCGGCCTGCTCGCCCAGCAGCGCATCCTCAAACACTAGGCAGTTTTCGGGCTTGGTGCCCAGCTTGCGGGCCACCACGGCGTAGGTGTCGGCGTGGGGCTTGCCCTGGCGCACATCGGTTTCGCCCACCACCACGTCGAAATGGCGGCGCAGGTCGAGGTGGTCGAGGATGTAGCCCAGCGTGGCCCCGCCCGAGCCGGTACCGAGCCCAATTTTGAGGCCGGCCGCGCGGGCGGCGGTCAGGAACGCGACCAGGCCGGCCAGGGGCTTGCGCTGGCTCCAATAGAGGGTGCGGTACAAAAACTCGCGCTGGGCGGCGTATTCTTTGAGCTGTTTCTCCGGCACTTCGTGGTGAAACACGGCCTGCAAAATATCCGTGGCGGGCATGCCGTTGAGCCGGCGCAGCAGGCGACGGGCGTTGGTAGTGAGCCCCAGGTCGCGGAAAAGCAGCTGAAAGGCGCGGGCCTGCACGGCCGTGTTGTCGATAAGAACGCCGTCCATATCGAAGATGAGGGCCTGAAGGTCGGGCATGAAGGTGAGCCGGTGAGCGGTGAGGTGGTGAGTGGTGAGCTGGTGAGCGGTGAGTGGTGAGTGGCGAGCTGGTGAGGGGTGAGTTTGTTGTTCGCAACGCGCAAGCACAATAACAACTCCATTAGTTCACCACCTCACCACCTCACCACTCACCACCTCACCACCTCACCTTGCCGGTATCTTTGCCAGCCTCTCTACTGGCTTTTGCATGAAAAAGATATTGTTGCTGTCTTTGCTGGCGCTGCCGGCGCTGGGGCAGAAAAAAGGCCCGGCGCTGGCCCGGCCCAAGCTGGTAGTAGGCATCGTGGTAGACCAAATGCGCTACGACTACCTCTACCGCTACTGGGATAAGTTCGGCAGTGGCGGCTTCCGGCGGCTGCTGGGTGAGGGCTTTAGCTACGAAAGCTGCCACTACAACTACGTGCCCACCTACACCGGGCCGGGCCACACCAGCATTTATACCGGCACCACGCCGGCCACCCACGGCATAGTGGGCAACAACTGGTTTGAGCGCGAAACGGGCAAAATAACGTATGTTACCGACGATAAAACCGTGCAGGCCGTGGGCGGCACGGCGGCGGCCGGCCAGATGTCGCCGCGCCACAACCTGGCCACCACCATCACCGACGAGCTGCGGCTGGCTACCAATTTTCAAAGCAAAGTCATTGGGGTGTGCATCAAGGACCGGGGCAGCATTTTGCCGGCCGGGCACGCCGCCAACGCCGCCTATTGGTATGACGGCGCCAGCGGGGCCTTCATCACGAGCACCTTTTACACCGCCGCGCTGCCCGACTGGGTAGCCAAGTTCAACGCCGCCGGCCACGCCGCCGGGTACCTGGCCCAGCCCTGGAATACGCTGCTGCCCCTGGCGCAGTACACCGAGAGCACCCCCGACGATGTGGCCTGGGAATCTGCTTTTAAAGGTGAGGCCCGGCCCGTTTTTCCGCACGACCTGCCCGCGCTGAGCGCCGTGCTGCCGGCCGCCGTGCAGGCCAACGAAAAGGCCTCGGGCGAGAAGCCGCCCGCCGCGCCCACCCGCAACCTCGACCTCATTCGCTCTACGCCCTTCGGCAACTCGCTCACTGCCGACTTTGCCCTCGAAACCCTGCGCCAGGAGCAGATGGGCCAGCGCGGCCAAACCGATTTTCTGGCCCTCAGCTTTAGCAGCACCGACTACGTGGGCCACCAGTTTGGCACCACCGCCATCGAAACGGAAGATACCTACCTGCGCCTCGACCGCGACCTGGCCCGCCTGCTCGATGCCGTGGACAAGCAAGTGGGTAAGGGGGAGGCCCTGGTGTTTTTGACCGCCGACCACGCCGCCGACCAGGCCGCCGGCTTTTTGGAGGCCCACCGCCTGCCGGGCGGCGGCCTGGGCAACGCCCCCATGCGCGACTCGGTGCAGCGCGCCCTGGTGCGCCGCTACGGCGCGGGCCAGTGGCTGGTCGATTTTGAAAACCAGCAGGTGTACCTCAACCGCCCGCTGCTGCTCCAAAAAAAGCTGGAGCTGGCCAAGGTGCAGAACGAGGTAGCCGAAATCCTGCGCCAGCAGCCGCACATTGCGCAGGCCATTTCGGCCACCGACTTGCAGCGCAACGCCTGGCCGGTGGGCCTGAGCATGTACCAGGCCAACGGCTTTTATGGCCCGCGCTCGGGCGATGTGCTGTTTGTGCTGTCGCCGGGCTGGCTGGAGGCCTACGCCTACCCCGTGGTGAAGGGCACCACCCACGGCGCCTCCTGGGCCTACGACACCCACGTGCCGCTGCTGTTCTGGGGCTGGCACGTAAAGCACGGCGAGTCGGCCGAGGACGTCAAAATCGTGGACATTGCCCCCACCGTGGCCCGGTGGCTGCACATTCAGGAGCCCAGCGGGTGCAGCGGCACCCCGCTGCTGGAGGTGCTGAAGTAGGCCACCTCAGCCTTCGGGCGCATCTTTACGTTAAGTTTTTATTCATCTCTCTCATCTTCCCCAAGTGGCTCAATTTAACCCCTGGCATGACGTATCGCGCGGCGATAACCTTCCCGAAGTCGTAACCGGCGTCATCGAAATTCCCAAAGGCAGCAAAGGCAAATACGAGCTCGACAAGGAGAGCGGCCTGCTGAAGCTGGACCGCGTGCTGTTCTCGGCCGTGCACTACCCCGCCGCCTACGGCTTCATTCCGCAGACCTATTGCGACGACAAAGACCCGCTCGATATTCTGGTGCTGTGCTCAGTCGACATCCCGCACATGTGCCTGGTCGAGGCCAAAGTCATCGGCGTGATGCAGATGCTGGACCAGGACGAGGAGGACGACAAAATCATCGCCGTAGCCGCCCACGACGTGAGCGTGAACCACTACAACGAGCTGGCCGACCTGCCGCCCTACATGATGCTCGAAATGCAGCGCTTTTTCGAAGACTATAAGTCCTTGGAAAAAAAGCACGTAGAGGTCAAGCAGTTTCTGGGCCGCGACGATGCCTACCGCATCATCAACGAAAGCATCGCGCTCTACGAAAAGACTTTCGGCGACGACGTGAAGTAAGGCTTGGCCCGCTCGGCATAACTTAACAGGTACGCGCAAAGAAGAACGCGCAGAAAGAACGTCATGCTGAGCTTGCCGAAGCATCTCGCGTGGGGAAGTAATCAAATCCGTTGAACGATTGATTTTACTATCCCACGCGAGATGCTTCGGCAGGCTCAGCATGACGTTCTTTTTAAGTATATAACAGGTAATCAATTAGTTACGTGCCCGCCGCCCGCCGCGCCCTACCCCTGCGCCTGCTCGATGCCCTGCTGTATAGCAGCGCGTGGCTGGCTGCCGCCGCTGCGGCCCAAACGGCGGCGGCCCTGCGCCTGTGGCCGGGCGCGGGCGGCGCGGCGGGCTGGCACGTGGTGGCGCTGCTGTTTGCGGCCACGCTACTCACCTACAACCTCGACGCGGCCCTGCCCTTCAAGCACCGGCAGCCGCCGGGCACCTCGGGGCGCAAGGCCTGGCAGCAGCGCCACCGCCCGGCCATGCTGGCCCTGGCCGGGGCCGCCGCCCTCACGGCCATCTACCTGCTGCTGGCCGATGGCTGGGTGCATTTTTTGCCGGTGCTGGGGCCGTTTACGGCGCTGGCCATTGGCTACTCGTGGCCGGTGCTGCCGTGGCGCGGCCGGTGGCGGGCCATCCGGGAGGTGCCGCTGCTGAAGGTATTTCTCATTGCGGGGGTGTGGTCGGCCGTGACGGTGGGCCTGCCGGCGCTGGCGCTGCACCAGCCGCTGGCTTCGGCGCGGGGCTTGCTGGCGCAGCGGTTTTGCCTGGTAGTGGCGCTGGCCATCGTCTTCGACATCCGCGACTACAGCCGCGACCAGGTGGCGGGCCTGCGCACGTTTCCGACGGTGCTGGGCGTGGCCGGGGCCAAGGCCGTGGCGCTGAGCTTTTTGGGCGGGGCGGTGGCGCTGGGCCTGGCCCGCGAGGCCGCCCCGCTGGCCGTGCTGCTGCCGGCCGCGCTGGCGGCGGCCGTCATTGGGGCCGCCCGCGAAACGCGGGGCGACTACTTCTTTGCCTTCCTCACCGATGGGGTGCTGCTAGTGCAGGCAGCGGCGTATTTCCTATTTTAAACCGCGCTTACTACAACCATTGCTAGCAAACTATTATCTACCTGATTTCACCTTTCCTTTTCCGGCTGACTGCGTGAAACATCTCGCGTTACGCTCGCTCCGCCTGGTGGCAGCCCCACTATTGGCCTAAGCCCAGGCGGGGGCGCCAGCGCGTTTCGGCCTCAAGGCCGGGGGCAGCCTCTCGACCATTATGGGCGATAACATTGGCGAGCAGCGCAGGCTTTCGCCCCTGGCAGGGGCGGTAGGCGGGGTTTTTGCGACGCTGCCCCTGGGCAAGGAGCAGCACTGGTTTGTGCAACCCGAACTGTTATACAGCCAGCAGGGCTACCGCCTCGCGCACCCCGAAACCGACTATAAGCTCACGGCGCGCGCTAACTACGTAAAGCTGCCGGTGCTGCTGGGCTATGCCTACCGGGGTTTTTTTGTGGCCGTGGGGCCTCAAGTCGGCTATTTGACCAGCGCTCGCAACAGCTACCAGTTTCAGGACGTATCAGCGGCCGGCACGCCGCTGGGCCTCACCGAGCGGGAAAATACCGACCTGCGCTTTTATAAGCGCTGGGAATTTTTGGCAGTGGCCTCGGTAGGCTACCGCTGGGCCTGCGGGGCGGGCCTGGAGCTACGTTATTTCGAGGCCTTATTTAACCAACGGGGTGCTAACACAGCGAGCAACCCTGGCTATCCGGCAGCGCGCAGTGCGGGTGGGCAGGTGTAGGCCAGCTACCTACTGCCCTGGCACTGAGCCCACGCTAAGCCGTAAGCGCCCGCAACGCCGGCCCGATGTGCGCCACCAAGTCGCCCAGCTACCAGCCCCGCCGCCTCGGTTTCTAGAGCAGTTTTGAAGTCCGTGTACGGGGCGGACTGCCGGCTCAACGTCGGCAGCCCGCCCCCAACCATGCTGTACACGGACTCCGAAAGTGCGCTAGGGTAACTAGGTGGCCGGCGTGGCCGTGGCCCTGAGCTTTTTGGGCGGCACGGTGGCGCTGGGCCCGGCCCGCGAGGCCGCCCCGCCGGCCGTGCTGGCGGGGCCGTCATCGGGGCCGCCCGCGAAACGCGAGGCAACTGCTTTTTTGCCTTCCTCACCGATGGGGTGCTGGTGCAGGCGGCGTATTTTTTTAATTGATAGCCAGGGCCAGGGCCGACCGCGCGTTGCGCGCTCGTAGCCACCGGCCCGCCTGGGCCTGGAAGCGCGTTCTTAGGCCGCACAGTACCAAAATGTAAGGTGCTAAGAAAAAACGAGTTATGGGTGTATTTTTGCTTAGGCCACCCTACGCCAGCGCGGCTGCGTCTCACCCTAACCGTCTTCCCAATGAGCCAGAACCTGCTTGAACTCGCCCAGAATTATTTCACCGGCGATACCGTCCGCCAGACCAGCACCGCCCTGGGCGAGCCCGAAGGCAGCGTGGGCACCGCCTTGCGCAGCGTGGTGCCGCTGGTGGTGGGAGGGCTGTTTGCCCGCTCGCAGCAGCCCGGCGGGGCCGCCGACCTGTTTGGCATGGCCCAGCAAGCCCACAGCAGCGGCCTGCTGAGCAACCTGGGCGGCCTGCTCGGCGGCCTGGGGAGTGCTGGTGCCACGGCCCCAGCCGCTGCTACCCCGGCCGCCGATGGCGGCCTGCTGAGCCGCGGCACCGACCTGCTGCGCTCGGTGCTGGGCGGCGGCTACACGCCCGCCGTGGAGGCCGTGAGCCAGCAGGCGGGCGTGCGCTCGGCTACCACGAGCAGCCTGATGAGCATGGCCGTGCCGGTAGTGCTGGGCCTGCTGGGCCGCCAGGCGGCCACTAACAACCTCGATGCCAGCGGCTTGGGCAGCTACCTGGGCGAGCAGCGCAGCTCCATTATGAGTGCGCTGGGCAGCCTGCCGGGCGGCCTGGGCAACCTGCTGGGCGGCCTGGGGCTGGGGGGCGCGGCGGCTGGCGTGGGCAGCGCGGCGCATACCCTGGGCAGCACGGTGGCGGCCACGGCCGACCGCACCAGCGATGCCGTGCGCAACACGGCCCGCGGAGTGGAGGCTGCCGTGGCATCGCCCAACCGCTGGCCCTGGCTTTTGCTGCTGCTGGCGGGCCTGATAGCCCTGTTTTACGGGCTGCGCAGCTGCAACAAGGAGCCCAAAGCCACCGCGCCCGTAGCCACCACCACCACCGACTCGACCAAGACCACCGCCGCCCCACCGGCGGCCCCCACCGGCCGCTACGACGCCAAATCCGGCAACTACATCTACGACACCGGGGCCAGCACTACGGTGAAGCTGCCCGACGGCACTACTCTCAACGTGGGCAACAGCTCGACCGAAGCGCGGCTGTTTAATTTCTTGAACGACAACGCCCAAACTGTGAGCGCCGATAAAGCCCAGGGCTGGCTGAGCCTCGACCGGGTGTACTTCACCACCGGCAAGGCCACGCTCACCGGCGAGTCGATAGCCCAACTCCAGAACCTGGCCGCCATCCTCAAAGCCTTCCCCAACGCCAGCATCAAGCTGGGCGGCTACACCGACAACACCGGCGTGGCCGCTAAAAACGTGCTGCTGAGCGCCGACCGCGCCAACGCCGCCCGCAAGGCAGTGGTGTCGCGCGGCATTGCGGGCGGCCGCGTCGCGGCCGAAGGCTACGGCCAGGAGCACCCCCTGGCCAGCAACGACACACCCGACGGCCGAGCCCAAAACCGGCGCGTCGATGTCCGCGTGACGAAGAAGTAGTCCCCAGAGTTGTATACGTGCTGGCTTCGTCGCCAGCCGGGCACCTCACCCCCTAACCCCCTCTCCAAAAAAGAGGGGGAACTAGCTCTAGTCTAGCATTATAGCTTATAGCCTGGAATTTAAAGTTAGAAACTAGTTCCCCCTCTTTTTTGGAGAGGGGGTGAGGGGGTGAGGTGCCCGGCTGGCGACGAAGCCAGCACGTACCACCCCTGTGTCCCCGCCCCTACGCCGGCTCCGTGAGCGCCCGCAGCGCCGGGCCGATGTGCTGCACCAGGTCGCCGGCTACCAGGCCTGCTTCGCCGGTTTCGGCGGCGGCCAGGTCGCCGGCGTGGCCGTGGGCCAGCACGGCCAGGCGCACGGCCAGCAGTGGGGCCAGGCGCTGGTCGGCGCGCAGGGCCAGCACGAGGCCGGTGAGCACGTCGCCGCTGCCGCCGGTGCCCATGCCGGGGTTGCCGGTAGTGTTAAAATACACCTGGCCGTCGGGGGCCGCCACGGCGGTGTAAGCCCCTTTGAGCACCACCAGGCAGCGGTACTTTTGGGCAAAGGCGCGCAGCAAATCGAGGCGCTGGTAGTCGTCGGCTACCTTTTCGGTGAGGCGCGCAAACTCGCCAACGTGGGGCGTGAGCACCGTGTTTTCGGGCAGTAGGTCGAGCAACTCGCGGTGCTGGCCGAGCAGGTTGAGGGCGTCGGCGTCGAGCACCAGCGGCACCTTGGCTTCGCGCAGCAACTGCGCCAGCACCGCGCGGCTGGCGTCCGCTTGCCCCAGGCCCGGCCCGATGCCAATGACCTGATAATCTTTTAGTTCGGGCAGCTCGCTGATAAAGTCGGGCTGCGGGTCGGGCAGGCACATGGCCTCGGGCCGCGTTGTCTGAATGATGTCGTAGCCATCGCCAGGCACCCGCACCGTGAGCAAACCCACGCCGCCGCGCAGGCAGGCCCCGGCCGCCAGCACGGCGGCGCCTATTTTGCCCCGGCTGCCGGCCAGCAGCAAGGCGTGCCCAAAGGTGTTTTTGTAGGCAAACTTGCCGCGCCGGGGTAGCGCCACATCGGGCCGCGCGGCGGCCAGCGCGGCCTCAAAGCCCGGCCCGCCCGGCAGCCGCGTGAGGTGCCAGGGCGTGGCGGCTTGCGCGATAAAGCCCTGGCTCAGGTGAATGTCCACCACGTGCCACTCGCCCACGTACCGGGCATTTTGCGGCAGCAAAAACGCCAGCTTGGGCAGCCCGAAGCTCACGGTGTGCCGGGCCCGCACCACGGGCGCGGCGGGGTCGGGCTGGGGCGCGTCGGCGAGCAGGCCGCTGGGCAGGTCCACGGCCACCACGCGGGCCTGGCTGGCGTTGAGGTGGTTGACTACGGCAGCGGCCAGCCCGTCGAGCGGCCGGCTGAGGCCGGTGCCAAACAGGGCATCTATCACTAGCGTACCAGGCTGGATATCAATAAGTTTATCCGCAGCCAGCTCCGTTATCGGGATGACCTTGGGCAGCACGTGGTGGTTGTAGGCGTAGTCGTCAGCATACTTGGCGGCGGGCAGCAAACCCAGGCGCACGGCGTAGCCGCCCAGGTACAGCAGGCGGGCCAGGGCCAGGCCGTCGCCGCCGTTGTTGCCGGGGCCGCAGAGCACCACTATCTCGCCGGCCTCGGCGGGGGTGTAGCGGCGGTGCAGCCAGCCGGCCAGGGCCGTGGCGGCGCGCTCCATGAGGGCGGTGGAGGTGGTGCGCTGCTCGGCGGTAGTGGCCTGGTCAAGCGCGCGGGTTTGGGCGGCGGAAAGGAGTTTCATAGGGGAAGCAACGCGTAAGGAGGAGCAATATGGCGCATACAGGCAGGGTAGTATAGTAGTATCGACTGTATTATTGTGCCTGCTTGAAAGTGCACAGGATTAACGCCACAAAATTCCGTTGGTAAACATGAAAAAACTTGTTTTGGCTGCCTTGCTGCTGGCCGGCGCTTCGGCCCACGCCCAGCAGGCCGCCTCGCCCTACCTGTTTGCCGACGACATTGCGGCCGCGCTGCGCGCCGCCCCCGACCGCAGCCAGCAAACAGCCTGGCAGTACGCCGCCATCGGCCGCTACCAGGCGGCGCTGGAAGCCTGGGACGTGAGCCGCCGCGTGGGGCGCGCCCCGCTCACGCGGCCCGATACCCTGGCTTTTGCGGCCTACCAGCCCACCGCGGCCCGCGCCTACATTCTGGAGCGGGCCCGCCACGAGCGCATCATTATCATCAACGAGGCCCACCACGTGCCGCGCCACCGGGTGTTTACGGCGTCGCTGCTGCCGGCGCTCGCCGCCCAGGGCTATCGCTACCTGGCCGTGGAGGGGCTCGAAGAAGCCGACTCGCTGCTAACCCAGCGGGGCTACCTGCTCCAAACCAGCGGTTACTACCTGAGCGAGCCCTGCTACGGCAATATGCTGCGCACGGCCCTGCGCGCGGGTATGCAGGTGCGGCCCTACGACTACGGCTACCCCGAGGGCGACCCGGCCAGCAGCCTGCGCAACCGGGAGCTGGGGCAGGTGCGCAACCTCCGGCGGATACTGGCCGCCAACCCGCAGGCGAAAATTATCGTGCACTGCGGCTTTGGGCATTTGAGTGAGCAGCCCTCGCCGGAAGGCGACAAATGGATGGCTGCTTACCTGAAAGAACAAACGGGCATCGACCCCTTCACCATCGACCAGACCGTACTCACCGAGGCCGCCACGCTGGCCTCGTCGAGCCGCTACTACCACCCGCAGCTGGGCGCGCAGCCGGCCGTGCTACTCAATGCGCAGCGCCAACCCTTTTCCGCTAACCCGCAATGGCTGAGTGCCGATGCCAGCCTGTATCATCCCCCTACCCGCCTGGTGCAGGGCCGCCCCGACTGGCTTTTTACCGAAGGCCGCCAGCCAGTGGCCGTGGGGCCCAGGGTCACCGTGCCCTTTCCCTGCCAGGTGCTGGCCTACGTAGCCGGCGAGCCCGCCGAGGCCGTGCCAGTTGATGTAATCGAGCTGGCTGGCCCGGCCGATGCCACCGCCCTGGCGCTGGGCCCCGGCCGTTACCGCGTGGTGGTGCGCAGGCGCACCGGGCAACAGCAGGATTTTGCGCTGAAGCGCTAGGCCGAAGGCTAGGGCACGTAAACTTCCGTTTCCTGATTTGCGTTTTGGCAGCAAGCAATTTGTTCGCTGCCTTTCTTTTATAAAAGCCAACCCCCACGATGCAAACCTGGAACGACGTTATCCGCCTGGCCAACCACGGCGCCCCTACCCCACCCCGCCGCGTTGAGAAAACCGCCGCCGAGTGGAAAGCCCAGCTCACGCCCGAGCAATACCACGTAACGCGCGAGCACGGCACCGAGCGCGCCTTCACCGGCGAATACTGCGAGGCCCACGAGGCCGGCCTCTACGCCTGCGTGTGCTGCGGCACGCCCCTCTACGACTCGCGCACCAAGTTTGAGAGCGGCACCGGCTGGCCCAGCTTTACGCAACCCGTTGAGGAAGATGCCATTAAGTACAAGAAGGACGTGAGCTACGGCATGACCCGCGTAGAGGTGCTCTGCAACGTGTGCGATGCCCACCAGGGCCACGTTTTTCCCGACGGCCCGGCCCCCAGCGGCCTGCGCCTGTGCATCAACTCGGCCAGCATCAAGCTGGTGACAACCAAGGAGCCGGCGGCGTAATATCGCGCTTTAGCATGGACAAAGTAGAACGTCATGCTGAGCTTGCCGAAGCATCTCGCTCGCGCCAGTCGGGTTACTAATCCAACAGTGCAGGCGAGATGCCTCGGCAAGCTCAGCATGACGTTCTTTTTTATCTTTCGTTTTATTCTCCTTTCCGCCCGCTAGCCCACCCTACCTATGTCGCTCTTATTCACCGATTTTGCTTCCTGGCAGGCGCACTGCGCCGCCACTGGCGAGCCGCTCTACCAGCCCGTGCTGGCCTACGAGATTGAGCAAAAAGGCGCGACTGAAGAAGCCATTTGGCCCACCCTGCAGCGGGCCTACGACGTGATGCGCGACGCCGTGCACGAGGGCCAGACCGGCAACATGACTTCGCGCTCGGGCATGATAAACAACGGGGCCAAGAAGATTGCCGCCTCACCCATCACGGTACTTTCGCCTGAATTTAAAGAGTTGGTAATTAGTGCATTAGGAGCCAAGGAAGTAAACTCCTGCATGGGCCGCGTGGTGGCCGCGCCTACGGCCGGGGCCTCGGGCATTTTGCCGGGCGTGCTCACCACCATCCAGCGCATTCATAAGCTCAGCGACCGCCAGATTTTGGAGGGCCTGCTGGTGGCGGCGGGCGTGGCGCTCATCATCGAGCAAAACGCCTCGCTGGCCGGCGCGGTGGGCGGCTGCCAGGCCGAAACCGGCTCGGCCGCGGCCATGGGCGCGGGGGCCATTGTGTATTGCCTGGGCGGCTCGGTAGAGGAGACGTTTGCGGCCGTGGCCATCACCATTCAGTGCATGCTGGGGCTGGTCTGCGACCCCGTGGCGGGCCTGGTGGAGGTGCCCTGCGTAGTGCGCAATGCCTCGGCGGCGGCCATCGCCTTTTCATCAGCTCAGATTGCCATTGCGGGCGTCGACCCGGTTATCCCCGTCGACCAGTGCGTGGCGGCCCTCGGCGAAGTGGGCCAGAGCATGGAAACCCGCTACAAGGAAACCGCCCTCGGCGGCCTGGCCAACACCCGGCGCGGCCGCGAAATCGAGCAGCTGGTGCTGGTGCAGGACGTTAACATCCTGCCTGATGAATAAGCTAACTATTTGTTAGTGAATACCTTATTAAATAGTTGGCGGCGTCATTAGCAGCTCACCCAAAAACTTGAGGGAGGGCTCGTAGCGCACGCGGCGCTCCTGGTAGTGCTGCCAGGCCAGCTCCTCATCGGCGCGCAGGGCCAGGCCGGCGGTGCGCAGGGCCTGCCAAGCCTCGGCAAACTCGGCCCGGCCGGGCATGGTGGCGTCCATTTCTTCGGGGGTGCGCAGCTCGGTGGGCGCGATTTCAGACTTGTGGTCAAAAAAGCGGTGAATGCGGTTGAGCGCCAGCACGCCCGCTTTGAAGGTGATTTCTACCTGCCGCGAGCGCGGCACGTCGAGCGCCGAAAACAGCAGGTTGGCCGCGTCCAGGATGAGGCCGGCCGCCAGCACCCACGAGCGCCCCGCCTGCGGCGAGCGAAAAAACGCCAGCACCGGCAGCGAGGTGTGGCTTTCGTCGAGCTCCACCAGCCACTGCTCCCAGGCCAGCCACTGGGCATCGTCGTTGAGCAAATCCTGGTCCTGCCCCAGCCACTGCACCAGGCCGTGCGCGGTGGCCGGCACGCCGGCCCGCAGCTCCAGCTGCGCCACCACCAGCTCGCGGCGCGAAAACGCCTGGTAGATGGTGGGAATATAGGAAATGAGCAGCGTGAGCAGCAGCAGTCCCAGCGTGGCCTCCGAGTAGCTGAACACGTTGATTAGCAGTCCGCTTTGCTTGGTAGTGCCCAGCGTGAGCAGTGAGCTGCCGCTCAGCTCGTAGCTCTTGGTGAAGCCCTCGACGCCTAGGGCCCAGTAGATGCCGGTGTAGCCCAGCCCCACCAAAGCCAGCCAGCCAATGGGCAGCGCCACCAGCCCCACCGGCGCGTAGTGCGCCAGAATGCGGTCGCGGCGGGCGTAGTTGTTGGCAAGGCGCGCCGCAAAATTAAACAGCGCCCTTATCCCCGCAAACACGAAGACATTGAGCCGCACCGACTCATTGCGGGGCAGCACAAACGAGCGAATGGCCGCCGACACGGTAGTGATAACCAGCCAGCCCCCGGCCAGCCCCGCCAGCACGCGCAACCCATATTCAACTGATAGTAACATGGCCCGTGTACGGGCCGGGCGCAGGCTTAGCTGCCCCGGCCCGCCAGCGAGTAGCGCAGGCGCTGGCGGCGCTGGGTTAGACTGGCGGCGTAGGCTTGCTGCATGTCGGCCGTTAGCAGGGAGCGGGCTAGCAGCTTGGCCGTGGCTTCTTCGTGGCCGGCGAGGTCGGCCAGCACGCGGCGCACGCGGCTGGGCGGCAGCCCGATGCGGACGCCGAATTCCAGAAAATCGTCGTAGGCCAGGTAAGCGTTGGCCACGAAGCTGGGCGTTTCATAATCATCGGCAAACAGGTCGAGCGCCAGGCCGTTGCCATCCTGCACGTGCAGGCTGGTATTGAGCAGGTCGTAGGCGGGCGTGAGGGTATAATCGCCGCTGGGCGGCCGGTAGAGCGAGAAGTTTTTGAGGTGCGCGTCGCCGTTGCTCACCAGGTAGTTGAAGAGCGTGAGGCGGAAGAACTCATCGAGGGCAGGCGGCGCGGCACGCACATAGCGGCGAATAAGCCGGGCTATTTCTTCGTGGCTGCCTTCATACTTGAAATTGTCGCCGTGGGTAGCCCGGCTACGCTCCGTTAGCTGCGCAAAATCCTCTTGCAGCAGCCGCTCGCCAGTAGGCAGCACGTCGAAACGCCGCGTGAGGTAGGCGGCAGGCTGCCCATCAGCAAAGCGCAGCAGGCCGCAAGCCGCCACGCGCAGCCCAAATACCTGCCGCGCCAACTGCATCGTAAAGTGTTCATTGGCAGGCACAAAGCTCGTTAGCTTTACATCAAAGCTGCGTGGCGGCGGCTTGAGGAGATATTCGTAGGGGCCGCGCTCGGCACTTAGGACAAGTGCTGCCGCTTCAAGCTGCATCGACACTTTAAACTGGACGCCTGAAATTGATAGCCGCTTAATTGTCCGCAACACGTCTTCTTGCAAGGCACTAGGCATTTCTTGCGCAGTAAAGGGCAGCGTTGGATTAACTTGCTGGCCATCAAAAAGTAGCTGGGCACACGCTGGGCAGAAACGCAACTGGGCCCCACGTAGCAGGCGGTAGCAACCAGGGCAGTTCATACCAAAATCTCGCGTACCGTGATGGCCCCAATCGTTTGCTGCTGGGCAGTAGCCAGCAACAAGCTAAAGTCATCTCGCTCATCTAGTTGAAAGGCTCGTACTTGCATAGAATGGTTGGAGCCCTCAGCTAACAAACCCGTGAAAAATGGAAATAGCGCCCCTGCAATATGCACCCGTTGCGTTTTAGGAATAGTCAGGCTGATGGCGGGCATTTCGGCTGCCGCAAAATACCCTGGCTCATACTCAAATACGTACCTCCCAGGCTCTTGGCGCAAGGTGCCGGCCCGCTGCTCATTCATAAAAACTGCTGCTTGTCGATGGCTCATACTAGTTGCTTCGGCTCAATTTTAAGCGCTAGCCCCACTACTTCTAGTACTGCTTGTAGCTGCTCAAAGCTCGGGTTACCCCTCCCCGCCTCCCATTCCAGTAGCTGCCGCCTGGATATTCCGGCTAGCATTGCTACATAGGCTTGCGAGAGGTGTAGGCGCTTGCGACAACTACTCAATATTTGGCCCAACTCCTGAACAGTCACGCTTAAAAGTGTCAAGAAACTAGTGAATTAAAACACACTTATTGTAGCAATAAGACCAAAGTGTCTTGCAAATGTACAAACAGAAACTATAATACGAAGTATAATGCACTAACCCCGCGCCCGCCACAATTCCCGAAACGACTTATCGGCCACTTTCAGGCTTTCGCGGCGCTTGCGCCAGCCGGTCTGGTCGAGCAGGTAGCCGAGGCTGAAATCCTTGAGGCGGCCGGGCAGCACGTCGAGCGCCCAGCGGTGGCGCATGCTCCAGCGCCAGAGGCCGATGGCGGCTTTCTCGGTGGCGTTGTTGTGGCCTTCGCGCACGCTCTCCTGCCGGTTGAGTAGCAACAGGTTGTGCAGGTTAATGCGCACCGGGCACACGCTGGTGCAGGCCCCGCACAAGCTGCTGGCAAAGCTCAGGTGCTGGTGCTCCTTGAGCCCCGACAGGTGCGGACTGATAACCGAGCCAATGGGGCCCGAATAAGTAGTTTCGTAAGTGTGGCCGCCAATGTTTTTGTACACCGGGCACACGTTGAGGCAGGCCCCGCACCGGATGCAGCGCAGCGCCTCGCGGCGGTCGGGCCGGGCCAGCAGGTTGGTGCGGC